>JBKBUO010000028.1:13972-19712 GCA_046290005.1 Archaeoglobaceae archaeon | reverse complement strand
ATCTTCCATTTTCATCTTTTGCTGTAAAAGCGATTTCTTCGACGTTCAAGGCCTCGCATATCAATCTCATTATCCAAAGCTGATATATTCGTCTCATCAGAACCTCAAGTGCTCTTAATCTACTCTCGTCATCGGGAAGAGCTAGGCAGGAAAAGTATCCGAACTTTGGATCACGTAGAATTTCTTCAGCATGAGCGAAAAAGAACATCTCAAAGTTTAGATTCTCTTTATAGCTCTCGAGCTCATGGATCATCTTGGCGTAATCTGTCTTTATTTCCTCGATTCTCTTCTTTAAAAGAGGATCCTTAATCTCGATTTCCAGCTCTTTTAGTTCCTCTCTCGATACGTATCTCATGAGATTAGGATCTGGATAGTAGCCACCTTTCAGAAATGCTTCGATCTTGCAGCTTTTAGCGATAAAATATCTTGTGAACGAAAAACAATAGATCTCTTTATCCCCTATCTTAGCCATTGGTATCTCGTATTCAAAAGTTGGCCCTTTGCTGCTCTCGTAAGCTCTCGTAACCTTCTTTTTACTTATCGCATACTCGCCGATATGTCGAAGAATTTTGTCTTCTTTGACGTAATAATACGTTCCACCATAAGTTCCGTGCCAGTCTTCACGAACGACGATGTCTCCTACATTTTTATCTTTTTCCCCCCTCATAACTCACATTTTGTGTTAAACATTAAAAAATTTTCTCGAATTAAAAAGCCATTTAGGAATCCCTTGCTTTGTAATTAAATCGCTAAAAGTCTCCCTTTCTCTTATAATCGCGATATATCATTTGCAAGTATGTCTCCGCTTTCGCAAATCGGTTCGACTATTGTATAATACGCATATAAGGTTGCCGTAAACATCGTGAGACTCGATAATCTAATAAAGCAGATCGGAGAGAGGCGATCCTTATGGGTATCTCGAAGCTATACTGTATGGGATAATTGAGCAGGGTTTGACCCCTCTTCAAATGCAAAATCCTTTCTAAAAGGTTCGCCTTCGATGCAAACTGCGTCTATCTTAGGATAGCCGGAGTATTTCTCGTATATATAAAGCGGGACTTCTGGACGCCATTTGCCCATGAGTGTCTTCGACATTATGAAGCATTCGAGGACTTCTTCGGTCATCATAAACCCCATTTCCTTCGTGCAACTCTTAGGATTTCTTTTGCTTCAATCTCGGCGTTCTTGTTTCTAAGATATTCTAACTATTCCCTCATTTGGGCCAGCAAATTCTCGATCTCTTTATCTCCTCTCATTATATCGGCATCGCTTACAAACAGATGGCTCTTGGCTCTCTTCGGGCAAAACGCCTTCGACGATTGCTGCCCTTTTTATCTTCCATATCTCTTTCCCAATTTCTCTGAAATTTGGTAAGAATCTTTGAACTCCTCCACAATTCCTTGCCTTGGAACGATGATCAGCGACTTGAAAGGACTCTGAAGTTTCTCATCCCTATACTCGATTCTACCAGGGTCTTCATCGACCAGTAGAAATGTAGAAGTAGAGGTTTCTCTTGCCATCTCTTAGGGCTGTCTTCAAATCGGCGTAGTTCTTGACCTCGACGAGGATATGCCCTTCAGCGGTTTCGATTTGGAAATCAGGGTAAACCTACAGAGCGCGTGTAGTAATTTTTCACGATAGGCTTGTAGACTGCTAAGATCTTCGGTATCGCATCCATAATTCCAACAAGAGTTTTAGAAAACTTCTCCATCAAATCTTTTTTAAGGATCTCTTTATGATCTCGAAAAGCCTCATAACGTGCGAACGAGCTCTCAACGACTGAGTTAACAATTTTTTCGGTAACCTTATCTGGAATCTCGATTGAATCAGGTGTTTTCAGAGCTTCAGTGGTTTCTTCTATTTCTTCTTCGATCTCTTCTTCGTCTTCTTTAATGACGAGTTCTTCTTTATCGCCTCCAACTAGCTATGATCTTCAGAATTTCCTTGACAGGATCTTCTCCCGAAGTTCCGATTGCATAAGTCGGCCTTTTACCTTCGATTTGTGTTCTCCTACTTTTACACCGATTGTTTTAAGGGCCAATTTTCTCGGACGATCCAAATAGAGTTCCAGGTCTTCCTTGGAAACTGTGAAGAATGGAGCTCTTAGTTCTCATATTCTCAGATCATATTTGCCGAGCGCCTTCTACTTCCAATGCCTAAGGGGGAACTCTAAGGTGTAAACGTCTCGCTCGAGTTCGTTGTGAAGTTCTTGCCAAAACCTGCGTGCATGACGAAACGATAGCTGAGATCTGGCTTTTGATCTTTAAAGGCATCACCAATCGTCGATGCAACTATCTCTCCAACGAAAAACGTGTGGTCTCCGGTTTCAACTTCGTTCACGACCTTACACTCTATGTTCGCCTGGCATTCTTTGATCGACGGAACTTTAACTTTCTTTGATGGGATTGGTGTCAGCCTAAGCTTTGAAAACTTGTCTTCCTTTGCCCCGCTAACAGTTCCCGCAATCCAGACGTCTTTGAGAAGCTCTATCGTTGGAACCGCAACTACGAACTCCTTGCACTCTTTTATGAGCTTGGTCGTGTATCTCTTATGCCCTATCGCAACACCAAGCATCTGCGGTTCAAAAGATAAGGGAACTACCCAGTCGGCAGTCATAACATTGGGCTTCTCAACACCCGAAACAATCAAATAAGTTCTCAAAGGGTATAGGAGTTCAAGCATCTTCACACCTCCTAGTTTTTTCATCGATCAAAGAGATAAAATCATCCGGAGATTCGATGCTCTCGAGCTCTTCCTTGTGAACGAAAACAATAGAATCGACTTTTTTCCTCATTTCCTTCTCCGTTATATACGCTGCGTCTGCGCAAACTATCTGTGAGACTTTGCCGATCAACATAGCCCTTCGCTCGATTTCTCTGATTTGCTTCAAACCCATGAGGATGTCTCTGCTCTCGATCTTCGATATCGCATCAAATGGTGTGTGCTTAACGGTGTAAACCGAGATGCCTATGTCCCTGAGCTTGCAAATGATTTCGTTCTCTTCTTCGCGTTCCTCGATTTTCTCATTTTCTATGAACTCTTTGAAGTCTATCCTCTTCATCACGTTTCCAAAAAGCTCTTCAATTTTTATCGCAACCTCGATGCTCGCATCACAGCCCTCTTCGTAGTTTATAACCGTTCTTCTCGAAACTCCGAGTTTCTTTGCGGTCTCCCCTATGCTTATCTTCAACGCTTCTCTCGCCCTTCGCATTTTTCCTGCATCGATCTTCACGTAGTAACCGCCGGGGGCGGAGTAAATGTACGGGAGCTCCCCTCGGAGATAGTCGTAGAAAGTTGCGAGATTTATCACGGGCAGGTTGTAGCGGGTGTAAACTACTCTTCTCTCAAGAAAGTCTGCCCTAAACTTCTCTCCAATCACGATTGCGACTGCATTGAGAATCTTTGCCAGTCTCTTCATCTCCTCTGCCATTTCAGGCTTTAGGGAATCGACGTTGTAAAGGACTTTAAGAAGTAGGATCGTGTTTTGCTTCTTTGCTATTACATCGAAGCATCTTGGCTTAGTGTCAACTAACTCGAGCAATTCGTAACCCTCTTTCCTGAGAAGCTTTATCACGTTACCCATCAGCAACGACTGCACTGCAATCCATCTTAGGCAGATTAGTATATAAAGGTTTTTAGTGGACGGAGGAAACGATTAAATTCCTAAGGGATGAGAGAGATCATGGACATGCTCCGTCTCGAATTCGACATCCAGCACCACTTGGTTCTTTCAAAGAGGAATTTCTTCGATCATGCGCTAATAAGGGTCATACTTTCAACTCTTGCAAGCCCATACGAGATCGCGAATCTGAGTAAAAAAGATCTCAGAATGATCGGAAAGAATTTTGCAGTTCGCTTTGCCCATGGTAGGTTCTCCCCGATAGATGAGGAGACCTTCAAGCTTGTGAATTCGCTTGAAAAAGAGAGACCATTCGAGCTCGAAGAGAGTAAAATGGACGAGATCGTCGCAAAGTATTCCCCAAGCGACAAAAAATACACTGCAAAGAAGTTGAGAAAAGCTATGATGAATTACTTACAAGATGCGTCTTTTTTCGAGTGTGAAATCGAGAAGCTCGGCTTGAAAGAGCTATTAAACTTCATGCTCGATTTCAATCCACTTTACTCCGGATCTTGGCTTGACGAAGATGGTCTCAAGGAATTCATTCTGAACTACTCTGCGATCAATGGAATTGGAGACGCAAAAAGAGTTGCTGAAGAAACTGGAATCGACTACGAGTTTGTCTTGCAGGTGATGAGAACGGAAAAGAGTCTCTTCGTGCTCGCGGATAAGTTCAAAGCGAAAAATTTATCTCCAGAAGACGAATAAAAACGTGGAATCAATCGGCTTTGTCCTTGGAGAGACTTCGATAACTGAATTCAGCTTTGCAGTTAATCCTTTAAAGATCCCAAGATTTGGAGAGTTTGTAGTGGTTGAGAATCGTAATCAAGAAGATGTTCTCGGACTCGTCAAAAGTGTGACGAATTTCAATCGCCTGCTCGAAGATGAGATGAACTTCGAGTATGCGCTAATGAACATAAAGAGTTCTAAGAAAGTCCTCGAAAGAAACGAGGTGATAATTGCAAGTGCGAAGATACTCGGAGTCGTGAAAGACGGCGAGATTCTGCCAAACCGAGTCCCCGTTAAAGCTTGCGCAGAGGTTAGGCTTGCGGAAGATGAACTGCTGAATTCAATCTTCAGAAATCCGAGGGGAATATCAATCGGATATCTGATTGCGAGACAAGAAATTCCGGTCCACTTAGACTTAAATCAGCTCGTTTTGAGACATTTCGCGATCCTTTCAGTGACGGGCGGAGGAAAGTCCAACGCTGTCTGCTTGCTCGTGAACGACGTCGTGCGACGCCATGGTGGAAGCATAATACTAATAGACCCGCATGGAGAATACGTGAACTTTACTTTCGAAGACGGGGATGAGAGAAAAAAGAACGTGATTCCTGCAGGTATAAGACCTGAGAGACTCGAGCCATGGGAATTTTGCTCCTTGGTCGGAATTGATAGAGACGCTTCCGTGCAAAGAATGCACCTTGAAAGGATCTTCCTGAGTGTGAAGAGCGAAAATCTCAGCGGAGCAGAGTTCATGAAAAGGGTGCTCGAAATCGCAGAAGAGTGGATAGCCTCGCAAGGAGAAATAGAATACTTGGATGCAACCGGAAATCTTAGGAGGGCGAAGATAACAAGAGAGGACTTAAACCCGCTTTACAGAGTAAAAGAATACGTTCAAACCTTTCTTAGGAGATACGAGGAGCTTTTGACTCAAAGAGACATGCTTGCCAATCTGCGAGAAGGATGCCTGAACGTAGTCAACCTGAGCGGATTCGATGAGGAGCAAATGAGGGTCGTGGTTGCCTATCTCCTCAGGAACATTCTTCTTGGAAGAATAAGCTACATGAGGGGGAGAAACAGGGATTATTGGAGTAGAAACTGCCCAGTGGTCCGCAAACCGTTGCTTTTGATATTTGAAGAAGCCCACATCTTTGCGGGAAAAGGCGACGTTGCGCTTTGGATGAGTAGAATTGCAAGAGAGGGGAGAAAATTCGGAATTGGGATTGGAATAGTTTCCCAAAGACCGAAGAAGATAAGCGACGACATCCTTAGCCAGTGCAACACGAAAATAGTCCTGAGAGTTGTCGAGCCAAGTGACCAGCGATACATCCAGCAGGCAAGCGAACAGATAAGCGAAGATCTTTTGAACGATATATCTTCCTTAGGTGTTGGAGAAGC
>JBKBUO010000028.1:8621-13872 GCA_046290005.1 Archaeoglobaceae archaeon | reverse complement strand
GTAATCGTAGGACCAGCGGTTAAAATTCCGGTAGCGATTAAAATCAGGAAGTTCAAAGGAAGCTACGGCGGAAGAGATATAGACGTAGTATCTGAATGGAAAAAAGAGGATGAGACGAAATTGGAGGATCTCCTATGAAGTTCGCCCACTTTGCAGACATCCATCTTGGATACGAACAATACAACCTCCCATGGCGAGCAGATGACTTTGCCAATGCTCTTAAAAACGCCGTGAAGATTGCGGTGTCTGAAAAAGTGGACTTTGCAATAATCGCGGGAGATCTGTTCCATAGGAGTGTTCCAAATCCAAAGACTTTGAACGATGCGATTGAAGCTTTAGGTATTTTCAAAGAGAGTGGAATTCCGGTCTTTGCAATCGAGGGGAACCACGACAAGAGCATAAGGGAAATGTCTGCTTACAACCTCTTAGAGAACCTTGGGTTACTCAACGTTCTTGGTCTGAGAAAAGAGAGAGTTGAAAGGGATAACGTCACAAGCGTCAGGCTTGAGAACGTTTACTTGGTAAAAGGAGTATACAAAGACGTCGAGATAATTGGGGACAAGCACAGAACCAGATGGCAGTTGGAAAAAGTCCTTCCACTTATGAAATCGGATGGTAAGAGCATATTGGTTCTTCATCAGGCGGTAAAAGAAGTCGTAGACGTTGACTTAGAAATGAGCTGGGATCTGACGATCGATCAGCTTCCAGAAGCAGATTACTACGCGCTTGGACACGTGCACGTTCACAGAGAGAAAAAGATTGGCGATAGGTATCTCGTCTACCCCGGTTCAACGGAAAGATACGACTCCAGAGAGGCTTCGAGTTTCTTTTTCTACGGTGAAAGGCTTGAAACGAGGAGCGGAGAGAAAAAGGGCTTCTGCATTGTTGAAAACTTCAAGCCAAGATTCTTGGAAATCGAGACCCGTGACTTATACGCCATCTCCATAGATTCTGAGAAAAAGGTTGACGCGGAGAAGAAGTTCCTCGAAGTTCTGAACATGCTTAAAAGCTCTGCAATCGCAGTTGTGAAGATAACGTGCTCAGAAACAATCGACTCAAAGAAGATATTGGAGATCGCGTTAAACCGACTTAAACACGCGGAGATAAACTTTAAGAGAAGAGGAGTTGAAGATGTCTCGAGATTCATGAGCGAAAACGAATTTTTCAATGACTTTGAGATGAAACTGCTGGAACTCCTAAGGGATGGGGGAGACATGAACATAAAATCAGCGATAGAGCTTGTAAAAGAGCATTTCTCAATTGAAAGCGAAGTTAAATCCATGGAAGCGAAGACAATCGAAAGAAAAATGGAAGAGGTTGTGCAAGAGAAAAAGGAGGAAAGGAAGGAAGTAAAGAAGAAGGTAAAAACACTGCTCGACTTCGTATGATCTTGAAAGAAGTAGTTTTGAAAAACTTCAAATCGCATTCGAACACAAAAATAAGGTTTGAGACTGGGATAAACCTAATCACAGGAAGAAATGGGGCGGGAAAAAGCTCAATCTTGGAGGGGATCCTCATCGCACTCTACGGACTTCGTCCACCCATGAGAAAAGACGACTTCATCCGTGTAGGCGCCACAGACTACAGTCTGGAGCTCCAATTTGAGTTGGGTGGAAAGAGCTACAAGGTAATCAGGAGCAGTGCTGGAAATGCTGAGCTTCGTGGCGATTTTTTATTGGAAGGAGATAAGAGAATAAACGAATGGGTCGAAAAGAACGTCTCGCCTTTCCACATTTTCACGGGAGCAGTTTACGTAAGACAAGGGGAAATAGAGACGATAATTTCAGACGAAGCAGGAAGGGAGAAGATAATAAGAAGGTTAACGAGGATAGAAGACTATGAGAACGCGTGGAATAACTTGGGAGCCGTTATAAAGGAGCTTGAAGCTGAGATGAAAAGATACGAGGAAGTCTTAAAACAGAGAGAAGAGTGTGAGAGGAGACTGAGGGAGAAAGAGGAGGACATCGAGAAGATTGGTAGAGAGATAGAATTAGGGCAAAATAAAGTAAATGAGCTAAAAAACAAATTTACAATCGTTTCAGAGGAGAGAAAGAGGTTTGATGCGATCAAAGAACGATTTTTAGAGCTCAGAGAAGATGCCCTGAAAGTTGAAGCAGAGATAAAGGAGTTAGAGAGTAAACTCGAAATGCTCTCTAAGCAAAAAAAGGAGTTAGAAGAGAGAAGAATTTTCGCGGAGAGGAGATACAAGAGGTTCTTGGAGTTGCAAACTTCCGCAAAACGCTATATGGACTTGGAAAGTCTGCACAGAGATGTTACAAAGGCTCTACGAGAGTTGGAGAATTCGCTAAAGGATCTTGAGATCAAAAAGGAGAGGTTAAAGAACGAGATAAAAAAGTGCGAAGAGGAAAAAGAAGAGCTACAGAGGAGAGTAGAGGAGATTAAAAAGATGGCAGACAGAGTCGAAGTTTTGAGACACGAAGCGGAGAAGTGGGACTCTGTCAAGCCATATGTAGATAGAAAAGAGCAGATTGAGAAGATCCTCAACAGCAAAGGATACAGCGTTGAGAAAATCGATCAAATGTTTTTCGCAATACAGAAGGCTAGGGAGAGGGACAAAGGTCTTAAGGAAGAGATCGCAAGGATTCGAGAAGAGAAAGGTTCGCTTATGTCAGAGGGAAAGAGGTTGGAAGAAGTTCTCGAGAAGTTGCAGACCGCAAAAGGTTTTTGCCCGATCTGCGACAGAGAGTTGACAGAACAGCACAGAAGGGATCTCTTGGAAAAATACTCGATGGAGAGGGGAAAAATAAAAGCTAAGCTTTTAAAAATCGAAGAGCTTGAAAAAAAGCTCGGAGAAGAAGTTAAAAAGGTCGAGAGCATTCTATCCAAACAAGACGCAGTTTTGAAATACAAACAACTTGCAGATGAGCTTCGAAGGATTGCCGAAAGTCTGAAAGACTTGGAAATCGAGAAGTTGAGAAGTTCCGCGTTGGAAAGAGAGAAGTGCATCGCAAAACTCGAGATGCTGAAAGAGTCCGAGAAGAAGTTAGTCGAACTCGAAAAGAGAGAAAAAGATGCAAAAGATGCGTTAAAATCCTTGGAATCAGATATAGAAGAATTAGAGGGGTTAAAAGGATCTTTGATAGATAAACTGAGGACTTCTGGCTTCGCAAACCTCATAGATCTCGAAAAAGAATTGAACGCAATGAGAAGCTTATACGAAGAGTGGGTTTCACTTAAAAATTCAGAATCTGAACTCAAGGAGATTGGGACGAAGATAGAGTCCGTTTTATCTGAAATGGAAAGGTTAAAACAACTTCACGAACGAAAAATAGAGGAGTTCGAGGAGAAAAGGAGACTTTTGAGCGAAGTTGCGACCCAATACGATGAAAAAAGGCACAAGGAAATTGAAAGCGAAGAAAGGAGGATTTCAAACGACATCTCTGGTATGGAGGAGCGAGTGACTGTTTTAAAGAGGACTTTGGAAAGCTTAGCCAAAGACAGGGATTACCTTGAAAAGCAACTAAAACACATCTTGGAAAGCGAAAGGAAAGCTAAAGCCATAGAAAAGGTCTTACCTGAGCTTGAGAAGATTCGAGAAAAATTTGCAAGCTACAAGAACATCGTTGCGGAAACTGCGCTGAAAGAAGTCGAGAAGTATGCGAGCGAGATCTTTGAAGAGTTCACAAACGGTAAATACTCGGGAATAAGGTTGAAGAGGGTTTTTGAATACGGAAAAGAGAGGTTGAAGATTTTCGTTGTCCACCAAGGCGAAGAGAGGGAGACGGGATTTCTAAGCGGTGGAGAGCTTGTAGCACTTGGAATAGCATTTAGATTAGCCTTATCGATGTTCGAAGCAAAAGGAAAGATCCCAATACTAATATTAGACGAGCCAACACCTTTCTTAGACGAGGAAAGAAGGAGAAAGCTCGTGGATATAACCACAGACTACCTGCGGAGGATTCCACAGGTGATAGTTGTTTCACACGACGAAGAGCTTAAAGATGCTGCGGACAAGGTCATAAACGTTGATTACCGTGGTGGTGTTTCTTTTGTGGAAAATTAGCGATGAAACTATTGAGTCTCTTGAAAAGGAGATCGAAGAGATTTACAAAAAAGCGAAAGAGTTTGCAGAGAAGATTGAAGAATGGAGAGAAATCCCAAGTGCGGTGGATTGCACTGCTTGTGGAGTTGATGGGAGTAGGGGGCTTGAAAGACTTTCTGGGGCAATTCTTTATGCCATCTCCGCGGTGGGAGTCGGGGATGAAATAAAGGAGATGAGCGAGATGACAACTTTAAAACCGCATTCGAACGTAGAAGAACGTATAAGGCTCCATATGCACACATCAGAGTTTAGAGTCGGTTGCTTTGCTGAAGAAGAGATCGTTTTAATCGATGGATCTCTAAGGGGCGCTTTTATAAGGCCTGCGTCATATCCAGAAGATGTTAACAAGCTCTACAGCAATTACGATATCACGAACTTCGTAGGGGATTTCGTAGAAGTTCTCGAGGAGCATTTCAAGGAGATAGAGAAGGACTTAAAAACAGGAAAGGCAAAAAAGAACTATCTAATCTCGAGAACAGAGTTTTTAAAACAGATCGAGAACTCTTACAGAATCGGCGAAAGTAGGTTCGAGGATTTTACGATACTTGCGGAATACATCGAATACTTACACGCCCTCAATCGCTTGCTCGACAAAAAGGTCTTCTTCATCGCAAAGAGCTTCTACACGCATGAATTCAGCGCTGAGGTCTGCGATTCCGCGATCATCGATGTCTTTGCTTCGAAAAATTTTGGCTTTCTTAAATCTGGCTACTTGGTTTTCAAACCCTCTTTCAACAAATCGCTTCCTTGGTTCGTTCGGGAAAACAGAAAAGTTTTCAAAAACTTGTTCAGAGAGATAAATTCTGCCTTCCTCAGACTCGAGGACGGTTGCAATCTACACTTGCTCGAAACCACGGAGGACATAAGAGACGATGTCTTCGCAAAGCTGAAGGGTATCGAAATCAATGGGTATCCGATTCCACTTCTCCAAGCACACAAGATCGCAAATATAAAAAGAGGGGAACTTCGAAATCTGATCTTGAGCATAGTATCTACGCTAAACCCAGAGTTCCTTCCGCTACTCAGGAGAAGTAGAGAGTTCGTAGAAGAATAAACCTTTAAAATTCCGAGGTGAGTAAAAACATGGATGAGTTTGAGACAGAGATAAAGAGAATTCTTGACGAAAAGTTCATAGAAAAATCTAAGAATCTGAAAAAATCGGGACACATTTTCAATCCGATCTTTTAC
>JBKBUO010000028.1:0-8523 GCA_046290005.1 Archaeoglobaceae archaeon | reverse complement strand
CTTATTCTTTACACGCCTTGTAGAGCTTTCGGCGATTTTCAGAAACGTTGTCCTACCAAACAGATACGAGATCGAGGAGCTTTTCGCGATGAGGAAAGATTTTCTCCAGATAGACTATAGAACTCTTACCGAGATCATCCGAGTCGCTTGGATTCACGAAAGAAGTAGAGGCATCGAGTTCACCTTCAGCAAGAACACGGATGACTTGCTATACCTTCTATATCACATGGGGAGGATTCAAAGAGAAATAGATGCTGTGATCATGAAGCACGCCGAGTGGAAAAAGGACAAGCTCGTGGAGCTATACTTGTCTCTACTGCGCATACTTCTCGAAATCGAAGACGAAATAAATAAAAGCCTTGGTTTTACGTCATACTGACCGTTTCTTGCTCCCCAGAATCGTATAGGAGCGTTATATACCTTGCAAAGAAGATTCCGTAGGCTGGATTTAAAACGAAGTTCAAAATTCTGCCAACAAACGGAATTTGGTTGACTATAAAATTTATAACGCCAAGGACTACGTAGACGAGTAGCAATCCAAATACATAGTTCAGCCAGCCTATTCTTCGAATTTGCTCAAGAATTGCTTTGAAGTTGAACGCCTCTTTAAATCTTTCGAGCCTTGAAAGTCTAACGAGTGCGATAGATGCAATTATCAATACCAAGAACGCCACTATAAACGCCAAAAAAGCTGCTAAGATAATTCCGCTGAGAATTGTGCTGGGGTTTAACAAAAAAGTTACCCCCACGAAGATCCCCAAGATTGCGAAGATTGGGATCGAATAGATTATCATGACTACGAAGAACTTCAAGCCGTCGATGAAGAGCCTGCCCCAGTTCTCAAGCTCTGGTGCAGGCTTTTTTCCGCGCAAGATTTCCATAACGTAGCCAAAGAACAGTGGAAAAATTATAACGCAGACGATCAAGAGCAACCATTTAACCCATTTCCCCCAGAGAGCCTCTTTTACGTATTCAAACGAGTCCTCAAACATCCTGCTGTAGCCCATAGGGCTTTTTTATTATTAAGTATTTAAGACTTTCTCCAAAAGTCCCTCTTTGCACGAAACAATTGGCGTTATCTGGAAAGATGCCCCTGTGTAGAGTTGCAGAAATTCCTTTTCGCCTTAATTGAACACTAAAGAGGCTTATCTATCCAGATTTCTTTTCGAAAACCTCTTATCTGCGAGACCTGTATTCGCCCGCATAGAGGTGTTTCATCATCCAGCAAAACCCAGATTGGCGCAAAAGCTTTAATACTTATAGGAGAAAATTAACTTGTGCTCGTAGCTGAAGTGTTTGGAGTATTCATAGCGAGAAGCGAATTTTCTGCATCACCAGTAGTCGTTCTAAGAGCGGAGGACGGGAGAATCTTGCCGATATTCATCGGTTTTGCGGAAGCTGCTTCAATTTACTCCGCGATGAATCGCCTAATACCTCCAAGACCCATGACCCACGATCTTCTCGTGGACATAATTTCAAAGCTGAATGCAAAAGTCGAGAAGATTGTGATCGACGATTTGATCGACAACACGTTTTACGCAAGGATAATTGTGAAGAAAAACGAGAATGAGATCGAGATCGACGCGAGACCGAGCGACAGCATCGCAATTGCGCTTCGTGTGCCTTGTCCAATCTTCGTAGACCCAAAGGTGCTCGACGAAGCGGGTCGTGAGGATATACCTCCGAACTTCAGGGACTTTGGTGAATTCGCCTAAGAGAAAAGATCCTCATCTTGAAAAGAAGTTCCCCTTTAAAGTAAAAGAACAGTTCATTTCCTTTTTCAACAATTCTCTTCTCGAATTGAGGCTTTTTATCGAATTTCTCGAGCATTTCTTTGGTTATCGCTCCGAAGAGGTTAAATTTCTCTCCTATGAACAGCACTTCTCCCTCGCTGAGTTCCGTCTTTCTGATATTGCTCACTGAAAACTGAAGTTCGAGCTTCTTCTCACCATCGAAGTAAAAGCTCATGATCGCGGGATTTCCCTTGATTTCAGAGATAACGCACAAGTTTTTGGACTCAAAATCTTGGAAGCTCTTTTTTCCCCTTTGAATGTATTTCCAACCGAGAAATCTGCAAAAAATCTTTGCAAACGATCTCGTTCTTCTACTTGGTTTCCTCGACGTCGTGACAATCATAGATCGCATTCCACAAACTTCGCTCCATCGTGTCCAACAATCGTGTTACCAAACTTTCTTGGGATAAAAATGTAGCCATCCTCTTCGAAATTGCTCATCTCCTTTACGAGCTCTATGGTGGTTCCATGGATTTTTATTCCGAGAAAAGATCCCGATTCGACTTCCCTGCACTTTGAAAACCTGAAATTCGTGGGCATGAGGTTGTAACTCCTTCCGATTTTGTATCCAAGCTCAGAGCCGAAGAGAATTTCTTGTAATGCCTTACTAAAGAATTCCCAAGTCGCTTCTACGAGCATTTGCCTTGGAAAAGAGGAAAAGTATGTGACGATCTTTTCTACGTTCTCCCTCTCGTGAACCCAATCGCATTTCTTACAGCTCCAGACAAAGTTGCCCCTCGAAGAAACTATTAAATCTCCAAATTTATATATGAAGCATGGATAAAAAATGCAATAACAGAGAGAGCAATCTTGACCTTCGAAGTGGCACGGATAATAAGGACATTCGAGCGTCGAACCGGTAAGAGTGTTCATAGCGCTGAACAAATCCACGAGTCCTCTCTCATTCATCCCTATGGCACTCCATCCGAGGTATTAAATCTCTTTCGTGGAACCACTATTCCTCCTTCTCCATCCAAAACCATACCTCTCCCCTCAAAAAACTCTTTAACAGTCATAGCTGAAAGAATGGCGTCGATTTCATCGTGAGAAAGCTCTGGAATAGAGAAAAATCGCGAGATCGCAGATCTCAGCTCGTTCAATCCTTCTTTAGATCTCTTACTTGCCTTTGGAGCTATCTCCATCATAACTCGAGTTGCATACGGGTAAACTTCAAAGACCTGAATGCCAAGAGAGCGAATCTCTTCCGCTATTCTCATGCCAATAAGCGCTATTTCACGAAAAAATGGTGCCCCAGATGGAAAAAGCTTTATTCCAAGAGCTAAAAGCTTTCTTTCGCATTCCCTAAGCGTTCCTTTAGAGGGGAAAGAAAGTGGTGCATCTATACCAACTGCAAAAACGTCTTTCAGCTTCTCTTTATCATATTCACCGATGTAAATAATCTTTTCCCCTAAGATCGCCATTTTGCAAACTCTCTTCCCAACGTCTATACCTGCATAGATCATAACAGCACCATCTGCGCATGGGGACAACCAGATATCCTTAGGACCCTATCTTTGTCCACGACGCCTATTTTTATCGCGAGGTTCACAGCTCTTTCGCCAGTTATGTTCGCAATCGTTGCTCTTTTCAAGGCATTTGCGACTTCTTTCTCCTCAAACTCTTCCGTTCCGTAAAAACTCTCTTTAATCTCGATCCTCAACTTTCCCTCGCTGAACACTCTACCAACTAACTCTGAATCGCAGACCGCGACCAGGATTTCGCCTCTTACGTTGTATATCCTCATCCTAAACATTTTTCACCGGTTGCTTCGCCCCACAGGCCATGCATCTCAGGAATTGAACTCTGCCTTCTTTCACGATCTCTGTGTCTGGAGCGTTGCACTCTTTGCAGAGCACGTAGACTTTCACGTATTCGTTTATCTCCTTCTGAATCTCCTCTTCAGTGAACTTTCCCTGAAGTATTAGTCTCCCATTGTCCACGATTCCAGCGGTCCCAAGGGATTTAACGAGGTATTTGTAGATGTGGTCTTCACTTCTGCTCAATGTCTTGGCTATCTGCGTTAGATTCCTCAAAATTGTCCTAACTCCCTCCCTCGCAACGCTCACCTTCGGAATTTCGAACCTCTCTTTCCTTACAATCTTCTTCTCGGAAAGCAAATCCAACGCTCTTTCGAGCAGTTTCTCGTAGTCTCCCATTACCTCTTGTCTACGAGGTTGTATTTAAGCTTCTCGAAAGATCGAAAAAATTAAAAGTTAGTTGCAAAATGGGATCGATGGATGCTTACGTCCTTCTCGCGATTATCCTCGGATTTTCTGCTCTGATCTCATTCTTATTCATGAAAATGGGCTTTTCACACGTAGCAGGATATTTGATTTCCGGAATCATTCTTAGCATTACATTTCGGGAAATTCTCGCAGAATACGGAAACGTTCTCAAATTTTTCTCTGAGATTGCGATCACTTTGCTCGTATTCGAGATAGGCAGAGCTCTTGGAATTAGAAGTGTAGGGAGCCTCAGACTTCTGCCGATATCGATACTCGTATTCGAGATTTTAACCGCTTTTTTGATTGCACTAGCCGTTGGAAACTTGTTAGATTTGAACGCAGTAGAAGTTTTTGTCCTTACAATCATTGGATCGTTCAGCAGCACCCCTGTTATCTTCAAGTTCCTCAATGAATTGAAATTCGACGAAGACGTAAAAAGAACTGTGCTCAGCGTGATGATCCTCGAAGACGTTTGCGCGATAATAGCGCTCGCAATACTTCCACAACTCGCAATAGGAGGTGTTCATTTTCTCGAAATAATGAACCTACTCGTATTTTCTCTCGTAATAACCGCTACTCTCGTATTTCTCGGTCTAACGTTGGTCAACAGGATACTCGCCAAGGTAATTAAACCAGACGAGCTCGGCGTTTCAATATCCATAAGCTCTGCGCTTTTGTTTGCAACAATTTCGAAGTTCTTCGGTCTTTCCCCAGCTTTGGGTGCCTTCGCTGCAGGTATTGCCCTCTCTACACATCCAAGAAATGAAGAGATCGGAAGCTACCTCAAGCCACTTAGGGAAATATTTTTAATTCTCTTCTTCGTTTCCTTAGGTCTCGAAGCTGGTCTTCCGAGCGAGTTTTCTCCGCCTTTGCTCTTAATCCCGTTCTTAATAATCCTTGGTAGATTTTACGCGTTCACAACTTCGAACTGGGTTTTTAGTAAGCCGAGCCTTGATGAATGCATAAGGATCGGATTTCTCGCAACTTCGGTGGGAGAATTTGGAATGATCGTAGCGTATGAAGCGATGAACCTTGGACTTGTGGGGAGAGAGTTTCTTTCCGTATCAGCGATTGCGGTAATTCTGGGAATGCTCACATCTTCGAAGCTCAGTTCAAAAACAACCTACGCCGAAAAACTTGCTTCCATCGTCCCAATGGAGGTTAAGGTGTTTGTGGACAGCATTTCGGTAAACCTTCGCAGAGTTGTTGAGAGCGAGGGAGGAGAGTTCGTAAGGCTCCTAATTTTTAGAGTTGCCAGAAATGTGATTGCGGTTGTTATAGTTTCGCTGATCGGTTCCGCTTCTCTATACATACTCAACGTATTTGCCCCGGAGTTAAAATATGTGGGTTTGGCGATCATCCTTGCACTTGTGTTCGCAGTCATTCTTGCGGTTTC
Source organism: Archaeoglobaceae archaeon (assembly GCA_046290005.1). GTDB lineage: Archaea > Halobacteriota > Archaeoglobi > Archaeoglobales > Archaeoglobaceae > WYZ-LMO2. The sequence continues at coordinate 3,109 of JBKBUO010000028.1, read as the reverse complement.
TGCAAGAACCAAAAGCCATGTAGAGGGGATATGCAGCGTGCTTGTCGAAAAAAGGGGAGTTGATCCAAGAATCAAAAGAGTCCTCAGTGGATTGACGTTCACATTGATCATGCTCATGAGCCTAAACGTCGTCGTTCTCGTTTCAGGTAGATTCTTGCTCGAGATCGTTAAAGAAGTTCTCATGATCCCGCTAAGCACAAGCTTCGTTACTCTTGTCTTTTTCATAACTTTCTCTTTAAGCGCTTACCTAATCTACCGCGAGATCCTCAAAATGCCTATATGATGTTTTTCTGACACACACTACTAACAGGGCATTCAGAACACTTTGGATTCCTTGGAAGACAAATTGTCTGCCCAAAGCCTACAAAGACATAGTTCACCTTCTCCCAAAGCTCTATGGGGAATATCTTCCTAAGCTCCTCTTCCGTTTTCTCCGGACTCTTTGTCTTCACGAGACCTATCCTGTTCGCTATTCTGTGCACATGTGTATCGACAGCAATCGCTGGTTTGCCGAGATAGGCTAATACTATGTTTGCAGTTTTCCTACCAACACCAGGAAGTTGAATTAGTTCTTCAAACGTCTCCGGGAACTCTCCTTTGCTAAGTATACCTGCAATTTCCTTGATTCGCTTTGCTTTAACGCGATAGAAGCCGACGCTTTTTATAAGCTCCTCTATTTCCTCAACTTTCATATTCGCAAGGTCTTCAAGGCCTTTTGCTTTTGAGAAAAGTTTCTCCACAGCTTTTGCTGTTTGTTCATCGCGAGTCCTCGAGCTGAGAACTGTTGCAATCAGAATTTGATAAGGTTCGAGCTTCGCTTTGTGCAGAAAAATCGGTGCATTTCTCTCCTTCGCCACAGCTTCCATTTTTTCAAGTAGTGCCTTGAGATCCATGGGAAAGTTTCAACAAGCTTTTTAAAATTTGTAGCACAGTAGTGTTATGAAGTTCGACTACGCAAAAGCGGGAGTTGACATAAAGAAGGCTGAAAAAGCTATAAACACGCTCACCAGCATCGTAAAATACAGAAGAAAAGGTTTTGGAGAGCCAATTTTGCTTTCCCATTATGCGGGGGTAATAGACTGCGGAGATTTTGGTATTGCAATAACTACGGATGGCGTAGGAACAAAGATCTTAGTTGCGATTGCGATGAAAAAATACCTTGGCATTGGAATAGACTGCGTCGCTGTGAACGTAAACGATTTGCTCGCGATTGGCGCGGAGCCTTTGGCGATGGTCGACTACATCGCAATGCAAAGGGTAGATGAAGAAGTGGTCGCCGAAATTTCCATGGGGCTTGAAGAGGGTTGTAAGATTGCGAACATCACGTTGGTAGGTGGGGAGACTGCGACGCTAACGGAGATGATCAACGGATTCGACGTCGCCGGAACAGCGGTTGGCTACGTTAAAAAAGACAGAATAATAACTGGGAGAAAAGTTGTTCCAGGGGACATAATAATGGCGTTGCCAAGCTCTGGAATACACTGCAATGGATTAACGCTTGCGAGAAAGGTCATAGAAGCAAACGGACTGAGCTATTTTGACAAGTTCGGGGATAAAACCATAGGCGACGAGTTGCTGAGGCCAGCAAGGATATACATGGAAATCCTCGACATAACAAAAGAGTGCGAGGTTCATGGACTTGCACACATAACTGGGGGAGCTTTTAAAAAGCTTAAAAGGCTCAGGAGTGACGTAAAGTTCGTGATCGACTCTCCTTTAGAACCGCAGAAGATCTTTAGGTTTATCCAAAAACTGGGCGATGTCGATGAACTCGAGATGTATAGGACTTTCAACATGGGTATGGGTTTTCTGATAATCGTTCCGGAGAGCGAAGTTGAGAAAGTGGAGAAGTTTGGAGCGAAAAAGGTTGGCTATGTCGATGAAGGAGAAGGGGTTTTTGTCAAAGACCTCAGGATCGATTAAGTGCAAATCATGCAGGTTTGAGCCACCGGAGTTCGTAATCGAGGGTATAAAGCAGAGGATAAAAGAGTTTGAGAGGCTCGGCAAAAATGGCCATGTTACGTTCGACTTTAAACCTTTTTTAGATCTCGAAATCGATGCGACGATTGAGACTGAGCTTGCTTTTTGCATTTCAACCGCAAACTCCTCCGCAAAGTCTGGACTAAAGTTCCAAAAGATGCTCGAAGACAGAGATATCTTCGCCTTGAGCGTCTTGGATTTCGAAGATCTTTTGAAATCCGCAGGTGTTCGATTTTACAAGAGAAAGGCTCTTTACATAAAAGATGCAATTGAAAAGCTCAGAAATACGAAGATCCCCGATGATGAGAGAGCAAGGGATTTTCTCGTAAGAGAGATCTGTGGCTTAGGCTACAAGGAAGCGAGCCACTTTTTGCGAAACATAGGCAGAGACTTCGTGATCTTGGACAGACACATCCTCGAATGGCTTGGAGTTAGCCAGAGAAGTCTTAACAGGAAGAAGTACTTAGAAATTGAAGAAGAATTCAAGGAAATTGCAAAAAGAATAGGAAAAAGCGTTTCCGAACTCGATCTTTTGCTTTGGAGTATGAAAACTGGGCTTGTTTTGAAGTAGATCAAATCAATCTTTTGTGCTTCCGCCGCTGAATATTTGGCTCATGGGAATTCCTTGTAACCCCTCCCTTGATACTCGGGGTATTTATATAAGCGGGGCTCGATAAAGCTCCAGCCAGGGTATTTTGGGTCTTTGTTCCTCTTTCTCCACGAGTATACATGTCTAGCAACAAAATCCGCGATTTGGAGACCCAACGAGTATTTACTGTCTCCGAAGTGAACCTCAACAACGTTGGTTATCTCAAGCTTCCACTCGTACACGACACCGTAAGACTTAGCTATCCCACTCGATCCAAGACAAAGGATGCGTCCAAAGAGGTTACGTTGAGTTGTTTCAATACGCTTGTTGAGATCGAGGAGAACAAATCCGATTTCACTTCTCTCATCGAGAAACCACTGTAGCCGCTCAAGAAGGAATTGGAGCGCAAGATTGTATGGGTTCTCTGGATTTTTATATTTTTTCTTATGAGATTCCTTATCAATGCACACAGCAAAGTAAGTAACTTGTTCATGACTCAGATAGATCCTCCGCACTTCATCTCTAACTTGATTCTTACCC
>JBKBUO010000027.1:3767-19841 GCA_046290005.1 Archaeoglobaceae archaeon | reverse complement strand
CATAGGATAACTTTAATCATGGATTATAAAAGGTTTTCTAATTATTACTCTGCAAAGCTGACTTTTGCTCCCAGACTTTTCAGATCTTCGAAGAAGTTGGGATAAGAAATAGATACGACTTCGCAGTTCTTGCATCGAACTTCTCCGAGCAAGCCCAAGAGTGAAAAAGCCAAGGCCATCCTGTGGTCTCCAAAAGAGTCTGCAACTCCGTAGAAGCTCTTTTTTCCTCCATAAATCTTGATTCCATCTCTTTTTTCTTCCACTTCGACACCCAGAGACCGCAAGTTTTTCGCAATCCCAGCTATTCTGTCTATCTCCTTTATTCTCAGATGCTCTGCGTTGTATATCTCGCTTACACCATTCGCTACTGCGCATAAAATTGCGATCGTCGGAACGAGATCTGGTGTGTCTCTCGCATCGAAATCAATTGCAGAAAGATCTGATCTCTTTGCAACAATTAAGCCAGAATCTTTATCCCATTTAACATCGGCGCCCATTTCTCTCAGAACTTCCACGATCCTCTTATCCCCTTGTTTCGAATCAAAGGCGTTCAAGATTCTGGTTTCTCCAGCAAGAACTCCTGCAGCGATTATGTAGCTTGCAGATGAAAAATCTGCGGGAACTTCGATGTGTCTAAGATTGAATTCTTGCTCTCCTGGAATAAAGAATGTATCTCCCTCTCTTTCCACCTTTACCCCGGATCTCTCGAGCACGTCCAAAGTTACGTCTATGTATGGACGAGACTTCGTCGAGATCACCTTGATTTCGCTACTCCCCTTAGCAATTGGTAGCGAATAGAGCAGTGAAGATATGAATTGGGAGCTCTGAGCACTGATCTCGATCTCACCACCCTTTATGACTCCTTTGATTACAAAAGGAGCCCTGAAAAGTTCATCTCCTTTTGCATAGGCTCCAAGCTTCATCAAAGCTAAGACGAGCTCTTTGTTTGGTCTCGTTCTCAGCGACTCATCGCCATCGAGAACGCTCTTTGCTGAAGAAAGGGAAAGGAGACCTGTGAAAATCCTTAACGTGGTTCCAGAGTTTTCAAAGTTGAAGTATCCGCCTCTAACTTTCTCCGTGCCTATGAAGTGGAACTGGAACTCTGACCCCACCTTTTCGAATCTTGCCCCGATTTTCTTGCACGCTCTAAGCGTTGAAATCGTATCTCCAGAGATCAAGGGTTTTGATACGATCGTTTTCTTTGACAAGGACGCAGAAATGAATGCTCGATGCGTGTAGCTCTTCGAAGGTGGAACGTTCACGGAGCCAAGGACTTCGCTCTTCTCAACGATCACATCCATGGTTGACAAATGTTTGCAAAGTTAAAAGATTTTACTCCACCTTAAATATGAACTCGAAATCCCCAACGACAACCCTTAGGTTCCCTCCCCTACTCTTTGCGTAGACTTCCCAGCTCCTCTCCCCGCAACAATCCACGTTCGGAAACTTCGCATTGGTTTTGTTATCGTAATAGGCAAGCAAAATGGAACTTCCCTTTTTCTCCGCTATGCTCTTTGCTATTTTTTCCGCGGTTTTAAAGTCAAACCTCTCTTCAACAATTATCTCTTCCATGCTAAGAGACTTTTTGAAAATATTTAGACTTTTACCGCTTTTGCGATCTACTTCACAACCTCGACGATGATCGCAGGACAGACCCTCTTAACTCCCTCGATCTTTTCAATCTGCTCGTGAAAGGCAATCATCTCTCGCATCGAATCACAAACGACCTCTACCATTATTACATGGTCTCCTGACGTGAGAAAAAGAGAAATTACGTTCTTAAATTCCTTTAGCTTTTCAACAACACTCCAGAGGCGCTCTGGATCTACGTCGATTCCAGTTAGCGAGGAGAACAAGCCAAACTTCTTGAAGTTGAGAACAGCTCTGTATCCGAGAATCGCTTCGCTTTTTTCCAATTTTTCGATTCTCTTTCTGATCGCAGTCTCGGTTACGCCAAAGATCTTTGCAAGTTTGCTCTTCTTTATCCTTCCGTTCTTTATGAGCTCCAATGCTATTCTTAGGTCTGTCTCGTCCACAAGTAAACAATGGTTTCGAAATTTAATTTTTTTGGTTTCAAAATCGAACCAAAAATTTTTTATATCGTAACTCTAAGATTTGATTGGTGATCGAAATGGTTCTTCTTGGAGAGAAGTTTCCGGAGATGGTGGTGAAAACGACACACGGAGATCTAAAACTGCCAGAGAGCTTTGCAGGAAAATGGTTTGTTCTATTTGCACATCCGGCAGATTTTACACCGGTCTGCACGACTGAGTTCGTTGCTTTTCAGAAGAGATTCGAGGAGTTCAAAAAGCTGAACTGCGAACTCGTTGGTTTGAGCGTAGATCAGACGTTTAGCCACATAAAGTGGGTCGAGTGGATAAAGGAAAAGCTTGGAGTCAACATCGAGTTCCCAATAATCGCAGACGACCTCGGAGAAGTTTCGAAGAAACTGGGCCTGATACATCCAGCGAAGGGGACGAACACAGTTCGCGCAGTCTTTGTGGTGGATCCGAATGGCGTCGTTAGATTGATCCTCTACTATCCACAAGAAGTCGGTAGGAACATAGATGAGATTCTAAGGGCTGTTAAAGCCTTGCAGTTGAGCGATGAGAAAAAAGTTGCGATTCCAGCGAACTGGCCAAACAACGAGTTAATTGGAGAAAAAGTGATAATACCGCCTGCAAGGAACGTGAAAGATGCGATGGGGAGACTTGAGAAGATAAAGAAAGGCGAGCTTGAAGGCTACGACTGGTGGTTTGCCTTCAAGAGCCTTTAAAAATTTTTTTAAAATTAGAAGATTTTTGGAGGAATGTACCTATGGCCTCTTTTCCCTGATCGCTTTCAACAAATCCTCTCTCCTTGGGCAAAAGTTCATAACACATGTTCCGATGTGCAAAACGTCTACTCTCCCTTTTAAAAAGGAAAGAGTTCCTGCTAAGATGCGCAAGTCTTTCAGCATAAACACCCCGGGAGAGAAGAGCAAGGGTCCCTAAGCACATTAGGTATTTTGGATTCGTTCTGTCGCTCAGTCTTCCAGCTTTCGGATTATAATTGTTTTTCCTATTCAACCTCAAATCCAAGGTCTTTGCAAATCTTCTCAACGACTTTCGAAGGATCCGCAAAGACCAAGCCATTTCTGACTTCGAGTTCGTATTCTGACTTGAAAACTTCTTCGATCTCTTCCGAAAATCCCCTCCTCGTTCTTGCTCTACAGACGTAAGCTCCTAAATAAGCCCTGTTCGCTCCGGCGATGAGCATCAGAGGTAAAGCCTGAATACCAACGGAACCACAGGCTGAGATATCCTTGTCTTTCAGAACTATTCTCGCCAACGCAACGAACTTTGCAACACTAATTGGTGATAGGGGCTGAAAGTTTTCGAGAGGTGTGCCATAAACAGGGTTAAAGCTTGATATGGCGCAATGCTTCAGGGAATCGAATTCTTTTAAAAGCAAGAGTCCCTTGATCCAGACCTCTTTGCTCACACTTGGCAAACCTATGATCGTAGTGCTCGAAAGCCCGATTTTCCTCTTGCATATCTCTTTTGCGAGCATTAATCGATCCTCAAACTTCTCTCCGGGTTTGAAGTAGCTGAAGAGGTCTTTTTCAGCTACTTCAATTGAAGCGTAAATTTCTGAGACTCCAAGAGACTTAAAAACATCGAGTTCTTCTCTCCTGATAGGATAAGTGTCGATCGTGACCTCTAATTTTGCCTTCCTTGCAATCCTGATCATCTCTGGAACCTTGCTGTTGTCTTCGTTGTAACCGCCTTCAAGCGTAACTCTTTTCATTCCACGATCCTTTATGAAATCCATCGCAACTCCGAACTCTTCAAGGCTTAGGGCTTCGAGTCTAAATTTCTCAACATAGTTTGAGCAGTAAATGCAATACTTCTCCATTCTGCAACTCTTCACTGGGTAAACGAAGGAGTCGAGCTTTAGAGTTCTGCCAACGCTGTCATCTCGGATTTTTCCAGCAAAATCGAGGAGCAACTTGACTTTTTCGTAGCTGTTTGCTTTCTCAAGCAGTTCAACGCAATCCTTTACCTTTGGTTCATTGATCACTTTTTCAACGAGACTTTCGAAGTCCATGCAAAGCTTTCATCCTTCTGCTTTTATGTCAACCGATTTTGCAAGAACGCTTAGATAAAAAACTAAGATCTTTTCCTTGCAATCAAGACTACGATCAAAGCCAGTATTGCCAACGAGACTTCAAATCCAGAAGTTCTTATTGTCTCTTTCTTTTCTTCAACCGGAGTTTTTATCTGCACGATTTCTGGAGTTTTAATCTCTGCTGGTGTCTCAGCTAAAGTATCAACCAACGTAACGTTTTCTTCAGTTTTCGCTGGAACAACTTCTTTTAGTGGCCTTATTGGGAATGGTTTTCCCAACAAAGCCATTATCGCACTTGCAGTCATGTATCCGGGATTGTCGGTCACGTAAGTCGTGTACTTGAAGTATCCTTCTTCGCTTTGAAGGCTGAGCAAGTGATCCACAACGCTAATCTCGTTTTTCTTCCATTCCCTTGGGTTTAAATTTGCAGAAACAAGCGCCTGAATCGTCCATGAATCGCTTGCAGCGTTGCTTGAAGCGTTTCCAAAGTAGCGCATCCCGCCATCTTCATTCTGTCCAGTCTTTAGGTATTCCAAGGCTTTTTTAATGACCTCAGAATCCATTGGCTCTCCAGCATAAATCAACGCCTGAATCGCTGCTGCTGTATCGTCGAAGTCGCTTTGCTCGCCAACGGTCCATGGAAATCCGCCATCTGGGTTTTGACTTGCCTTCAACCATTCCACAGATTTGTCAACGTCTTCACCAACTGCTGAAAGCGCTAAGATCCCCCAGATCGTTGTGTAAACGTAATCTCCGATTTGCCCATTTTCCTTTACCCTTTGCTTTAGCTTTGAAACCAAGTCCATCCCAGCGAATTCCCTTGGGTCTTCTTTTGCCGAGTAAAGGGCCAAAATCGTTCTTGCATAATCTGCGGTTCCCATTTTTGCAATCTCGTCGCTTATGCGCTCCCTTATGTAGTCCAATGGGCTTTTGTTTCCTTTTGTCCATGTTCTCGGATCTTCTCCCGCTGCAACTATTGCCATTATAGCCCAGGAAGTCTTTGCTATGCTTTCTTCTTCGCCAAGGTTTGCAAATCCTCCACTGCTTCTCTGCAAGCTCCTCAAGTAGTTCAAAGCTTTTTGAATTCTCTTCTCATCCTTTGGAATCGGGAAATCTTCCCAATCCTTAGCTATTGCGAATACGCTGAACTTCTCCACTGAAACCTTGTAAACTACGAACTCTTCCCCCTCTTCAACGATTTCATGCTCGAGCTTAAGCCATTCATTCTCGTATCTGTAAAAACTCGGATCCCAAGATCTTGGTAGCCTGAAGTATAGATCCGCAATCACAGAGCTGTTGAGCTTGATCTCAAAGCAAGAGTATATGGTTGCATACAAAAGATCTGGAGGTGATGCTTTCCTAATCTTAACTTCAACGGACTTTTCCTCTGCGAAGAAAACGATCTTTGTTATTGGAACTCCTTTAACTTTGCACTCAAGCTCAAGAGTTCCTTTGATCGTAACTATGCGCTCGAAAACCTCTTCCTTTAAAACTGGAAGGACTACTACAAGCCTTGTCTTAGTGTCTGAAAGCCCATGTGAGTCGAAAACAGTCAAGGATACGCTGTAGTTTCCGGGTTTTTCATAAGAGTGCGTAACATTGCATTCATTGGCAACGTTTCCATCACCGAAGTCCCAAATGCAACGCTCTATGTAGCCATCTGGGTCAAAGGATTCCGAATAGAATTTCACGAGTTCTCCAGCTCTCGGTTGCAGTGGAGAAAAGCTGAACTTCGCAACTGGAGGCATGTTCAAAGCGAGTTTTAAAGATGCGTAAATTCTATAGTCTTTGTCAACGTATATGTCGACTTTGTGCGTCGCAGAATCTGGCGTTTCGCTCATTCTGCGGGAAAAGAACCAGATCACATTGTCCCCAGCTAAGATCTTGTATTTATCAGCCGAAACCCCTGGCATCGGCTTTTCTGGGTAGTTTACCCAATACATCCATCCAGACCCTTCTCCAGCGTAACCTGAACAGATGTTCTCGATGCAATCCACAAATAGTCCCCATTCTGTAATCTTGAGCCTATAGCTGAATCCTTTGAGCTTCGAAGCTTTCTCCAACGCCCCGAGGGCTGTTCTGTAATCAATTGTGAAAGTCTTTCCGTCCACGATTTTCTCAAAGGAGCCATGTGGGAGGTAGTTTTCAGGAATTGGTGTTGGTGCATACGGACAACTCTTTATCTCCACGATTTTCTCAGTCCTTTCTTCCCCACTAATGGCTTCGATCTTCAGCTTCCCTGTAACATATGTTTTAAGCTTCAGCGAACTTGTTGAATTTACTTCACCAAAAACCGGGTATCCATCGTTAAGTCTTAGAATCAAGAACGCATCTTTGTTTGCGTATATTTCAACGATTTCGCCAGCGCAGATCGAATCTCTTACCGAGATTTCAAGTGCTAAGGCTGCGTTCAAGGCGAAGAAAATTATAAGGATGGCTAAGATACTCCTCATTCAACACGCACCTCTATGGCGTTGCTCCAAGCGATTATTTTCTCCGGATACTCTTCGATTCTATAAACGCCAGCGTAGAGCTTGCAATTCCCAGGTTTTATCTGCTGAGGCACCGGAACCAAAACCGGAACTCTAAGAGCTCCGCTTGCGTAGAAAGTTGATATTCCAGCGATTGCTTCGGAATCGCAGAGCCCACTTAGAACTAAGACATACCATCCTTCGATTGCGGTTACATTCACGAACGCAGTTATGTTTCCCCCTATTTTTCCGCTCGTCGCAAAAACTTCGTTTATCGAAATCGGAACAATTTTCACGTTTATGACGATCATCGTGCTTGCATTCTGAGGTGTGACGTTGAAATCGTCCGTGTATATTAGTTGAACTCTGTCTCCATCTTTTAGCTCGAACTTGTCGATTGAAAGCATCGCCATCTCGTCGTTCACATAGTAGAGCCAGAACTTCTCCTCTAAGCCCATGATCGAAGTAAGATATAGACCCCAAGACGTATTGCTCAGCTCATAACTAAAGCTTATCGTAGCTCCATCGATCTTCGTTTCACTCGAAGCGAACTGCAGGGCTCCGAGCGCAGAGGTTTTGTTAACCAAGTATTCCTTTCCATCTGCAATCTCCAAGTATTTGCCAGGAGAAAGTGTAACGTTTAGCTCAATTACTCCAGCGGAGCCGAAGCAGTAGAGGTTTCCATCATCTGCGCCTATGTAGAGCTTGTTGTTCGCTATGAATGGAGAGGACATGATGTTGTACGAAGCAAACTCAGGAGGTATGAGCTTGTATTGCCAAAGTATTTTTTCATTTGTTGCGTCGACAGCGTATATCGTTCCCTTCTCCGTGTTTGTTGCGAAGTAAACGATCCCATTCGCAACCGCTGGCGATGAGTCTATTTTCCCGTTCGCTGTTAAATTCCAGCACTCTTCAAAACTCGTGAGATTGATGCAGTAAAGCTTTCCATCCTTTGAGCCTATGAAGGCTTTTCCATTTGCAACTGCAGCGCTTGAAAGAGAGCCGTTGATCGAGAAACTCTTCTTCAGCGCACTGGATTCGTTGTAGATGTAAAGGGCTTTTTCGGTAGCGAATAAAACAAGCCTTTCTCCATTGACTTCCGCAACCGTTGGGGTGTTCGTTACCCTTAAATCAACGCTGACGTTCCAAAGCTCTTCAAGGTCTTCGTTCAAGCAGTAGATTTTGTTTTCTCCGCTCTTGTTTCCAGCGATGTAGATCTTACCATTGCTTATCGCTGGAGAAGTGTATGGGTTTATTTCTCCTCCGCTTGAGAAATTCTTTATTATCTCTCCCTCTAAGCTGATTTTCCAAAGAGTCGCATTCGTGTGAGTCAGAACATAAACTGAGCCGTTGTAAACAACTGGCGAGGATGCGATGCCATAGTAGGACTTTTTCTGATCTAAAAATAGCTCCTTCTCGATCTCTCCGCTCGTTGCGTTTACAACGTAGAAGTATCCATAATAATACCAGCCTTCACCGCTGTAGTTCATTCCGCCAACGTAAACCTTTCCCCCATAGACAGCAGGCGTTGAAGCACCTTGTATTTTCTCGATTCTCCAAATTATCTCGCCACTGCTTGCGTTGATCGCATAAAGCCCCGGGCTCCATTCTCCCCAACCATACCAGTTCGATACAAATATCTTTCCTTCGCTGTAAACTGGTTGCGCACCAATTAAACCGCTGAGCTGAGTTTTCCATTCAACCTTCGGAATTATCGTCGTTGCAACGTAATTTCCCGTGCGCTCGTTGTCTCCCTGAAACGTGCTCGCCTGTGCTATTGCGGTTAGGATCAAGAGCAAGATCACGCTACGCATACAACACGTTAACCAAGTAAATAAAAAACTTTTGTTTTTGAATCAAGTTTTTTTGATAAACTTCGGTGGGCAAGTGCTCTTTTAGGCTTCAAAAATCCCTTGATGGAAAGTAGTTTGCGGGTTGATTGAAAAGGTCAGAGAATTTATATTCGGTTTCATTCTCAAAAAGCGAGAGCACGCTTCCAAGAAGTTCCAAGCTTTGGATTGATAAAAAAATATAAATACTTCTGTAACCCGAATAAAGACATGCTATCATGGAAGGAAATTGGTAGGGAAATAATACTGTCAGTGGTAATGGTTCTATCCGCTGCGGGACTCGTTTACAAGTGGCTTTCCGCTTTCGATAGAGTTGACGCGACGATCGTTTTTCTCGCAGCATTGCTGATCGCAAGCCTTGCGCTGTTCCTCATAAGCATCGAACTTCGAATGCAGGCGATGACTGAGGAGTTTCAAAATGTTAAAAGAACAATTGCTATTAGCTCCGATGAGCTTGAGAGGAGAATCGCCAATGCTATGAGACCTGAGCTCAGGGAGCTTGCAGAAAAAATCGATTCTATACAGAGAAAGATGTTTCGATAAACTATTTAAACAAGGGCACGAGTTTTTTGGGAGGTGTCGGTCTGAGTGAGGAGGAGATAATAAGAGTCAAGCTTCCGGACAAGAGGAAGGGAGAGATGTTTGGAATTGTAACCTCGATGCTCGGTGCGGGGCACATAAAGGTTAAATGCGAAGACGGCGTTGAAAGACTTGGCAGAATTCCGGGAAAGATGAGGAAGAAGATCTGGATAAAGGAAGGGGATGTCGTCATCATCATCCCTTGGAGCTTTCAGAACGACCGCGCGGATATAGTGTGGAGGTATACGAATCCACAGGTTGAGTGGCTCGAAAGAAAAGGTTATCTAAAGTTCTAAAAATTATTTTAACTTGAACTCCTTAGCCAATTTTTCGATCTGTTCTCTTGTCATCGGCTCTGCAAAGAATATTTGCATCAAATCTGACGAGTTTTTGATATAAGTCCAGTTCCAAGGCTCTGGCTTCACGGGATTCGAAGGATCTCCGATGTAGGTCAAGTAGTCGAAGGACATCGCGGTTTTCCAATCAGGAGGTAGCGGAACGACTCCTTGGATCGAGCTAAGAGATTTTGAGCTCTCGTTCCATCTTGTCATGACAATTTTCCCATTTTCAAGGTAAGCCTTCACGTTTGCGTTTCCATGGCAGTCGCTGCAATCTTTTGCGTTTTTCTGAATTGCGTGCGAGTAGAATGGTTGGAATGCTACAAAGGTTTTGTTGTTGTAAACCGCGGTCATGTAGTTCGCTGGATAGACTTTGCCCTTGAAGTTAACTAAAACCTGGAAGCCCGCAATCGGTCGAAACGCTCGCTTTTGGTGCTCCTCTGCGCTGTCAAGATGGCAGTTGTAACAGCTTATAACAGTTGATTGATGGCAAGTGGAACAATGCACCCTGTCTCCATGGAGGATGTGTGCGGGATTTGTCTTGAACTCGTGACAGTTCTCACATCTTACTGCGGTCTCTCTTTCGAGGAGCGTAGCATAGTGTTTCCCATCACCCATCACATCTTCCTTGCTGTGACAGTCGATGCACTTCATTCCGCGATCTCGATGGACGTCGCTTAACTTGAGAACCGCGATCTCAGTTCTTTGCCTCCCGTGACATCCCAAGCAGATCGTTTCGTTCACCTTGTCCCCTGGCGTAACATGGCAGTCGTAGCAGTCTGGAACATAACTTGCGGTCTCGATTTTCTGTCCGTTCGCCTTTGTTTCTGCATGACACTTAATGCACTCGAAGCTTTTTATAGGTTTGTTTGTTATAAGCTCCATTCCACCTTTTTCCGCGGAGTAGAAAGTTATTTTTCCCTGCCTCGTGTAGTGGAGGCTCGTCTCGAAGTTCTTGGCCCAGTCTACTTTTTCTTTTTCCACAGTGGTTGGCTGAGCGCAGCCTAAGATTAGGAAGCCTAAGATCAAAAACCCGAGGAAAATATATTTGCCGGACTCCACACCGCCTTTTGATTTTTGTATTTAAAAATCTTTCGCGCAATTCCTCGCACCTTCAAATCCTCCTGAGACAGTCCACGTATAGCTTTATTGATCTGCGGTTCACGATTAGATGCACCAATATCGCAACCAAAGCTATGAGTGAAACGTGTGTGTGTAAATCACTCCAATTTGCCTTGCTCAAACCGAGAAATTCATACCATCCTGCTCTTGGTTTTGGCCAGAAGTAAAGAACGACTCCGGTGACAAGGCTGAGAGTTCCGAAGATCATCGAGATTGTAAACAAGATTACTCTGAGCTTTGCTTGCATGAAAAAACTTGTTTTCTAAATAAAAATCTTTCGACGCTTTGGCAAAAGATATATTCACCATACGAAGCGAACTCCATGGAACTTATTAGGATCCTCAAAAACTGCAGGAGAAAGAAAGCCCTCGTCTTCGGAATCGGTGGCGGTGGGGACATAGTCAGCACAATTCCAGTTGCGAACTTCCTGAGGCTCTTCGACTTCGAGGTGATCCATGGTGGCGTGATGTGGGATCGGTTGATCTTAGATCCAAAACCTGGACCGAGGAGCGTTGAAGAGCTTTTGAACGCTGAAAAAGTTGCAGAAACAATTGCGATCATAGGGGAAGATACGATGACAACAGACGGCGTTAAGACAAATCTTGCAAGATCTGCGAAGTTCTTTGGAAAAGTGGTTGGGCTCGATATAACGAAAGGGGTGCGAAGGTTGCGGGAAGATCTTATTAGGTTCATCGATACCGAAGGCATAGAACTAATCATCGGCGTCGATGCAGGGGGAGATGCGATCTCTGTTGGCTACGAATCCGGAGTAAGGAGCCCCTTGGCAGATGCGATTGGTGTAGCTTTGCTTAGCGAACTCGACGGATTGGTTGCGGTTACTGGATTTGGGAGCGATGGTGAACTGAAAACAGAGGAATTGATGCTCAACATCTCGGAAATAATGCGCATCCACGGCTTTCTTGGTTGTTCATCGCTCAGCGACGAGGATTGCTTGGAGATGGAAAAGCTCTGCGAGTATGTCGTAACTGAAGCCAGCAAAATTCCAATTCTTGCTTATCGTGGCGAGTTTGGATTAAAGAAGATAAGAAGGGGCAGAACTGTGCTCATAACTCCGATCTCAGCGTTGGTTTTTTACTTCAAGGCGAAAGCTGTGATGAGTGTGAACGAATCCGCAAAATTAGTCCTCGAAGCTGAAAACATCGAGTCTGCGAATCGTATACTAAACAAAAATGGTATAATCACGGAGTTGGACTACGAGAGGGCGGTAAGCTAATATATGTCGTTTAGACCCATTATCTCCTCTTCTATCGAGTCATCAAAATCCTCTTCAGTCGTTTCCGAAATCTCTGTCTCCTCTTTCAGCTTTTGCAAAGCTAAGATCACCATCTCTTTGTATTCCTCGACCTTTGTGTTGTATTTCTCTTTTGCGAGCTTTGCAAGCTCGTTTTCGCTGTTCATGAGTTCAATTCTTTTCAGCGTCGCTTTCGCAGTTTCGAGGATCCAGTAGTCTCGCGTCTCGAAATCGGTTGCTACGATACTCTCGGGTCTTATGAAAGGCGTCACTTTTTCATCCCTTTCCAAAAGCTTTGCCTTCGCGGTTACCGCAACCGTCGAAGGTACATCGATTTCTGCAAGTGAATCCCTTGCTTCGGGGTCAAATTTACCAACAAATCCGAGAAAAGATCCAGTCGGATCCGCAACCCTTATTCTAAGGACCTCTTCACTTCTCGTCTCCTCCTTTTCCAAAAGGGCTCCGACGATAAAAATGCGGTTGCACTTGAGCCCTAGGGGTGTTAAAAGGTAAACGGGCTCCCTTTCAACCTCGCCACCTATTTTAAACCTCGAAGCGTTGAACTCCTTCGCAAAAACTCTTCGAGCTACTTCCCTCTTCAGCCTCAAATTCCCACCTTTGCGAGAATCTTTTCAACCTCTTTTGATACGTCGACCTTCAAAAACTCAGCGCTCTTTGCGTTTATCGTGTTCAATCTAAATTCGCCCGAAATTCTCAGATATTTGCCGAGCAACCTCTTTTTGAGTTCTTCAAGAACGATACCCCGATCCAAGTGTTCATAGGCGATTTTTTTCGCTGTTGCGAGGTCTATGCCCGTGAGCGATTTTATTGCGTTTTCGCTGAACTCAACGTCGTAAGTTCTATCTCCGTCGTCAAGAACTCCACGCAAGCGTAAAACTTCGATCGTTTCAACTTTTCCATGTTCTGGGCAAATTCCAGCTTTTGTTATTCTTTCGCAACTCTTACAGACTTGCACAAGTCCGCTGTTTTGAGAAATGGAAACAAGGGCTCCAGAAGCTTCGATTTCGCCCCCCTCGCTTACCTCTATCTCCTCATCGATCTCCTTGATTTCGCTTATGCTCGTCACCTTAACACTTTTCGCCCCTCCGAACTCATCGACGACAACCTTCTCAAAGAGGTAGCATTTGTTCTCCTCAACCCTCTTCTTTCCAGACTTTGCCCATATCACAAACCTTGCAGTTCCAGTTTCATCTCCAATGACTCCCCACTGCGCTACGGAAGCGCTTGTCGCGTTCCAAAGCTGAAGCACCTTTGCTTTAACGCTTACCCACTTTCCTGGCTCGAGTTCAGAGATCTTTGTCAATGGATAGCGTAGAGAATCTCTCGAAACCTCGTATTCCCTTCGCAGTCCGTTTATTACCGTCCTCCTCGCCTCTTCTTCTGGAACCTTGAATTCAAAGATGAGCAGCTTTACTCTCTTCTCGATATCGGATTTTTTTACACCATAGTCCTTGAAAAGCTCGTAGATCTCGTTAACGATCGATGAGATCTTATCCATGCCTTCCGTTATCAGGGACGCTTAAAAACGTTTGCTACGTTTCCTGTGCAGTTAAATAAAGGAGTTCAAAGCTCAGCCTCGAAGTCTTCTACGGTGTAGGGAAAATCCTCCCCTCTCGCCTTCTTTATCTCTCTCGCTATCAGCCAGTAGACAATCGCCAAAGCCTTTCTTCCCTTGTTGTTCGTCGGTATTATCAAGTCCACATCTGCTGTTGAGTTGTTCGTATCGCAAAGCGCGATTACGGGGATCCCAATCTTCGTAGCCTCTGCGATTGCTTGCTTGTCGATCGCGGGGTCGTTGACAAAAACGATGTCAGGTTCGACGTATTCCTTGAGGTTTGGGTTCGTGAGCGTTCCGGGAACAAAGCGATCGATTATGTAACTCGTCCCGACGACTTCAGAGAACTTCTTAACAGGTTTCTGGGCATACTGCCTTGCTGCGACGAGCAAGATCTTTGAGGGCTCGTATCGGAGCAAGAGCTTGACGCAAGCTCTGATTCTTTGATCCAGTTTCTTGATGTCAAGGATGTATAGCCCGTCTTGGCGAACCTTGAAGATGAACTCCCTCATGTCCCCTGTTTTAACCTGCGTCCCTATGTGCACACCGGCTGCCAAGTATTCCTCAGGGGGTATTAGATACTCGTATTCTTCCACTTCCATCATATTCTCACCATCCGTGCGTCGAGCAATTCTTCAATTCTAATCATCTCGTTTAGCTTGGCAATTCTCTCGCCACCGACAACGCCAGTCTTTATTAACTTTGCGTTGAAAGCAACCGCCAAGTGGGCGAGGTAGTTGTCTTCCGTTTCCCCACTTCTGTGGCTCAGCACAATGTCGAAGCCACCTTTTTTCGCTATATTGACCGCTTTAAACGTATCCGTGAGCGTCCCAACTTGGTTTGGCTTCACGAGAAGAGTGTTACCCGCTTTCATCTCGACGGCTTTCTCAACCCTCTTCCAGTTTGTCACAAAGATGTCATCCCCGCAAACCATGCAATCAACTGACTTCGTCAGCTCTGCAAAGCCCTCGAAATCTTCTTCGTGCAATGGATCTTCTACGTATAGGATATCGTATTTTTCAACGAGTTCAGAAACGAATCTTATCTGTTCACCTTTGTCGAGCTCTCTTTCCTTGTAGACGTATCTCTCCCCGTTCCACAATTCGCTCGATGCAAAATCGACTCCAATGCGAATCTTCACCCCACTCTCTTTCTCCACTTTCTCTATCGCATTTGTTAGTATTTCAAAGGCAAGATCGTCGCCGATTTTCGCAGCCCACGCTCCTTCGTCGCCCTTTGCAGCAAAGATCCCCTTGGATCTCAACAGATTACCAATTTCTCTGTGAACCTCTGCGTTGGTTCTCTGTGCGTCGAGAAAGCTTTTAGCTCCAACGGGGATCACGAGGAATTCTTGGATACTCGTCGAGCCCTCTGCATGCTTCCCCCCTCCAATGACGTTCCCCAAGGGATAGGGGAGCTCTTTGGCAAAAGCTCCGCCAAGATAAGTGCACAGCGGAATTCCAAGCATCAGAGATGCACATTTCGCTACCGCTATACTCGCAGAAACTGCGAAGTTTGCTCCAATGTTTGCAAAGTTCTCAGTCCCATCGACTTCACGCAAAGTCTCATCCACTGCGACTTGATCGAACACGCTCAGCCCTATCAGCGCCTTCGATACCTTCTCTTCGACCTCTTCCAACTTCTTTGGGCTTACAACAATTGCCTCATGTTTTCCAGTCGATGCACCGCTTGGAGCTGAAGCGATTGCAACAAATTCTCCGCTTTCAACTTCACATTCCACAGTCTCTTTTCCTCTGCTGTCGAAGACTATGCGATATCGAAGATCTTCTATTATCAAGAGACCACCTCAAAACATCTCATACTTTTCGAGCCACACGAATCTGTTCGTCCTTCTCTTTACCGTTATCGGAATAACCCCTCTTTCAAACTCCTCAATCGCTATCTCAATTGGATCGGTCTTATCGGTTTCAATCAAAACCGGTGCCCCCATCGCTATTTGCAACGCCCTTGCTCCAATTATCCGGGCTTTCTCAAACCTTGTATACTTAAACAGGAGATCTTTAATGCCCATCACCCCTCGATCTGGGGCCGCCGAGATTTGAACTCGGGTCTCCGGCTCCCGAAGCCGAAAGGATATACCAGGCTACCCCACGGCCCCTCCTTAAAAGCGAGAGCTAATGGGTATAAAAGCTTTGAGATGAGCGAAAGCTTTTTATGCACTGGAGATTTAGGTTAACCTAAATGATGACACTCGATTCTGCGGAGGGGAAGGTAAGGATAATGGGAATCGTTGGAGGCAAAGGTTTCGTTCGAAGACTCGCAGACATGGGTTTGATTCCAGGAAAAGTAGTCGAAGTGGTCAGTAGGGGTCCGCCAATCGTTGTTAGGGTTATGGACTCGGAGATCGCAATCGGTCGTGGCATTGCAAGGAAGATTTTGGTGGAGATTCTGAATGGGTAAGATCTACCTTGTAGCACAACCGAACTCTGGAAAAACGACGCTTTTTAACCAGCTTGCATGCGAAAATTGTTACGTTGCAAACTGGCCCGGAAAAACGGTGGAAATTTTCAGCGCGAGGATCGAGCACCATGGGAAGGAGATAGAGATCATCGATCTTCCGGGGATAAACAGCTTTAAAACCCTTAGCAAGGAGGAAGATATAACAAAGGAGGTAATTTTTGGAGAAGAAGGAGTAGCGGTTGTTTTGGTAAACGGCGAATCTCTTTACCGATCCCTATACTTCGCAATCCAAGTCTTGGAGCTCAGGGAAAACGCGATTCTCGCAATAAACAAGCTCGATTACCTTGAAAAAAAA
>JBKBUO010000027.1:2087-3669 GCA_046290005.1 Archaeoglobaceae archaeon | reverse complement strand
ATACTTCGCAATCCAAGTCTTGGAGCTCAGGGAAAACGCGATTCTCGCAATAAACAAGCTCGATTACCTTGAAAAAAAAGGTATACACGTAAACGCTGAAATCTTGAGCAAAAAGCTCGGCGTGGAAGTCGTATTACTCAGTGCAATTCGTGGAATTGGGATAAACCAACTGTTGGACAGAGCAATAGACTACTTAGAGGGAAGGGTTAAGGGAAAGAGACTGAGAATCGACTACGGCGTCCTCGAGCAGTTCATTGAAAAAGTTGAAAAAATAACGGGCGATCGAGCCCTTGCAATTAGAGCAATCGAGGGTGATGAACTCGCTCTTTCTTCGCTCTCAGCAGAAAAAAGAGGGGAAATCGATAAAATCGTTGTAGAAATCTCCAAAACCCATGGAAACCCAGAAGAACTGATCACTGCGCATAGGTATAGGTTTGTCGAAGAGCTCATAGGCTCTGCGGTGAAGGAGGTAGAGGTTAAAGAAGAGCGCTTTGGAGAAAGAGTCGACAGAGTCTTTTTCAGCAGATTCGGCTTTATTCTGTCTCTTTTAATCTTGTTTTTTGCCCTTTTCGTTTCTTTTTCAATAAACACCGGTTTTCCATTGAACTTTATCCTTTATTCAGTTGGTTACGACGATTTCGCAGAACTCGTTGAAACCTACAGCCTCGTCGAGATGATCTCAGCGGGTTTCGACGAGATTTCACGAATTATCGACGAAAATATCCCTGATTCCATTCTCAAGAGCCTTTTGGTTGGAGGAATTCTGCCCGGAGTTGGAGCGGTCGCGTCTTTTTTCCCTCTCATTCTAATTTTGAACTACGTAATCTCGCTCGTTGAAGACAGCGGCATAATGGCAAGAGTTGCGGTTTCGATGGATCGATTCTTTGCACTTTTCGGCTTGACTGGTAAATCTGTTTTTCCCTTCAGCATAAGCTTGGCTTGCAACGTTCCGGGAATCGCAACAACGAGGATTCTTGAAACGGATTCAGAGAGGATTAGAGTCGCCTTAGCTTCGCCCTTCGTCATTTGCCAAGCGAGATTGCTCGTGATCGTTTTGTTCGTAACCGCTTTGTTGGCATCGCCTATGCTTCAAAGCTTAACCATAATCGCGGTTTACCTCCTCTCGGTCGCATTATTCATGCTCATGACAAAAACCTATGGGAGATTTGTTAAAAAAGAGTCCTCGGAGCTTTTGATCGAGCTACCCCCGTATCACTTTCCAAGCCTTAGGGTGAGCTGGTGGATAACCTGGGCGAGGAGCAAAGCCTTCATAATCAAGGTCGGGAAACTGCTTCTCGTTTTCTCCATCATCATGTGGTTGTTCGACTACATTGGACTCGCAGCACAAATCGGTGCAATTATCGCGAAACTCTTTTTACCATTTGGCTTCGAAAGTCCTGAACTTGGTTTTGCACTTCTGATGGGCTTTCTTGCAAAGGAGATAATAATTTCAGCCTTGGCAATCTCGTTTGGAACTCCGAATCCCTCTGAAATTCTTTCCAATCTCGCCTTAGCTCCTGAGCAAGCGATAGCGATGGTGATATTCATAGCCTTTTACACACCTTGCGTTGCTACGCTTTCA
>JBKBUO010000027.1:0-1988 GCA_046290005.1 Archaeoglobaceae archaeon | reverse complement strand
CTCGCCTTAGCTCCTGAGCAAGCGATAGCGATGGTGATATTCATAGCCTTTTACACACCTTGCGTTGCTACGCTTTCGGCTATACACACAGAGCTTAGGAGCAATCGATTGCTATTGCTTTCAGTGCTTTTCCAGTTATTGGTTGCGTATCTCGTAGCCCTTGTAAGCCACTTAGTCCTGAGTTTTTTGCTTTAAAAGTCAAAAAGGCTTTTCTGCCTTTTTTTAACCAGTGAAGCCAACCTCCTGAAATTTTCCTCGTATTCAGCCCTAAGCTGTGGTTTGTAGAGAATCGCAGCGGGGTGATAAAGCGCAACTATCTTCACACTTTTATCCCACGCGGAGACCTCGAAAATCTTTCCTTGTAATTTCGTTATTGAGGAAAAGTTCAGACCAAAGGCTTCGAAGATGAACTTTGCCGAGTGTCTACCGAGGCAAATTATCACGTTGGGCTTCACAACTTCGAGTTGTCTGAGCAAGTAACTTCCGCACGCTTCGACCTCTTCTGGCAGTGGATCCCGGTTGTTCGGAGGTCTGCACTTTAAGACGTTGGCGATGAAAACACCTTCTCTGCACAACCCCATCAGCGAGATCATTTCCGTAAGTAGTTTTCCAGCGCTGCCGACAAATGGCTCTCCTTTAAGATCTTCTTCTTTTCCCGGCGCTTCACCCACGAAAAAAACTTCGGCTTTTTCTCTTCCACTCCCTGGAACGAAGTTCGTCTTTGTTTTGTGAAGCTCACACCTCGTGCATCGCAGTATCTCTCTCTTGATGTCCTCGAGGGTTTCCATGAAGAGAGTTTTTGGGAACTTTTAAGTTTTGGTCCGTGGAGCATTTGATATGGGCGAAGAGCTCTTAAGGTTGATAAGGACGCGGAGGAGCATAAGGAGGTATTCCGAAAAGGAGATTGGAGAGGAGGAGATAAGGAAGATACTCGAATGCGCGATGCAAGCACCTTCTGCTGGAAACGAGCAACCTTGGCACTTCATCGTAATCAGAGAGAAGTCCAAGCTGAGAGAATTGAGCGAAATACATCCCTACGGAAAGATGCTTTCAGAAGCATCAGCTGCTATAGTTGTGTGTTGCGATCCAAGTCTTTCGAAGTATAAGCTACCTATGTGGATTCAAGATTGCAGTGCGGCAACTCAAAACATATTGCTCGCTGCAAGGGCTTTGGGCATCGGATCCTGCTGGCTTGGGGTCTACCCCAACGAGTCGAGGATGAAGCCAATTGCAAAAGTTCTTGGCGTTCCAGAGGACATAGTGGTGTTCAGCATAGTTTCGCTCGGCTACCCAAGGAGCGAGGACGAGTTCTTTGAAGCAGATAGGTTCAAAAAAGAGAGGGTTCACTACGAAAAATGGTAGTCAAGATATGAAGCGTTCGAGCCTTCGCAGAAACTCCGCGATTCTCTCTCTTGAAGTTGCGTAGCTCAAGCGAACCCAGTTCCCAAAAGAAACGCCAAAGGCTGAGCCAGGAGTTAGTGCAACAAATTCTTTCTTTAAGAATTCTTCGCAGAACTCATCTCCATCTCTTCCAACGTCCATGAAGATGTAAAAAGCACCCTTTGGTGGAGCGTAGCGTATTCCAAGCTCGGCGAGTTTTTTCATTATCATATCTCTCCTCGCCTTGAACTCGGAAACCATCTGTTTCAGGAAGTCGTCATCACTTTTCAGAGCTTCTATTGCTGCGAATTGGACGAAAGAAGTCGGATGACTGACGGAATGGGATTGAATCGTGTTCATCTTCTCTATCACCCACTTCGGTGCGACAGCGTAACCAATTCTCCACCCAGTCATGGAATACGTTTTTGAGAACCCGTTTATCGTTATCGTTCTCTCGAACATCCCATCGAAGCTTGCGAGGCTGTAGTGTTCTCCTTCAAATATTATCTTCTCGTAGATCTCATCGGACATGACGAAGATGTCTTTTTCGATCGCGAGATCTCGGACCTTTTTTAGAAAATCCCTCTCGTAGACTACGCCGAGCGGAT
>JBKBUO010000026.1:16839-19980 GCA_046290005.1 Archaeoglobaceae archaeon | reverse complement strand
AGAAGCTGTTATAGATTCTCTTGAGGATAAAAATCTTATCTCTGAATTGGAGAGAACAATTAGTGACTTAAAAGAGGAGGAAGAGGTAGAAATCGCTGGACAAATTATAAAAGGGATCGCCTATGAAATCTTTAGAAAGATATATGAAGATTGGTTTGTTAAAGAAGTTATCCAATCGTATGCTTGTTCACTGTCCGAGTCGATCCGTGTTGGAGAAAAATCGTTCGAGCTTGAGATTAAATCTAATTCTCACTGGGTTCGTTTAGAACACCAAAACAAAGAATCCGAGAAAAGTCGTGTTAAGGAATTTCAGTTTAATATCAAGATAAAGGTCAAAAGAACAAAGCAAGTTCAAATGATGAAAGTAGAAAAAAATAATGAACTTTTAATTCTAATGGGGTCACACAAAGTTGGGAAATTTGGATTCGAATTTATAATAAGATCTTTAATTGGAAATATGATATTAGAAACATTGAAAAGTATACAGAGAGAACACTACTATCTACCAGCTGCGAGATCGGGTATATTGCAAGGATATAAGGCACTCGTTGCGAGCATCGTAAAAACAGCTCCTCTTATTGGAAAAAAAGAGCTTCCAGGGATTCCAAGGCTTTCGGGAGCTGTATCGGAATTTATATCATCCCTCATAACTCTATCTCCCGACAGAAAGGGAAGATTCTATGAACTCGCTCAGAGCTTCGAGAATGAATTGTTCAAAGGAGAAATAATGGTCAAAAGTGACAAGTATCTTGTTCCTGAGATCTACTACAAGTTCATGGATACCGAGATCCCGCTTTACAGATCATCTTCAGCGATCTCCGAGCTGGCACCGCTTTTCCTTTATCTAAAATACTATGTCGAACCGGGAAGCGTTTTGATAATAGAAGAGCCGGAAACCCATCTGCATCCACAGAATCAACTAATTTTGGCGAAATTGTTGGTCAGATTGGTGCGAAAAGGTGTCTAAGTGATGATAACGACTCATAGCGATTATCTTTTGAACAAGCTGAGTAATTTCATCATGCTCAGTAAGGTTGCTCCGAAAAAGCGTTTGGAGCGGGGATATGATAAAGAAGACTTCTTGAAACCCAAGGAAGTCTCTGCCTATGTCTTCAAATACGATGAACACGAGAAAGGATATAAAATAGAGGAGATCGAAGTGAGAGAAGATGGAATCTCCAATGAAGAATTCCTCAAGGTTCAAGAAGTTCTCTACGAAGAATCCTTCAGGATTCGAAGATTGTATCCAGAACATCAAGAATAAATTTGCCAACACCGACGCCATTATAAAATATTGCAAGGAGAGCAATTGCAAGTTGCAGCTCAAAGGTTTAAAAGAGTATATCATTCTCAAAGGAGAAGAGATTTGCGAAGGTCGCAAGGCATGCGATTGCATAGTTTATTCTTCGATCGATGACAAGCTCATAGTTGCCGTCGTAGAGTTAAAGAGCAAAGATGTACACGCAAGCGAGATCAGAGAAAAATTAGAAAATTGCTTAAACGAGACATCAAGGATTTTAGAAGAGTGTTGCCATCATGCAAAAGCTGAATTTCATCTTCTTGTTTTGCATAAAGGGATGAGCAGACCTGAATACAACATGATAACTAGCAAGGAAATCGAATTCAAGGGAGAAGAACACCCAATCCTACTAGAAAAATGTGGCTCCTCTTTTTCAGAGATCTAAAAAGTATTCTACATGAAAAATTTGCATTAAACCTTCAGGCTAAGGAGGAACTCGCCTATCATCTCTTTTGTAGGAAAAGCTCTTGCTCCAAGCCTTTCGACGTTGTAAGAATCTCGGCACTAGTCGTATCGACTACTTTTTCGCCGAGAATGACGCTCAAATCTCTTGAAAAGCTTTTCAAAATCTCGAACTCTGTGAATTCGAGAAGCTCGCTGAGTTTTTTGAATCTTATGCTCGCATAAATGCCACAGAAGATTTTTAAAACTACTCCTCAACTCGAAAATGTGAAAGTCAAAGACGCTCCCAAGACTTCGACTTCGTTGATAGTTCGCTCTACCGCCACCGCAAGAGTTTCTCAGTCAAAGAATCCGATGCTTGAACTGATGAGGAGGATCTTTAGGAAGGAGGACGTTGCGATGAAGGCTGTTAGATTTCTGAGCATCGTTGAGGAGAGGCAGAAGGCTGGGAAACCGCTTAGAGTTGATGAATGGGAAAAGGTTCTTGAAGAACTGAAGATGGTCCGGTCTTCGTTTTATTCTATGAGGAACAAGCTACTTGGAGCAGGAATGATAGCGATAAGAGATGGGGAATACACCCTTTCCGGAGCCTTCAGCAAGGATCTCGTCGACATGGCGAGGTGGTGGTGGACCGCGGTGCTTGGTTACGATCCAGACACTCTTTGATCCATTATTTTTCTTATTCTTCGGTCTATCTCCTCCAGCATCACCGGATCGTTGACGATCAGCTTTACCTCTTCGAGCTTTTTAGGATCCCCCTCCTCTTCTCCCCACTCCATGAGGAGTCGAGCGAGCTTTGTCGCAATTCCCGGGCGATCTCTCATGGAGCTGTAGATTTCATACGCTCTTGCGTAGTTTCCAATGTTCTCGTATATCTCTGCCATTGCAACTTTAGCTGATTGCAATTCTTTTAGTTTCAAAGCCTCTTCAATCTTGCTCAATCCGAGCTGTGGATCTCTACTTGCGATGTTTTTACCCCATTCAAGCAAGATGTATGCTTTCGTTGTTAAAACATCGTCGTTCTGCGGTAGATCGTTGAGAATTCTTAGCGCTCTCGCGAAATCTCCACTCTCAGAAACTTCGATCGCATGAAACATCAGTTTTTTAACGTAGGTGTTCATTCCGAGATTTAAAAAGATTTTTACGAGCTTTGAAGCAGATTCGTATTTTCCAAGAGCGATTCTACTTTCTATCGCTTCTTTAACGATTTCAAAAATGTTGTAAACGCTTTTTCTATCTTTTATCTCCATCATGTATTCAATCGCCCTTAGGAAGATGTTGAGACACTTATCCTCGTCTTCCGAGCTAAGGTATCTCCCAACGCTTTCTGCGATTTTTGTTGCGATCAGTATAGCGTTTGGATTATCTCTCAGAAGGACGAGATACTTTTCGGCGCTTTCTGGTGACTCAAACATCTTTTTTAAGATTTCGAAGGCTAT
>JBKBUO010000026.1:0-16745 GCA_046290005.1 Archaeoglobaceae archaeon | reverse complement strand
GCTATTTTATCCTTAGCCACAGCCTTTAAGATCTTTTGATCGTCTTCACGCAAAAATTTGCTAAACCTCTCAATCTCGTCTGAGGTCATAAGGCTCAGATAGTGAAAAAATATAAAAGCCTTTTGTTTACTGGGGGATGAACTCCGGAGGACGAACGGCTTTCATCTTAATAGCTCCCTCTTCGCAACCAACGACGCAAACTCCGCAACCGAAGCACTTTTCCGCAAGAATTCTTGCCTTGAACTTCTTACTTCCCTGTGGTCTGTAGAGCTCTATCGCGTCGAAGTGACATCTTTCTATGCAAGTCTGGCAACCCTTGCATTTTTCTTCGATAACGTAGGCTTCGTATCTACTTTTCTCCAGCAGCGATTCCATCGGAACGTTCGCAAATTTAGCAGCCAAGAAGAACTCACAGCAATCACTACAGCAGTTGCAGTTCACGGTTACCCTTGGATCTACAATTTTTGCTGTGTTTGCCCAAGTGTGAACCAAGCCATCTTTTTCTATCTCGTCGATCAGATTCAGAGCCTCTTCTATCGTCAGCTCTCTTCCGGATCCCCTTTCGATCACGTATTCCGCGCCCCTCCCAACTTGAATGCAATGCCATTTTTCTTCGTTGGTGTATTTGCAACCATTTTCAGCAAGAGCTGTAACGTTTCTGCAAGAACAAGGAACGACTGCAATCTTTTTCTGTGCTTTCAGCATCTCCCTTATGTTCTCATATGGTAGCAAATCAGGTAAGTCTTTTACTGCGTTGTAAGCCGGAACTACTCGCCAAACCTTTATTCCAGCGCTTGAAAGAATTCTACCCATCACTTCGTGTGCCTCTTTCTCTCCAAATTCCTTCCAGAGCTTTGCATACTCCGGATCTTTCATGTACTGGGTTGCAAGCGTTGCATCGTGGAGCTGTATCAAATCCCTAGCAAATCTAAAAAATTCGCGATTTCTGAAATCCCTCGGAAAAACTACGCCTTTTGCAAAGAGATCTTCAAAAATTGCTCTAACTTTTTCTTTATCCATTCCAAGCTTTTCTGCAACCTCTTCGACGCTTCCTGGAAGCGCAGAAGCCACTTTTGCAGATTCTTCGTCCATGAGATACTGGAGAATCTTTCTAAGCCTTTCGGAGTTCGGAAATCCAAGTCTTTGCATCAGGATTTCGTAGCTCATGAAAATTCTAAAAAATTGGATATTTAAAGTTTTGCAGGATCAGTTATTATTTCGACTTTCTTATAACAATCTTCTGACCTACTATCATCGTGCTCGGGATGAGAACGACGTTGGAATCCTTTCTCTCGACAACAGTGAACATCGCACCTACGTCCTTTACGGTAACCTCAGTTTCTCCAGCCATGTCGACGAGGTCGCCGATTTTGAAAGGTCTCGCAAGTAAGAGGAACATACCAGCAATCGCTTGTCCAAGAACTTGTTGGGTTGCAAAGCCAACTACGATACCTATAAAACCGCCAAGAGCAACTCCTGCGGTTCCACCAGCAACTCCACCAGCAATTCCAGCGAGCAAAGCTCCAAGTCCAAGGATCTTTACCATGCTCTTTATCGCTGATGCAGTCGACGCTCCGTATTTTGGTTCAGTCGTTGCATATAAAAAGGATGCGATCGAAGTTACAATCAGCCAACCGATGATAAGGGTTACAAGCACGAAAACGTATGGGGCGAAGTCTATGATCATTAAAAGGCTTTTTAGATCCCTGTACTTTGCTACAAGCTCTGGAATCGAGTAGTAGAATATCCAGTTCAGCAATCCAAAGACAACGACTGCAATCGCGATGTATAATACGAGCTTTGAGAGGGCACCACCAACTGTATCCTTCTCTGACATCGATCTGAGCATTAACTATTTCTTTATAAATATTTCGCTAAGCGAGTCTTCATCTGGCAACTAAGGTTTTTTCAGACTAAAAAGAAACTCTTCTACTCTTTCCCTCGTTGGAAACGCTCTTGCTCCAATTCTTTCTACATTGTAAGCCCCACAAAAGTTTCCTAGCTTGAGACAGATCTCAAGGGGGAGATCGTTTATAAAGCCGTAGATGAACCCAGCAGAAAAAGCATCTCCAGCGCCAGTTGTGTCGACCACTTTAGCCTTAAAACCCTTGTCCGATACCTTTTCTCTCTTAGTATAGCAAATCGCCCCCCTTTCGCCAAGGGTTACGATTAGATAATCCACGAAATCAAGATAATCTTTTGGGGAACTTTTTAGAATTTCAAACTCCGCAGAGGACATGATCACCATGTCCGTGAATTCGAGGAGTTCGCTAAGCTTTTTGAACCCCATGCTCGCGTAGAAGTGACCTGGGTTGAGGATTACGAATCCACCAAAGCTTTGCATGACCTCTTTCTGAACTTCAAAGCTTAGCTCGCTGGGAAATGGGTCTATGTATAGGAACTCACCATACTTCACTTTGACAAATGGTTTCTCTGCTGAATTTGGTTGGACAAAAAAGGTTCTTTCTCCCTTTTGATCCACAAAGACAAGAACTCTCCCCGTGAGTTCATCGGTGACCTCTGCAGAAACCTTTGCCTTTGTGTTCTCAATGAAAAACCTTGCATCGTCGTCTTTGCCGAGGGTTGTGAAAAGCGTCGATTCAACGCCAAGCGTTGCGAGGTTGTGAACAACATTGGCTCCAGCACCACCGGGAAATTTTGCAGTTCCGACAATCTTTGCGTGTCCACCCGAAATCGGGAATTTGTCGATGATGAAGACATAATCAACAAGCGCTGGCGCATGTGCAGAGATCATGAATTCAAGTAGCCTGAGGATTTTTTATTTTTCCTCTACGAAGTTCACTTTAGTATCTCTTTTTGGGTCAAAGGCTCATCTGAGGGTTTACTACCTCAGTTGAATAGTTTAACGTTTTAGGTATATCATCAGCGTTAAGGTATTTTTGGATTTAATCATAATCGAAATCGAAAAATTTATATTCTATAATGTCGGACAATATACGCCAATAAGGAGGCAAAAGGCGCACAAATGGTGGACAAAAAACGCCCTCTGTGCGCCCAAAATGTGCCAGTGCTTCAGGTGGAAAGATGCCGCCGACGAGAAAAATAAGTATAAGGCTCACAGAAGCTCAATATCAGAAGTTAGAGGTCCTCGTTGAGCTTGGAGAATACACCTCGGTCAGTGAAGCGATAAGGGCAGCGATAAAGAGGTTTCTCGAGGAGCATAAGGAGCAGATAGAGAAAGCCTCCAAAATGGGGGAATTTAGCTGAGGTGGTGTGAATGAAGAGTTTGGTAAGTAAAGCCCAACAGTATTTGGAGCAAGATAGGATTAGGAGGGAGGAAAAAGTTAGAGAAGTCAAAGACTTTTTTGAGAAGCCAAAGATCTTCGTAGTTGGTTGTGGTGGTTGTGGGAACAACACCATAAATAGGCTTTCGCACATGGATCTGGATGCGACAACGATTGCGATTAACACGGATAAGCAGCATTTGCTGATGACAAAGGCGGATAAAAGAATTCTAATCGGTAGAAGTCTCACTCGCGGTCTCGGCGCAGGCGGGTATCCTGAAGTCGGCAGAAAAGCTGCCGAACTTGCAAGAGGAGTAATTGAGGAACTCCTTGCGGATGCAGACATGGTTTTCGTATGCGCTGGAATGGGTGGGGGAACAGGAACAGGATCTGCGCCAGTCGTCGCTGAAATCGCGAAGCGACAAGGTGCCATTGTAGTCGGATTTGCTCAGATGCCTTTTAAAGTTGAAAGAGCACGAATAGGAAAGGCAATTCAAGGTCTCAGAGAGTTTAAAGAGCACTGCGACACCGTAGTTGTGCTCGACAACAACAAGCTCATCCAATACTATCCAAATCTTCCAATCGACGCAGCCTTTAGCGTAATGGACCAGCTCATCGCAGAGACGATAAAAGGACTCACAGACACGATTACAAGACCCTCTTTGGTTAACATCGATTTTGCAGACTTGAAAGCAATCATGGGACACGGTGGAGTTGCAGTTATGCTTGTGGGCGAAGCAAAGGCCCAAGATAAGGCTTCAACAGTCGTTAAGGATTGTCTCTCTCACCCATTGCTAGACGTCGATTACCGTGGCGCCACTGGGGCGCTCGTTCACATCTCCGGTGGAAACGACCTCACGCTGAAGGAAGCGGAGGAGATAATAAGGAATCTAACCTTTGAACTCGACGACAATGCAAATGTGATCTGGGGAGCGAGGATTTCAAAGGAGTTCGAAGGTTTTGTTAGAGTTGTTGCCATCATGACAGGGATAAAAGACAAGGACATCGTAGGTTCTGCGGAATATGAGCGTCTGAGCGAAGAGCCGAGGATGACAAAGATCAAGGAAATAGGTGAGAAGAAGGTCGAGAAAAAAGCTGTAAAAAGCTTCTACATCGACACTCTTTAATTTTTATTTTTCGATGAAAAATCCATCCATTACATATTTTTCGTCATAGTAGCGCCTTACGATCCTCTCAGCAAAAAAATCTGCTTTTTTTGCGGAGAGACCGAAGAAGGAGAAAAAAGCATCGATCTGCTTCTTAGTTCTCAGCTGATAAACATTTTCTGCAGATGAGGTTATGAGAAAAGGTGTGTCGAACTTGTTCACAATTCTGATTTCTTCTTTGAGCTTAGAAAAAAGCATAGACCTCCTCAACCCCTTCGCCTTTATGAACTTGGAGAGCCCAAATTCGATCGCAACATCTTTTTCCCTTGCTAACTTTATCGTTGTATAATCAAGGCTTCTGTTCTCACTATCGAGCAAAATGTCGACCTTTTTCCTCATCACCGCTTCTTTCCAATCAGCGCATTCGACTGCAACAATTGACTTCCCGACTTTTTTCAGCTTCTCTCTAAGCTCTCTCGCATTTGAAGCTCTCACTATCAGTCCACAAAGTTCGCTTTCAACTGGTTTTTCGCTGAGGACAACGAATCCTTTGAAACCGAGCTCCATCTTTGGCGGATTAAATCTCACGAAGTCGAACATAGCTCTCTTGCAAACTCTATTGCCTTTTCTTTTCTCGCTGGATAAACTACAAGCTTGGCTTTTATCGCAATCGGATCAACGTTAGAAAGTTTAAATTCTCCAAGAAACGCCTTTTGTTTATCGATCCTAACGTGTAGAACGTTCTGCGCATCGATCCTTTCATCAAGTGTGTTCAAAAGGATTTCGAGCTCATCTCTTAGGAGCTGGGTAAGGTTTTCCCAAAAAGCCTTTACCTCGGAACTCTTTTTTACCTCAACTTCCAAGTATTCGATTGGGTTCCCAAAATGCCCCTTAGCAGAGCTTACCTGGATCTCAAAATCAAATGGAAAAAGGTTTGCAATTGCTTGAGAGACTTTCTCTCTGCTCTCGGTTGAGTGAACGACTGCAGAAACTCTTATCCATTCTATCTTACCCTTCATTCTTCTTTTCTAAAGTTTGCTCTATAGCTTGGTCTTATCTTCTCAGCTCCCATGCCCTTCTTTCTAAGCCCCCTTGTTTTTCTACCCGCGGGCGTTAAACCACGGTAAACTCTCCCCTTCTGCTTCGTTATCCAGTTCAAGTTTTTGTCCGCAACTATGTCTGGACAACTTCTGTCCACTAAGATGACTTCGAACCACTTGAATTTTCCATCTTCTCCAACCCAGTAGGAGCCAAGGACCTCCATGTTTGGATACTTCCTATTCGCTCTCTCTTCTGCGATCCACTGCAATCCTTTTTTAGGCGTCAATCTGCTCACCATCTGGTTTTTCGTTTTCCTACCTCTTGAAGGTCTCTTTGCAATTCTACCGCCCCTTCTCACTCTTACTCGAACCACTATTATACCGCGTTTTGCCTTGTATCCAAGAGCTCTTGCCCTGTTCAGTCTTGTTGGTCTCTCAACTCTCACGACTACTGGCTCTCTTCGCCACTTTTGCAGTCTTTCCCAAATAAGCTGATCTACTGCATCGCTCTGCCAGGTTTTTGCGATAAAGGCATACATAGACTTCATCCTGCGACCACCTCAGCCTTTGGTTCGCTTAGAAGCTCGATCTTCCTGATCTCAACCCTCCTTATCGGGTAAATCTTCTTCGCGCCCTTGTATATCTCTGAAGGGATCTTGCCCAGAATGCACTCTTGCAAGAGCTGGACAAAGTTTAGAGATGACTTTGAAAGCACGATCTCCCTCGTTATCGCCCTTATTGCTCTCTTCTGCGAAGACTTGCATCTCTTAACTGTGAAAACGACTGGTTTAACCCTCACCCTATAGCCATCCGAGGTTTGAATGTCGATCACGTCCTCGACTTTGCTCGCCCTCCTTCTTATGAGGCTGTTCAGGTATTCACGCATCAGCTCAAATCTGTGAAACTTCGTATACGCTTTATCCCCTGCAACCCTTTGCACTTTGAAGACAAGCTTCTTGTATGGGTTCTGGTTCGAAGCGTCGCCTGTTAAATCAGCAAGCGTCGTTTCAACAGTCCTACCTACCACGAGCTCTGGTGCACTTGCTGGAGTTTCGCCTACCTCTGCCATTCCAAAATACTCTGGAGCAAGGAGAGTGAACCACTTCTTTGTAGTCCATTTATCCTTAACTCTTGCAACTTTCTTTCTCGCCATGTCGATCGCAACCCTTTAAGCTCGGGCTATTAATAAAGGTTTTGATGCTCTCTCTACTGATGTGCGGTGGGAAAGGAACAAGACTTGGAATGGGAGAAAAACCGCTTTTTGAGGTTTGTGGAATGAAGCTGATAGACCACGCGTTGATAGCGTTCAAAAACCACTCTGTTATAGCGGTCACTTCTCCCTTTACACCAAGAACTGAAAAGTATTTGCTCGATAGGGGCGTCGAAGTCTTTAGAGCAAGTGGAAATGGGTTCATCGAGGATTATCGTGAGTGCATAACCTCGCTTTCCTTAAAAGGACCCGTGATCGTAGCTTCTGCGGACATCGTTTATCTAAGGCACGGAATCATCGACGAGGTCGTCGAATTCTACAAGAAATGTGGAAAAATGGCGTTGAAAGTCGTAAAAGGTGATATACCTGCGGGCATAAATGTTATCGTTGCAGACTTTGAGGGGGAGCAAGAAGAGGAAAGCTATATAGTCGAAGAGATCTTGAATATCAATACACCCGAAGATGCAGAGAGGGCTGAAAGACTATGGATTTCGATGAGAAAAAGCTAAGACTTGCAAATAAGCTAAAAGAAGAGCTAAACTTGAGTGAAAAGGTATACAACGCCATAAAAAAGGTTCCAAGGCATTTTTTTGTTCCAGAACGTTATAAAAGCGAAGCTTACGTAGACACGCCGTTGCCGATAGGCTACGGACAGACCATAAGCGCCCCACACATGGTTGCGATAATGTGCGAGCTCTTAGATTTAAAGGAAGGCGAAAAAGTGCTCGAGATTGGAACTGGATGCGGTTATCACGCTGCGGTCACAGCTGAGATAGTGGGAAAGACTGGAATCGTGGTTTCTGTGGAGAGAATTCCAGAACTTGCAGAGGTGGCGAAAAGGAACTTATCTATGCTTGGCTATGAGAATGTTCTCGTGATAATTGGCGACGGTAGCTTAGGATACGAGCCGATGTCGCCATACGATAAGATATACGTCACCGCATCTGCGCCTGAGATACCAAAGCCGCTGTTGGAACAGCTTAAAATCGGTGGAAAAATGGTAATTCCAATCGGAGACGCGTATCAAATGCTTTACGTGGTTGAAAAAGACGATGGAATTAGAAAATGGGGCTGGGGCGCGGTTAGGTTTGTTCCACTCTATGGCAAGTATGGCTTTAGAGACTTTGAAGAGTAGCCTCGGGTTTCTGACCACGTTACCGATAAAAGGGGACATCGAAGTCTTAAGGAGGAACCTATGGATTTTTCCATTTGTGGGAATTTTCATTGGATCTTTTGTATCTCTTCCAGCGATTTTTGGTTTTTGGATTCTTTGCATTCTTTTCTACGTTGTTATGGAAGGCATAAACCACATCGATGGACTTGCAGACTTTGGTGATGCTTTCTTCGCTCCAGAAGATAGAAAAAAGATCGCATTGAAAGACCTCAACGTTGGAACTGGTGGCGTAGTCTTTCTTTCCATCTATTTTCTGCTCCTCTTCTACTCTTTCCAAAGAGTCGAGGTCCTCGAGATCATCGCCGCGCAAGTTTTTGCGAAGTTCTCCATGTTGATCTTGCTCGTAACCTCAAAACCAGCTTGGGAGGGGATGGCAAAGTTCATGATGGAATTCGCAAAAAAGAGAGATATCGTCATTGGAAGTATACCCCTTCTAATTGCTTTTATAAAACTCTCAACCCTCATCGCTCTCTTTTTCGCGATCTTAGTCTCCTTCGCCGTCAGGAAATACGCCGAAAATAAGTTTGGAGGTGTTAACGGCGACACAATCGGTGCTTGCAACTGCATAACTTTCGCCAATTCCTTGCTAATTTGCTCCATCTTCAACGAAACAGATATATTTCCATTTTCCACATTTTTCTGAGTGATAAACGTCTCGTTCGAAAAGGATGGAGATAGAATAAGCAGAATATTCGCGAGTTCAAGGTATCCGAGCGAGCAAAAGGGAAATGTGTTCTATGACTCCCAGATCACGCCAAAAATTAGTTTTGACAGCGAAATGCCGATAAAGCTAGAATGTCTCCACGCTACCGTAGCGTTTCGCCCCTCGCACATACTTCTCTCTCGTGATGTCCTTGGTGGGAAACCTATCTACTACGACTCCTTTGGCATATCCTCTTTTAAAAAGCGACTCGAAAATCCCACAGAGGTTCTTCCTGGAGAAGTGGTTAAGATCGACTATTCTGGTAAAGTTCTCGAGAAAAGGAATTTTCGAGTTCAAGAAGTTTTTGGAAAATATGAGATCACGGTTGAGGAGGCTGAAGAGAAAATACTGAGGGCACTTGAGAACCATAGGTTTAAGAACGCTTGTATCGCTTTCTCTGGTGGGGTTGATTCGGCGTTTTTGGCTTCGATATACGATCTGCCCTTAGTCGCTGTAACTGCGAGCGAGGAAGACAGGGAGTTACTGTTGGAAGCATCGAAAAAAGTTTCGAGAGACATCGAGATTCTAAAGGTGGACGAAAAAGAGGTTTTGGACATTTTGGGCAAAGTTTCCGAAATAATCGAGGATCAGAGCTTATTACAACTTTCGATCGCAATTCCCTTGCACTTTGTTTTTGAATTTGCAAGGGAGCTTGGATTCAGCGAATTAGTTCTTGGACAAGGTGCAGACGAACTCTTTGGTGGTTACAAGAGATACGAAAAGCTTGGCAAAGAAGAACTCGAAAAAAGGTTGACCCGAGATTTAGAAGAAATTGGGAATAAGAACCTTGTTCGCGATGCGAAGCTATCTTATGCTTCCGAGATAAAGTTAGTTCTGCCTTATCTGAGTTGGGATGTCATAAGAGTTGCCATGAGCTTACCAGTAGATCTCAAGGTTGCGGAACTCGATGGTAGGAGGGTTAGGAAATACTTTTTAAGAAGGCTTGCAGAAAAATTTCTCCCGGAGGAGATCGCATGGAGGGAAAAAAAGGCAATCCAATACTCTACAGGGATAGCAAAAATCTTGAAAAGATGGTTTTCACGGACTACGAGGGACCTTGGGTTTTGAACGACTTCGCATACGAGCTCTGCATGGCTGTTTTTAACAACGACCGCTTTTTCAGAAACATAAGCGAATTCGACGATTACCTCTACTACGTTGAAAAAAGAAAAGGCTATGAAGCGGGGTATACTTTAAAGCTCATTGCACCGTTTATTTCAGCTACAAAACAGCAATTAGATTTGGAATCAATGATAGGAGTCGTTTACGTTCCCGAAGCAAGAATCGCCTCGAGTGAGATTTTGAAGAACTGCAAAGTGATTGTTATCTCTACTGCTTATCGTGAATTTGTAGAGAAGACCGCAAGGTTTCTCGGGTTTCAAGAAATCCATGCAAGCGAAGTCGACTTCAGAATGGAGCTCAACGAAGAGCTTAGAAGAGAACTTATCGACAGCATTGACTTCATAGCCTCTTTGAGTGGAGAAGAAATCTATAGGGAACTTGAAAAAATTTTTTCGAAGCTCTGGGGATTGATTGAAGATCTAAAAGTAATTGGAGCGAAAGAAAAGGCTGAAATATTGGAAAGCTATGAACCAAAGTTTCCAATTGCAATTGGCGACAGTATAACGGATTGCAAGATGTTTGAAAAGGCAAAAGAACTCGGTGGAGTGGCGATTGCGTTCAATGGAAACAAGTATGCGTTAGAAAAAGCGGACTTCGCGATAGTAAGCCATTCTGCAATGGCGGAAGCGATAGTGGTAGAACAAATTCTTGAAGGCAAAAAACCGAAGCTCGATAAAAAAATTGGCAGGGTTTACGAGATTGAAAAATCTGATTTCGACGAGATCCTAAGGGAATCGATGAGGTCGAGAGTAGAGCTACGTGGAATTGTTGGCAACTTGGGATGACCTTAGCTTTTGCAACAGCTCTTTTGCGTAATCAACCCTTATCCTTTTTTCTTGGATCATCATCTCTGCAACTCTATCGATCTCTTTCCCTTTGGCCCCTGCCATGACTGCGATGTTCCTCGCATGGAGTTCCATGTGTCCACGTTGAATCCCCTCTGTAGCCAAGGCTCGAAGCGCTGCGAAGTTTTGTGCAAGTCCAAGTGCTGCAGCCACTCTTGCAAGTTCTTCTCCGCTTTTAACGCCGAGTATTTTGAGGCAAATTTTCGCAATTGGATTCGTTTGTGTCGCCCCCCCGATTATTCCCGCCTGTATTGGGATCTCTATGAATCCCGCTAAGTCGCCGTTTTCAAGCACTTCGTATTTCGTAAGTGGTTTGTAGCCATTCATCGCCGAATAACCATGGGCACCAGCTTCTACAGCGCGAAAATCGTTTCCGGTAGCAATCATCAATGCAGATATTCCGTTCATTATCCCCTTGTTGTGGGTCGCACATCTAAATGGATCCGCTTCCGCAAAAGCATAGGCTTTGAGTATTCCCTCCACAACCTCTTTTCCGCCGATCGCTTCTTTTTTGAAAATTGCCTTCGCTCTCGCAAGCCTATGTATTGCAAGGTTCGAAATTATTCGAAGATGAGCCTTTGCATTTGCGATTCTCGCAACAAAAGGCGCGACATTTTCGCACATGGTGTTCACAGCGTTCGCACCCATCGCATCGCGAACGTCTACGAGGAGATGCACTACGAGCATTTTGCCTACAATTGAGTCGATCAACCTAACTTCAATGTCTTTGCATCCACCGCCAAGCTTTACGAGCACCGGATCGCACTCGTTGGCTTTTGAGATTATCTCTTCCTTGTTCTTCAAAATCTCGAATTTTGCAGAAAAGGGATTCTTTACATCTACGAGCTGGATTTGACCTATCATGATCGCACGGTTGTAATCGGTCGTGAACCCTCCACTCTCCCTTGCCATCTTTGCAGCGTTGCTCGCAGCTGCGACAACGCTTGGCTCTTCAATAACCATCGGGATCAAGTAGTCTTTTCCATCTATGAGGAAGTTCGTTGCAATCGCCAAAGGTAGTTCGAAAGTTCCGATGACGTTTTCGATCATCTTATCCGCAACGTCTAAAGGTAACTTTGCAGTCGAGATTATCGCCTTCACTTCTTCTTCGCTCAACTTTGCAATTTCAGCGACTTTTTTTAGCCTTTCTTCGACACTTAAGTTGTAGAAACCCGGGAGTCTCATACGAGTAGTTTTGATGCGATTTATAAAGAATTACGAACCAAAGCCTCTTGCGATGATGAATTATCAAAAAACTTAAAATCACTTCTGTCAAGTAGAGAGTGGTGAGAAACATGCACACGGATCTGCCAGTGAAGGAAATAATGACAACTAAGGTCTGTAAAGCAAGCCCAGAGGATAACGTGCAAGAGGTCGCGAAAAAAATGGTTTCGTTTGGCGTTGGCAGTGCGGTCATAGTTGAGAAAAACAAGCCGATAGGCATAGTTACTGAAAAGGATCTGATCGTGAAGATAGTCGCAAAAAATCTGATCCCAGCGTCGGTAAAAGTTTCTGAGATCATGAGCAAACCTTTGATAACTATAAAGCCGACAAAAAGCGTTCGTGAAGCTGCTAACATTATGATGAAAAAGGGAATACGGAGGTTGCCAATTGTGAACAATGACGGTGATCTAATAGGGATAATAACGGACAACGACATTCTCGAAGTTGCGCTCGATCTGGGAGAATTTGCCACACTTGTAAAGGAGCACGCAGTTGGTTACTCTGAAATCGGTGGCATTTGCGAAAAGTGCGGAAAACACGCAGACGTGCTCAAGGAGGTAAACGGTCTTCACATTTGCGAGGATTGCGCAATAGAGGGTGAGGAGTGAATGGTTAATTTAAACTCAAACGTCATGGAAATAGCAACCAAGGATGTGCAAACACTCCCACAGACTGCGACGATCATGAGCGCCATGAAGTTCATGGTAAACAAGAACTTCAGGAGGTTTCCAATCACGGATGCGGGAACAAAGAGGCTTCGAGGAGTGATAACAGCAACGGACTTCGTGAACTTCTTTGGGGGAGGAAAGAAACACGGAATCATAAGGAACAGATACAACGGAAATCTCTCCGTTGCAGTTAACGCGGAGGTTAAGGAGATAATGGAGAGAGAAGTCGTAGCTGTAACCGATGATTCCAGCGTTGAAGAACTTGTGGAGCTGATGTTCGAGAAAAAAGTAGGTGGATGTCCGGTTGTGGATGATAGAGAAGTCGTGGTAGGGATTGTTACCGAAAGAGACATATTGAAGTTATTGGCAAAGATCAGAAGAATCGACGGAATAGCTTCGGAGTTCATGACTAAGAACGTTGTAACGATTCGTGCAAAAGACTCAATTGAGACCGCTATGAAGACGATGATCTCAAAGAGGTTCCGAAGACTTCCCGTGATCGAAGACGGCATCTTGTTGGGTATGGTAACTTCTCGAGAGATTCTCACGTATTTTGGAAAGGGCGAAGCCTTCAAAATGCTCGAATACGGAGACGTTAGCGAAGCCATAAGGAAGCCAGTCGCAACAATTCTTGGGAACACGGAGATAAACATGCACCGTGAGATTCTCTTGTTCCCCAAAGATGCCATGATCTCGCAGATAGTTTCATCGATGCTCGATAAGGGCCATGGTGTTGCTTTGATCGTCGAAGGGAGCAGACTCGAGGGCATAATAACGGAAAAGGATCTCGTGAAGTTCCTATATGAGAGTTCATGAATTTTGTTGCAGAAGCCCTTAACCTCTCGAAGTTCTCAGCAGAGAGACTTTTTGAAAGAGGAATTTTAAAAAAAGCTTTTATAAAAACAGACCTATTTAAAGATGTGGTTGACGCCTATCGTATAGAAAAGAAGTTCGGAATTTACGAAGAGGGAACCGTTGTCATCAAGGGCAAAGATTGTTTAAAGGTCGTTAGAGGATTTCCAAAGATAAAGAGGATTTTATCCCTCGAATCTGGGCTCAAAAAGCACTTCGGAGACAGAATGGTTGCGTTAGAGGAAAAAATGAATGGATACAACGTCCGGGTTGTGAAGATAGGTGAGGAGATTTATGCGATTACGAGGAGAGGACTCATATGCCCGTATACGACTGAGAAAGCGAGGGAAAAAATTCCAATGGATTTTTTCGATGAATACGAGGATTTTATGCTTTGTTGTGAAGCAATTGGCAACGCATCGCCTTACGTTTCGGATTACTATGGGATCGAGGGACTTGAGTTCTTCGTTTTTGACGTGAGAAAATGCGAGACCAACGTTGCCATGAGGATCGAGGATAAGGAGAAAATTTTAGAGAAATATGGTATCAAGGCGGTGGAGATTCTAAAAAAGTGCCGCGCATCGGAAATCGAAAAGATAAGGAAGGCCATCGAAAGGCTACACGAGAAGAAAAGAGAAGGCGTTGTTTTAAAGGATATGGAAATGCAATTGGAACCACTGAAATACACGACGAGTTTTGCAAATTGCAGCGATTTGGCATATGCTTTTAGATTTTTTGAAGAGTACAGCAGAGACTTCATGCTGGCGAGGATCATAAGGGAAGCGTTTCAGGCTTTTGAATTCGGATACAGCGATGAAAGAGCTCTGCGTTTGGGGAAAGCTATCCTTGAATCTGCGGTTGAGAGTATAAAGAGGGTTAAAGCTGGGGAAGAGGTCTTGGAGAAGAGCAGACTTATTTTTTCTTCGGAAAAAGTTTATGAAGCATTTAAATTGCACCTAAAGCTTTTGGGTATCAGTTTTAGAGAGCTTGAAGTGAAAAAGAGCGAAAAGGGGCTTGAAGTTGTAATCGCAAGGGTTATGAGGGCTACGACAGACAGAATAAGGAGTTTGCTCGAGGGGAATCCATGGTGATCTCAGCTGGTGTTGATGCTGGAACAAAGGACTACGAAGTGGTCGTGATCAAGGGGAGAGATTACGAGTTGCACAGATTTGAGAGTGAAGAAGTAAAAGAGAGTCCGCATGAACTCATAGAGTTGCTACAATCTTTGGAAGCGGATGCAATCGCGGGACTTTCTGGTTACGGTTTACCAATCAAAAGGTTTTCTGAGCTCAGCGATCGCGACGTGTTTCTCATGACCCTTAATCTCGATTCAAAGAAAGCCATAGGACTTAGATCGCTGATAAGAGAAATTAGAAAGAGAAATATGAACTTTTACACGATTCCCGGGGTCGTTCATCTACCAACGATTCCCAAGTGGAGAAAGTTCAACAAAATCGACATTGGGACTTATGACAAGGTCTGTTCCGCAGTTCTTGCGGTTTTAGAGCTTTCGGAAGAGAAAAAGCTTGAAGAACAGAACTTTTTACTCGCAGAAGTTGGTTATGGCTTTACCTCTGTTCTTGCGATCAAGAGCGGGAAGATAGTCGATGCCCTTGGTGGAACTTCGGGCTTCATGGGTTATTCTTCGCTTGGATCAATGGATGCGGAACTCGCTTACCTACTTGGGGAGTTTCCGAAGGGAATCGTTTTCAGCGGCGGAGTAAAGGATTACGTTCTTGAAAACAACGGAAATGAGATCGAAATACTCTCAGAATATGTTTTAAAGGCTTTGAAAGCCATAGAGCTCAGCGTTGGAGAAGCGGAGATTTGCTTTCTCTCTGGTAGGTTTGCGAAAGAAGTAGAAACCATAGCACGGGATTTTTATGAAACGAGAATCCTTCATGGTTTTTGCGATGCAAAGCAATCTGCACAAGGTGCTGCAATCGTTGCGAACGCGATTGCAAATGGCGAATACAGAAAAGTAGTCGAGCACATGGAGATCTTCAACGCAAGGGGTAGCGTTTTTGACCACCTTTCTGAAAAGATAAGATCGAGAGTTTTGGAGAGAATCTCAAAAGCTCTCGGCTCTGATATGGTTTTTGGCACTTAAACAGACTTAGAAAATATCGAATTGGGTTGAAGACTCTTTTGCATACCCCAGAAGATCTGTGGGGAAAGACGATCTTTCAAGTTCACAAGACAATCGATGAGCGAAATCGTTATATCTAAAGAGCATACTATGCTTAAGGGGTCGTGGCGTAGCCAGGAAGCGCGGCGGGCTCCAGTGGTGTGATGATTTGTGGGTCTGCTGAAGCGTGATGACCCATTGGAGCGCTGACCGAAGAGACCCGCAAGTCGTGGGTTCAAATCCCACCGGCCCCATCCTTTTTTTAAAGGTTTAACGCTACTCCCTTTGGCACCGAAGAAATTTATATAGTTCAGGCGTGTAAAATAAATATGGAAATTAATCGTGTAGCGGTAATTGGTGCTGGGACTATGGGATCCGACGTTTCCCTACTATTCGCCCTTTCAGGCTATGAAGTTGTTGTAAACGACATATTCGAAAAGGCATTGAGTCAGATGGAGTTAAAGTATAGAAGGAACATCGAAGAACTCCAAAAGGTTGGTGTAACAAAGTATAGTTTCGAAGAAGTCTGGGAACGGGTTTTCAGAACAACTAAGTTGGAAGACGTTAGAGATGTAGACTTTGTTCTCGAGGCTGTAAATGAAGAGTTAAATCTTAAAAGGACTGTTTTTAGAAAGCTTGAAGACATACTACCAAACACGGTATTCGCAACTAATACTTCGAGTCTCAGGGTCACCGAAGTAGCTGGAGGTATGAGAAAGCCTGAGAGACTTGGTGGCATGCATTTCTCAAATCCACCAATACTCATGCCATTGGTAGAAGTCGTCAAAGGCGATTATACGAGTGAAGAGACTGTGAAACTAATAGAGAAATTGGCGGAGAAAATTGGAAAAACTCCAGTTGTTCTGAAAAAAGACATGAGAGGTTTTGTTCTCAACAGGATCTTGACGGCTGCTGGAGCTGAAGGATTGTGGGCTATACAAAGGGGGGAAGTGACCGCTGAAGAACTCGACACAGCACTCAAGTCCATGGGCTTTCCAGTGGGTTTAGTGGAAGCAATTGATTTAATAGGCGTAGATATCCTTGTAAATGTCGGCAGAAATTTCCGTGAAGCGTATGGGGATAGATTTTCGTTACCCATAGATTTGCTTGAAAAAATGATCGAAGAGGGAAGGCTGGGGAAGAAAACCGGAAAAGGGTTCTACGATTGGACCAGCGGTGTTCCAAAGATAGAAGTAGAATCCTCTAAAACTTACGATGTTACGAAAATGGTTGCAACTGCTACTAACGAGGCTTTTTGGATAATAAGCGATGAAATCGCCGATCCAGAAACGATCGACAAA
Source organism: Archaeoglobaceae archaeon (assembly GCA_046290005.1). Lineage (GTDB taxonomy): Archaea > Halobacteriota > Archaeoglobi > Archaeoglobales > Archaeoglobaceae > WYZ-LMO2. The sequence continues at coordinate 127 of JBKBUO010000026.1, read as the reverse complement.
GTTACGAAGTTGGGCATGATGTCTCCTGTAGGGTTGTGTGAGCTTGCAGACACACTCGGATTGGATATTCTGGCATCGTCGCTTAATGAAATGTATAGAAAACATAAATTGGAGCTCTACAAGCTCT
>JBKBUO010000025.1:0-20926 GCA_046290005.1 Archaeoglobaceae archaeon | reverse complement strand
GCTAAGGATGCATACATCGGTCTGTATTTCAAAGCTTGTTGTAAGCTGGCAGAAAGAATGGGGGTAAAGTGGCTGATCCTCTCTGCAAAATATGGTTTAATCGAACCAGATTTCTTGATTCCTGAAAACTACGACGTCACAATTAAGACGAAAGCCCAGAAAGATGCGCTTGTTAGGCTCGTAGCTGATCAAATAAGGGAAAAAAGATTGTATGAATACTCTGAAATATACTCCCTCTGTGGAAAAAGATACGATGAGATTTTAGAAGAAGCCTTTAAAAGCTTCGGTTGCATTATAAAAAAACCTTTTTCCAAAAGATGCGAGGTCTATTGGAAAAAGAATGGGATGGATTAAGTCGCAACTATCCAATCCTATTGCCCACGGAGATGAGAGAACAAAAGTTTAATTAACCCTTCTTCAACCAATCCTTAGACGCCGCCGTGGCTCAGCCGGCAGAGCGGGTGACTTGTAATCACCAGGTCGCGGGTTCAAACCCCGCCGGCGGCTTTTGCATTTTTTGGGTATTTGTAAAAAGATTAAGTTCAAAATCCTTGATGCATAAGTATTTCGTGGACGTTTACGTCCTACGACTTGGGCATAGACTCGGTAGAGATCAGAGGATATCAACCCACGTAGCTCTCACTGCAAGGGCGTTTGGAGCGAAAGGCATCTACTTCGACAAATACGACAAAAAATTGTTCGAAAGTGTCAAGAAAGTCGTTGAAACTTGGGGAGGAGATTTTTTCATCGAAAGCGTGGAATGGAAAAAACTTCTTCGGAGCTTCGATGGGCTGAAGGTTCATCTTACGATGTATGGTTTGCCACTCGTCGAGAAGATCAAAGAAATTAGGAAATCAGAAAGAATCTTGGTCGTCGTTGGTGCGGAAAAAGTCCCAAGAGAAGTTTACGAGATCTGCGATCTCAATGTCTCGATTGGGCTTCAGCCTCATAGCGAAGTCTCCGCCTTAGCTGTTTTTCTCGATAGATTACTTGAAGGTGCTGTTTTTAGCTTCGAGTTTAAAAACGCGAAGTTGAAAATAGTTCCCTGTGAGAAAGGTAAAAGGATTTTAAATTTAAGGGTGACGAAGAGCTATGATACACCCGATCGAGTATAGATACGGAACAAAGGAAATGAAGCGAATTTGGAGCGAAGAGAGCAAGATAAGGAGGATGATTCGAGTAGAGATTGCTTTGTTAAAAGCTCTCGCCAAAAAAAGATATTTGAGCGACGAAGAAGTGGAGAAAGTTCGTAAGAACGCGCTAAAAGTCGAGGCAGAGAGGGTGAAGGAGATCGAAGCAGAGATTCGACACGACATAATGGCGTTGGTTAAAGCGATAGACGAGGTTGTAGAGTGCAATTGGATCCACTTCGGCGCGACTTCGAACGACATAATCGACACCGCAACCGCAACTCAGCTGAGGGACAGCGTTCTTATACTCGAGGAGAAGATAAAGAAGCTTGGAAAACTGCTTGCGCAAAAAGCCTTGGAGTTTCGTGACGTCGTTTGTTTGGGGAGAACGCATGGACAAGCTGCGCTTCCCACGACTTATGGCTTTAGATTTGCGATTTGGGCTTCTGAAGTCGCTCGCCATTACGTGAGATTGCAACAGATGAAAGAAAGACTTCTCGTTGGAAAAATGAGCGGAGCGGTAGGAACTCAGGCTGGATTTGGAAAAGACGGCTTTGAAATAGAGAGCGAAGTTATGAGGCTTTTGCAATTAAAACCTGCGATCATATCTTCACAGGTGATTCCGAGGGACATATACTGCGAATACATTGAATTCCTCGCAAACCTCGCAACTACGCTTGAAAAAATAGCGCTGAACTTCAGAATTCTACAAAGAGCAGAGGTAGGGGAATTGATGGAAAAGTTCGAAGCAAAACAAGTCGGTAGCTCGACGATGCCACACAAGAGAAATCCGATAGACAGTGAAAACGTTTGCGGGCTTGCAAGAATAATTCGGGGATTTGTTGAGCCACAGCATCAATCTGCGATCCTTTGGGAAGAAAGAGATCTTACGAACTCTTCTGCGGAGAGAATAACGCTTGTCGAGGCGACGATTCTAGCGGACCACATCCTAACGAGGATGATAGGTATAGTCTCGAAGGTCGCAATAGATGTGGAGAGTGTCCAGAGGAACTTGGAGATGCAAAGAGGACTCAACATGAGCGAAGCCATAATGCTTGCGCTCACGAAAAAAGGGCTCAACAGGCAAAAAGCGCATGAAATTCTGAGAAATGTTTCTCTCAGGGCTTATGCGAACAAGACATCGCTTTACGAAGAGTTGGTGAAAGAAGAGATCGTGATGAAATTCTTTACGAGAGAAGAGCTTATCGAACTGCTTAAACCCGAGAACTACCTTGGAACGGCGAAAGAAAGGGTCGAAAAGGTTGTGGAGTGGATTAACAGTGTTCTGAGATGAGAGCAGAGGATAGGATACTCTCCCAGCTTGAACATGCGAAAGAAAACGGAGTTCTGCAGAGCGAAATAGCAAGGATTCTGAACGTCTCAAAGTCCACGGTCTCAGAAATACTCTCAAAACTGGAGGAGGAAAAGGTCGTCGTCAGGGAAGAGATATCGCAAAAGTCCTACAGGGTTTGGCTCACAAAGTATTACCCGGGAGCGATAGAGGGTGTTATGAGGATAGGTATCCTCAAAGCGAGCGAATACGTGAAAGTAGTTCACGCTGGAGAAAGAGTTGGGGCTATTTTCAGAGTTTACAGAAACGCCATAGAGGCGACGAAGGATCTTGTCCATGGTATCGCCGACGTGGTGGCGACGCCTTTCATAACTCAAGCATTTTTTGGGGTTCTGATGAAAAACATAAGGATCTTCAGAGTTGTGGCGATGAACGGGAGTGGGGTGGTTTTTTCAAACGGGAAGAGGTTTGGTTGCTCAGAGTTTTCTACGATGGAAAGAATTCTAAGGAAGTATCTAAGGGTTAAGAACATTAGAGAAGACATCGAGTTCTTCAAAAGCCCTGAAGAAATGATTTCCCAACTCAGAAACCTGCGAGGAATTGCGATATGGGAACCGTATCTATCGAAATTCGAGAATGTCGAGAGGTTCAACGAAGTGCTTGGAGACTTCCTTTGTTGTTCTCTTGCGGTAAACGAAAGATTTCTTGAAAAGAATAGGAGTATCTTCGAGGAATTTCTCAGGGAATACGATCGATCAAAACCCAGCTGGGGAGTTGAGAAGTTGGCAGAAATCATCGAGATGCCAGAGAATCTTGTTAGAAAATCCTTAGATAGCTACCGATTTGACGTTGGCATCGAAGAACTTGAAAAAGAAGCGATGGAGTTAAGCTTCGGTAGAATTCAGGAAATCCTTAGCTCTTACTAACTCGCTAAGTTTGATCAAGCTTTCGAACTTAAGATCAGATTCCTCCCTATCCACCACCGCCACTATTGCCACCACCTCCCCTCCCCTTTCTTTTACCCTTTCAGCAACCGAAATCGCGGATTTTCCAGTCGTAACAACGTCTTCGACGATTACAACTCTATCTCCCTTCTTTAGCTCCCCTATCACATCTCCACCAAGTCCATAAGTTTTTTTCTCCTTTCTAAATATTACCAAAGGTTTCTTGGTTTTCAGCGACACTGCCACTGCGATTGGAACTCCACCGAGCTCTATGCACGCGATCTTGTCGAAATCGTATCGCTTCATTTTTTCAGCCATTTCTTCTGCGATTTTTTCAAGAATCTCGGGATAAGCTACCGCGATCTTTATGTCCACGTATACGTTGCTTTTTTTGCCAGAAGAAAGCGTGAAATCTCCAAATTTTAAGGCTCCAACTTCTAAGAGCTTTTTTGCGAGATTCACGCAGCCAATTTGATGCAAGTTAAAAAAGCTTTACCCACGAATTGATTTAGGAGAGGTTTAAAAAAATTTTGATTAAACACAGCCCGTTGGTTTTGGAAGTCCGGCAATTCTGCATGCATCTTTTGCTGGACCCTGTGGGAACAGCTTGTAGATATACTGCAAATCAACGTGCGCCCCTATGTCCTTCTTTGCCTGCTTTACGACCATCCTAATCGGTGGAGCGACTCCGTATTTTATGAAGTAGTCTCTGAGGTATTTCACAATCTTCCAGTGCTCTTCTGTTAGCTCGATTGGAGCTGGGCTGAACCTTGTATCCCTCGCCAACGCCTTTGCAACTTCTTCATCCCACTCTTCCCAATCTTGCAGAAAACCGTCTTCGTCAAGCCTAAGCTTTTTCCCCTTTACCTCGAGTTCAGGCATTAGATCACCTCCCTCTACCTTCTACCCCTTACTTAAATAATTTGCGGTTTTGAGCATTTTTTTACTCTCGACACTTTAATCTTACGATTTAATTTAAGAAGAAGCTAAGCTTGGAAGATGAAAATCGTGGGCTGAATCGTGAAAGATATATATCGGGAGTTCAACAGAACACGATGACACTCGAAGAGGAATATTTAGACATATCCTTCCTCAAAGAGAACGGATTTACGAGGAAAAAGTGTCCAAAATGCGGGAAATACTTTTGGAGCATAGGAGATAGGGAATTTTGCGGAGATCCGCCATGCGGGAGTTACACGTTCATCGACAACTCTCCCTTTGCCAAGTCATTCGATCTTTCGGAGATGCGGGAATTCTACTTGAATTTCTTTGAAGAGAGGGGGCATAAAAGGATCGAGAGGTATCCGGTGGTTGCGAGGTGGAGAGACGACATTTACTTGACAATCGCAAGCATCGCAGACTTTCAGCCCTTCGTAACTTCTGGAGTCGCTCCACCACCTGCGAATCCGCTCACGATTTCCCAGCCATGCATAAGGCTTGACGACTTGGAAAGCGTGGGTAGAACTGGGAGACATTTAACTCTTTTCGAGATGATGGCTCATCACGCCTTCAACTACCCAGAGAAAGAGATCTATTGGAAAAACGAAACGGTTGCGTATTGCACCGAGCTACTTGAGAAACTCGGTGTGAAAAGAGAAGAGATCGTTTACAAGGAAGAGCCTTGGGCTGGTGGTGGAAACGCGGGTCCTTGTCTTGAAGCAATAATTCGTGGCTTAGAAGTTGCGACTCTTGTGTTCATGAACTTGGAGACAAGCGAGGATGGAGACATAGTGATAAAGGGGGAGAGATACAGGAAGATGAAGAACTACATAGTCGACACCGGATATGGGCTTGAGAGATTCGTTTGGATGAGTAAAGGAAGCGTTACCGTTTACGATGCCATATTTGGCGAAGTTATCGATAAGATCTATGTTTCCTCTGGGCTGAAGGAGTTCAAAAGTAGGGACACGAGAAGACTCGTAGCGGAATCCACAAAACTCTTTGGAGTTGGACTTCCCAAAGATAGGATCCATTTCGAGCTCGCAAGAAAGTTTGAAGTGGAGGAAAAAGAAGTCAGAGAGATAATCGAAGCAATCTCGAAAGTCTATGCGCTTGCAGATCATACGCGGTGTGTTCTCTTCATGCTCGGCGACGGTCTCGTGCCATCGAACGCTGGTGCTGGCTACTTGGCAAGGCTTATGATAAGAAGAAGCTTGAGAATCGCAGAAGAGCTTCAGCTGAGCTGCGAAATTTTCGATTTACTCGAGCTTCACAACAAAAACCTTGGTGTGGACTTCGAGATTTCGATGGAGGTCATAAAAGAAATTTTAGAGCTTGAAAAAGATCGTTTCAGATCGACCATTGAAAAAGGCGTAAAGTTTGTGGAGAGGATATTGGAAAAGAAGAAGAGGATAGGAAAAGAGGATCTCATAGAGTTCTACGACTCCCATGGACTTCCTGCAGAACTCGTAGCGAAGATCGCAAAGGAAAAAGGCACAGAAGTTGAGAGCGTAGATGTATACGCGGAACTTGCGAAAAAGCATTCAAAGGCTGAAAAGGAGAAAAAAGAGATCATAAGGTTACAGAGAAGCTATCCAAAGACAGAAAAGCTTTATTATGAGAATCCAAAGCTCTTTGAATTCTCAGCAAAAGTCTTAGGTTTCGAAGATGGCTATTTAATCCTTGACAGAACCGCTTTCTATCCCGAGAGTGGAGGACAAGAAAACGACACAGGTTATTTGCTTGTAAACGGAGAAAAGCTTAGAGTTTCGAATGTCATCGACGTCGAAGGTGTTGTTCTACACAAAGTCGAGGGTTTGAAAGAATTCAGCGGTGAAGTGAAAGGAATCGTAGACGAGGGAAAAAGACTTAGACACATGCGACACCATTCTGCAACGCATCTACTGCTTTACACACTCCAAAAAATCTATGGAAAGCACATATGGCAAGCTGGTGCAAAGAAAGAAGCTGAGAAAGCGAGGCTTGACGTTACCCATTATAAGAAGATCAGCGAGGAAGAACTTAGGAGAGTTGAGGAGCTCGTGAACAAAGAAGTTTTTGCAAACAAACCCATAGATTGGTTCTGGATGGACAGAATCGAAGCTGAGAAGAAGTTTGGTTTTCGCTTGTATCAAGGCGGCGTTCCCCCGGGGAGGGAAATAAGAATTGTTCGCGTCGGCGACGACGTGCAGGCTTGTGGAGGAACTCATTGCTCCAGCACTGGAGAAATAGGGCTTATAAAGATCTTGAGCGTTGACTCAATTCAAGATGGTGTTATTCGATTCGAGTTCGCAGTCGCAGAAGCGGCGCTTGAGGCTATTGCAAGTATGGAGTCGTTGCTTAAAGAGTCGAGCAGAATTCTCAGGGTTGAGCCAAGAGTTTTGCCGAAAACTGTGGAAAGATTTTTCGAGGAATGGAAGGAGCAAAGAAAGGAGATCGAAAGGCTAAAAGAGGAGCTTTCGAGGCTAAGAGGGGAGAACTTGCTAAAGAACGCGGAGGAGTTCAACTCTGTGAAAGTCGTCGTCGAGGTTCTCGACGTCGATATGAAGGAGTTGCTAAAGATGGGGGAGTTCTTAGCCAAGAAGGGAGCGGTTGGTTGTTTGATGGCAAAAGGAGAAGGGAAAACCTTTGTCGTTGCGTTCGCATCTGGAAATTACGATGCGAGGGAAATTATAAAGGAGGTGGGAAGCTACGCGAAGGGAAGCGGAGGAGGTAAAAAAGAACTTGCCCAAGGAGCAATCGCAATCTTTCCCAGTAGAGAAGAAATTCTCGCCATCGTCTTTGAATATCTTGCAAGGAAAAAAGGTTGAAGTTATCCCAGTGCTTGGGCTTCCGATAATAAAAGAAGGTGACGACATAGCAAAGCTCATCTTGGAAAAAGCGGATGTGCAAAACGGAGATATAATCGTGGTTTGCTCGACAATTGTATCAAAGTCGGAGGGGAGAGTTAGAAATCTCTCGGATTATAGACCAAGCTCTCTTGCGATTGAGTTGAGCAAAAGAGTTTCAAAGCCTCCAGAGTTCATTCAGGCTGTTCTTGAAGAGAGCGAGGAGATCTTGATAAAAGAACCATTTTTACTTGTAAAAGCGAAATACGGGAACATCTGCGTTAACGCCGGAATAGATGCATCGAACATCGAAAAGGGAAAGATCTTGCTACCTCCATTGAACCCAGACAAAAGCGCGGAAAGAATTCGAACCAGCTTCGAGAAATTGGGCAAGAAAGTCGGCGTTATCATCACTGACACCAACGGCAGAAGCTTCAGAAAGGGAGTAGTTGGAATCGCGATGGGAATTTCAGGAGTTCAAGCCATGAGAGATTGGAGAGGAGAGAAAGACTTGTACGGAAACGTTCTCGAGGTAACCGTTGAATGTGTCGTGGATGAGATTGCTGCGTTCGCAAATCTCATCATGGGTGAAGCTGGCGATGGAATTCCTGCGGTGATAATTCGTGGCTTAAATCTGCTCGGCGAAGGCAACACAAAGGAAATAATAAGGAGTGAGGAAGAAGACGTAATTCGAAGATGCCTGAAAAAGTGCTTCTGATTGGGACAAACGTGAGAAACGTTGCAGAATCCGCAAAGAAAGCTGGTTATGAAGTATATGCTATAACTAAGTTTCCCGATCTGGATTTGAAGCTCTACTGCAAAGAGATATACGAAATGCGCAACAATATTCGCGAATTAGCTGAAAAAATTGCACAGGAAAAGAACGCGAAGGTCGTGCTTTGCTCCAACGCTGAAACCCTTGAGTTAAACGCAGAGTTGCTTTGCAATGATCCAAGAGTTGCAAAGAAAATAGTAGACAAGCTGAATTTCTACAAAACGCTTGAAAAATGTGGAATCCCACATCCAGAGGTGCTAAAAAAGCCTGAGGGGAAAACAATAGTGAAGCCAAGGTTTGGTGGAGGCGGAGAGGGGATAAAGCTCGGTGAAGAGGCAATAGGCGATGTCATTCTCCAAAGATTCGTGGAAGGAATTCCCTGCAGCGTCTCCCTTATATGCGGAAGAAAAACAATCCCGATTGCGTGCAACTACATTTTCTCGGGTTGGAAGGAGATGAACGCAGATGGCTTTCGCTACAGCGGAAATCTAACACCGGTGGGGATTGATGCGGAGAAAAGAGAGAGGCTTGAGAAAATTGCTATTGAAACTGCGGAACTCTTTGAGCTCTATGGCTCAGTTGGCATCGATTTTATTTTAGCAGACGAAGCTTATGTTCTTGAGCTAAATCCAAGGTTCCAAGGCTCGTTGGACAGCGTTGAGATGAGTTGCGACGTCAACCTTTTTTCCATGCACGTGAAGGCTTTCGAGGGGAAAGAAGTTGAGAAGCCAAACGCAAATCGTTTTGCAATCCGCGCAATTCTCTTCGCAAACAGGGATGTAGAGATAAAAAAAGACCTCGCTGGGAACCCCTTCTACGCAGACATTCCCTTTGGTTTTTACCGAAGAGGGGATCCGCTCGTCTCCATTCTTGCCTGTGGAAGCTATGAAGAGGTTTTGAAAAAAGTGCTTGAAAGAAGGGATCTTTTTTTGAACATAATCTCCGAACCTCAGACTTTAAACTGTAAAGATTGAAATTCCGAACGGAAATCTTGGAGCTTAAATCTGCTACGACTTTTTCTCAGTAAATTTTCAAATCCCTTCTTCAACTTTTCCACCAAACCATGAGCTGCGATCGAGTCGTTTCGTGTGCTTAAAGCATGTTTCAATTTGGTTTTATTTCAACCCCAGCCCTTGTCCTCAAGCTCTCTTTTTACGTGTAGGGGAAAAATCACATTACGCTTTTTATCGATCGCCTCAAACGCTTCTCTTGCTGCAACGTGATCAATTGCATCCCACGTTTGGTATGCTTCAAACAATCGGCTGTGACGTCGTTAGGATCAACGTCTTTTTCATACAGCTTCGTAAGCCATTTCAACGCCGTCCTCGCTTTTCAGCAACTCAGATTCGTAAAGGAGGTAGTTTAATTCCCAAATTTTGCGGTATAAGTCTTTTACCATGCCAATCTTTCGGTCGTGTAAGATTTCTCGTTCAACTTGCCTACAGGCTCGATGATTTGTCCAAAGTTGCGAGTTAGTTTGCGAGCAAAAGGTAGCGATCTCTTTTGGTTTTTCATGCCATTTGTAAATTGCTCAATAGATTTCTAGGAACTGCTCAATTTTCCCGTTTCCAAATTTCCTCGTGTGATCTCGTTGAAAGTTTTCAGTTCTTACAATGATACTTAAGGCTATAATTGCCCGAAGCATCATCAAGCAAGGTCTTTCAATACCCTTTTCAGGGTTTCTCGAATGCTACAGGCGATAAGGCTCCGCATAGCCTCGAAGATCCTTGGTAAAATGTGGCATAATTTGCATCGCTTTTGTGCCAAGTTTCATAAAACTGGCTCACACGATACGTAGCCAAGCACGGGCTAGAAATTTAGTAAAATTTAAATAAATTTCCCGTAACGACCAAAGCATGGGTGTAACCGAAGTCGAGCGTGTGCTTTCAGAGATGAGTCCAGATCCGATAGTTTCAGCGTTGCTATTCGTTCTCCTAAGCCTCGTGCTAATCCTGCCATTCAGGGTTAAGAAAGTCGAGGAGAACCTCGAACCGTTCTTTCTCGTGATGGGCATAGCCACTGTAACGGTGACACATTTCGCCTTGTTGAATTACGCTGGAATCCCGATGTGGACTGATACACTCGTTATCCATGCGTTAGAATCGCCAATTGGAATAGTGAAAATCGGGGAAATACCAGTGCTCGGCATTTTCCAAGTCGTTCTTGTCGTTGGCCTCATGATTTACTTCTTCAACAAACCCTTCTACTTGGCTTTGATCAAGCTGATGAAAAGAATTGGGATGAGAGCCTTCGCGTTCTTTTTCATAACCTTTTTTGGGTTCATCTCAAGCTTGATCTCTGTCATAGTTTCTTCAGTAATCCTTGCAGAAATTGCGCTTGCGATGCCATTGGAGAGAAGGAAAAAGCTTGAGTTCATAGTCATAGCATGTTTTGCCCTTGGCTTGGGTGCTGCGTTAACTCCTGTGGGCGAACCTTTGTCTACGATCGCGGTCAGAAAGCTTGCTGGTCCACCCTATTATGCGGATTTCTTCTTCCTCCTAAACCTCCTGGGAATCTACATAATCCCCGGAATTGTAGTTTTGGGTATTTACGGCGCCTATAGGATCGGAAACGTGAAAATTGAGAACGTCGAGATCCCAGAATACACTGAAAACATCAGAACAATAGTTTTGAGAGCTATAAGAGTATACGTCTTCGTTACAGCGCTCGAACTGCTTGGAGCTGGTTGCATTCCGATAATAGTTTGGTACATAGCCCATGTCCCACCCGCTGCCCTTTACTGGGTCAACACGATTTCTGCGTTCTTAGACAACGCGACGCTAACAGCAGCTGAAATAGGTCCATCGCTTACCGAGTTCCAGATAAAGAGTGCGTTGATGGGTCTTTTGATCTCAGGGGGCATCCTTATTCCCGGGAACATACCCAACATAGTTGCGGCAGCGAGGATGAAGATAACGATGAAGGAGTGGGCTAAATTTGGCGTGCCAATAGGGATCGTGCTCCTCATCGCCTACTTCGTGATACTTTACGCCCCCGGACTAATTTAAATTTTTAAGCTCTCCCAAAATCGTCCTCAAACCTTTCTATGTCGTCCTCTTCAAGGTATTCTCCGATTTGAACCTCTATTATCTCCAACGGAATCTTTCCGGGGTTCTCTATTCTATGCAAGGATCCGGCAGGAACGAAGGTGCTCTCGCCCTTTCTTAGCAAGATCTCCTTTCCATCCACGATTATCCTCGCAGTCCCCCTTACAACTACCCAGTGCTCACTCCGATGGTAATGCCGTTGCAGGCTAAGCCTCTTTCCGGGCTTCACCGTGATCCTCTTTATCTTGTAACCGTTCTCCTCGAGCAAGGTATAGCTACCCCATGGGCGAAAAGCGGTTCTATGGATCTCTATTCTCTTGTCATTCCTTTCCTTCAAGATCTTGTAGATCTCCCTCACCTTCTCTGCGCTTCCCTTTTTTGAGATCAACAGAGCATCGTCCGTATCGATTAAAAGCAAATCTTCCACATCCAAAAGAGCAGTAAGCCTTTCTGCAATCACGAGATTTCTTCTCGAGTTCATCGCGATCACTTCACCACGAATTGCGTTTTCATCGCCATCCTTAGCTAAGTAATCATAGATTGCGTCAAAACTTCCAACGTCACTCCACTCAACGCTAATTGGAACTGTAGCGACTCTCTTCGACTTCTCCAGTACTCCGTAGTCGACTGAAATCTCTGGAATCGTGTCGTAGGCTTTTTCTCCATCTTCAAACACCTTCAGCATTTCGGTGGCGTAAGAACTTAGCTCCTCCAAGAAGAGATCGGAATCGAAGAGAAACATCCCACTGTTCCAGAGGTAACCTTTGTTAACGAAGTCTTTGGCGGTATTTAGATCTGGTTTTTCCTTAAATTCCTCGACTTCAAAAGCTTCACCGATCTTTTTTCCGGGCTTTATGTATCCATATCCAGTGTGTGGTTTCTTTGGCTTAATTCCAAACGTTACGAGGTAGCGAGAACTGATCTCTTGCGCTACCTTGAAGGCGTTCACGTAGCTTTCGTTCACTTCGATGATGTGGTCGGAAGGAAGGATTACGAACTTTCCTTTTCCAGCTTTTCTCATTGCCAGACAAATAGCGGGCAGCGTATTTTTTGACTTAGGCTCCAATATTACATTCTCATCTGGGATCTTAACCCCAAGTTCTTCGAGATCGTCAAGAACTCGGAATTTGTATTCTTGGTTTGTGACGACAAACACTTCTTCGGGCTCTGAAATTATCAGCGCTCTTTTAATGGTTTTCTGAAAAAGCGATTCATCGAAAATCCTGATAAACTGTTTGGGCATCGCTTCTCTGCTCAAAGGCCAAAGCCTTGTGCCCTTACCGCCAGCAAGAATGATCGTTTTCATTAAGAAGTGAAGGTCTTTGTGTTGATAATCATTTCTATTGCACGGGTTAACTTTAAATCCATCCAAAGTCACTGTATTTGTGGTCGAAGGTTTGCTGATAGATGCCGAATACGTTACGCTTGGAGATAGAGCGGTGGTCAGGCTTTGGTGTAAAGGCGAAGGCATTTTTACCGCTTACGACAGAAATTTCAGACCTTACTTCTACGTTTTGGGGATCGATGAAGAAGTCGTAGAGAAAGCGGAGGTAAAGACGAAGAAGGGCATGATAACTCCTGAGGGTTATGAAAGGAGAAAGGTCAAAGTCTTTGGGAAAGAAACCGACGCTTTGGTTGTTTACGCCAAACATCCGCAAGACGTTCCAAAGCTAAGAGAGTTTTTTTCGCAGTTCGGTGAAGTTAGGGAGGCGGACATTCCTTTTGCCTATCGCTACCTGATCGACAAAGATCTCTCTTGCATGGATGGTGTCTCAATTTCTGGAAAAGAGGTAGAGGGTAAGATAAAAAGCTACGAAATAGAGAGAATTGAGAAAGTTGGTGTAGAGTTTCCAAAGCTCAAGGTCCTTGCTTTTGATTGCGAGATGCTTTCCTCCTTTGGTATGCCCAACGCTGAAACAGATCCGATAATAGTCATAGCTCTGAAATGGGGAGACGATGAAAAAGAGGAGAGAATTCTTCATGGAGAGGAGAGAGAAATTCTGCGGAACTTCGTAGAGTTGATCAGAGAAATAGATCCAGACGTGATCGTTGGATACAACCAAGATGCATTCGACTGGCCTTACATAAAGGCAAGAGCAGAGAAGCTGAAAGTTCCGCTCAACATCGGTAGAGATGGGAGCACAATCGCTTTTAGGGGCGGGAGACCAAAGATCGCTGGGCGTTTAAACGTCGATCTTTACGACATTGCGGTTCGAATCGCAGATGTAAAGATAAAGAAGTTGGAAAACATCGCGGAGTTCTTGGGAACGAAGATCGAGATGGAAGACATTCAAGGAAAGGATATAAGCAGATTTTGGGCTACTGAGAAAGAAAAAGTGCTCACACACGCAAAAAGGGATGCAGTTCACACCTACTTGATCGCAAAAGAGCTTTTACCAATGCACTACGAACTTTCAAGACTGATAAGGTTGCCCTTGGACGACGTTTCACGAATGGGGAGGGGGAAGCAAGTCGATTGGCTTCTATTGGGCGAAGCGAGAAAACTCAACGAAATCGCTCCAAACGCGATTGAGGTCTCAGAGGGCTACGAAGGCGCTTTGGTTATCGAGCCAGAGCGAGGTTTGCACGAGAACGTCGTAGAACTCGACTTTGCGAGCATGTATCCCTCGATAATGGTGGCCTTCAACATAAGTCCCGAGACTTTGAGCGCAAAAGGGGAGAACGTAGCTCCAGAAGTCGGCTATAGGTTCAGAAAAAGCCCTGATGGTTTCTTTAAGAGGATTTTGGTTTCATTAATCGAGAAAAGGCGAGAGATAAAGAAGAAGATGAAAGAGATGGACGAGGATGATCCGAGGTATAGGATACTTGATATAAAACAGCAAACGCTGAAAGTTCTAACGAACTCCTTCTACGGTTACATGGGCTGGGGAGGTGCAAGGTGGTATTGCAGAGAGTGCGCAGAGGCAACGACTGCATGGGGAAGACATTTCATTAAGACTTCCGCTAAGATTGCGAGCGAGATGGGATTCAAGGTTCTATACGGGGACACGGACAGCATCTTCATCTCAAATCAGATGGATCTCGAGAAGCTAAGCGCAGAAGTTGAGAAGTTGATAGCAAGGATTTCTAAGGAGTTACCTGTGCAGATCGAAGTTGCAGAGATCTTCAGAACCATATTCTTCGTTGAAAAGAAGAGATATGCGGGCATAACAGTGGATGGAAAAATCTTCGTCCGTGGATTGGAAGTTCGTCGTGGCGACTGGTGTGAGTTGGCTAAGAATGCGCAGAAAGATGTGATCGAGATACTGCTGAAAGAAAGGAATCCCAAAAAGGCGATTGACTACATTGCAAAAAAAGTGGAAGAGATTAGGAGTGGGAAGGTTAAGCTCGAGGATCTCGTGATATACAAGGGGCTGACAAAGAAGCCATCTAAATACGAAGCCATACAGGCGCATGTGAAGGCTGCGAAGAAGGCTGAAGAAATCGGAATCTTTTATCCAGTTGGATCAAAAGTTGGTTACATAGTCTTGAAGGAAAAGGGAACCGTGGGAGATCGCGCTTACCCAATCGAGATGGTCGAGAGCTTTGATGGTGAGAACGTGAAGTTAAAGCGAAGAGGTTGCTATGAGACAAAGAAGATCGACAAGGATTACTACATAGACCATCAGCTACTTCCAGCGGTGATGCGGATACTCGAACGATTTGGTTACAGCGAAACAAAAGTCAAAGGATCTCAGACGAGTCTCGACGCATTTTTTGGCTGAAAATAGCTCTTAATCACTTTAAAATAAAATTCGATGATCTTATTTGTCGCAACCTCTAAAATTGATTCCCTGGCTCTCGATCGGAAAAGGATCGGAAAAGAATATATACTTCGAGAGCATTGGGAATCTGAACTATGATCGCGGTGGGTGAAGTTGAAGGGGAGAGTGATTTAGAACCTCCAGACAGCTTTCTAAAAAAGAAAGTCGTAGACACTATTTTGAACTTGCTTGGAGATTACAGATTCCACACAAAGGGATATTACGTTTCTCTTCACGCTGAAGAAAACAACTGCTTGGTCTATCCCTCTGTGAAGAACGCCCTCGACGTATACAGGGCGCCGGTTTTTATGGAAAGACTGAAAAAAGCTGGAGTCGAAGTGCCGAGGTTTGAAGTTCTTTCTCGTCCGATGCCTCGGGAAACGGTGATGCTACCCTTGAATCCATTCTCGAAGAACTCCATGAAAATCGTCAGCACAGAGTCGCAGTACTACAAGAATTTTCGAAGCCTAAGCATGGACTATCATTATCCTGTTGTTCACGTCCAGCTCGAGGGCAAAGTTGAGGAGATCATAATGCACTTAACGAGAGCTAAAAACGGGGGCGAGGAGGAGGATTACATAGCGAGAAAAGTGTTCGAAACCTTTGGTGTGCCTTTGGGGAAGATTTTTGTTGAAAAAAGAAAATGTAAGCTCAGACCTTTTTACTTCATGCCCCTTCGCAGAGATGAGATCGACGTAGAATTCGCGATGCGAGCGTATGAAGATAGGTTGCTTCGTTGAGACCTACAACTTCAAGTACAAAGAAGAGATCGAAGCCTTGAGAATTTTCCAAACAACCGCTGAAGCGATGGGGCACAGATTCGAAGTCTTGGGGAAGGAAATAGTGAACTCGATAGACGAATTTGATTCAATTTTCATCAGGGCTACGACTGATCCTTTATTCACGTCTTACGTTGTCTCGAGAATCGCCGAAGAGAGAGGAAAGAAGGTGATCGACGACTCCGAGAGCATTCGCATTTGCTCTGACAAGGTCGCGCTATACCACAGACTCGAGAAGCACGAGGTTCCAATGCCTAAGACGATTCCATTCTACGGAGACTTTGAGAGATTGAGTTCGATCGCCGAAGAGCTTCGATACCCGATAGTTGTCAAAGCCCCAAATTCTCGTTTTTCTCTAATGGTTGAGAAGGCGAACGACTTTGAAGAGCTTGTTGCGATCTCGAAAAAATTCCTTAGGAGAAGTAAGGCTGTGATTCTGCAGAACTTTATTCCCTCGAGTTTTGATTGGCGTGTCGGAGTTCTTGGAGGAGAAGTTATCTATACCTGCAAATACCTATTCCCCAAGGGTGGCTGGAAAATTCGTGATGTTGTGAACAACAAAATCGTTTGGGGAGACGTTAGAGCTGTCAGTCGTGAAAATGCGCCATCGAAGCTGAAGAAGATCGCGATAAAAGCTGCGAAGTGCGTTGGCAACGGTCTCTACGGAGTGGACGTGAAACAAGTTGAGAACGATTTCTACGTGATCGAAGTCAACGATAACCCCACGATAATGCACGGAATGGAGGATGCCAAGGATAGAGACATATACGAGAAAATAATCCTGGCGCTAACGAGTTGATATGCTCGGTCCAGAGCACGAGTTTTCGATAAACAACGAGTTCTTCGAACCTCAACCCATTGCGGACAAGTTAATAAAGAAGATCCGTGGAAGAATTACGAACGAGGCGAAATTGGGGAAAGTAGTTGTTGGAAAAGAGTTGCAGAAGCACGTTATCGAGCTAAAACCACAAAAACCATTCGATAGCTTAGAAGAGTTCGAAGAAACAATGCAATCTGGACTCGAAGAACTCCTTAGCCATCTCGACAGTTACAAATTGCTCGGGCTTGGAATGCATCCATTACTCGATTTAAAGAACGCATTTGTATGGGATCACAGAGATAGAAAGATATACGAAGCCTACAACAAGCTTTTCAACATAAGACAGCACGGATGGCTAAACATACAAAGCTTTCAGCTTAATTTATCTTTTAGAAATGAAAAAGAGGCGATAGAGCTGCACAACAAGCTACGCATTCTGATTCCATTTCTCGTAGCGATTGCTTCTTCTTCGCCGATATGCGAAGGGAGGAAGTACCTCGTAGATTCAAGGCTCTACTTCTACAGAATCAACCAGCAAAGTATGCCAATAATTTGCAACGATGTAATACCAGAGAAGTTTGGGAGCTTCGCGGAATACAAGGCGATTCTTGAGAAAATATACTCTGAGCTTAAATCTAAAGGTGCAAGCGTTCTTTGCGGAGAGTGGGTAAACTCGAGGGGGATAATAATTAGGTTCACGAGGAACTGCGTCGAGATAAAGGCTATGGACGAGCAGGAGTGCATAAAAAGCGATGTAGCGCTCACAGCGTTCATAATCTCCATCTTAAGGTCTGAGCTGAACGATTTGAGCGAGTTTGAGCTAAGAAACAAGCTCGAGGAAGCTATAAAGAACGGCACGAAGAACTTGAGGGAAGAGCTTAGGGAATTGATGAAAAAAGCATATGAAAACGCTGAGAAAGAGGAAAAAAGGTATCTAAGAGTCTTAGAGCAGAGAATAGAGAGGGGTAGCCTTGGAGAGAGGATCCTTGAAAATCTAAAGGATCTTACGAAAGAGGAGATAGTGAGGATTTGCGAAAGGCTCTCTAAGTGTCTCGAGAAGAACGAGGTATTCGTATGATAGACTTTATCGAAATCTGTTCCGCTTGCGGTGGACAATGTTGCAAAGACGCAAATCCACCACTCTCGAAGAGAAGGCTCGAGGTCTTGCTCGAAAATGGCGTTGAAATCGAAAAAATTCACTTCGGAAAATACATGCATCCGAAGGCGAAAGAAGATGGATACTGCGTCTTCTTTGAAAATGGAAGGTGCAAGATTCACAAAATAAAGCCAGAAACTTGCGTTGCAGGACCGTTCACGTTCGATCTAAAGGGCGAAGTTCTCGAGATCTACATCAAAACCGAGAAGATATGTCCTCTGGTCAGATATTTGAAGGAGAACGGCGAAGCTTACAAAGCCCAATTCGAGGTTGCGATCGAGAAAATAGTTGCCCTAATCCGGGATTTGGATGAACAAAGTCTTTCGGAGATTCTCAAGATAGAGGAGCCCGAAACCGTGAAAGTTGCAGAAATAGATTTGAGGAAGTTTTATGATTAAGACCTTATTATTCCCATTTCGGACAACTTCTCCGGGAGGTATACGTCGGTGACGTAGTCGAGACCATACTTTGCAAGTGCTTGTTGCTCCGATTTCTTGTTCAGCTCGAGCTGTAAGTTTACCTCCCTTCTCCAGAATTCACTGTCAAATCTTGGATCCGTAAGTATTGAGCGCAGAGCCTTCACATCTTCGTCGTTGAGCTTGTCTGCCGGCAAATCGTAGCGAACGATGTCTGAAGGTGTGATCCCGAGGAATTTCGCTTCGGGTGTTGCAAGGTACTCAGAGAGATGCGCAGACTTTATACTCCCATATGCGACGCTTGCATAGATCCTGTAGCTCCAGGGATCTCCGTCGGTGAAAACGACGACGGGCAAGTTCAACTCGGTGCTAAATCTACGAAGCAACCTCCTCGTACTCCTTGCGGGTTGACCCTTTAAGTGCACGATGATTGCGTTGAACTTCTCATCGAACTCGTTTTCAACGAGCCTGTCTCTCATACCGCCAGTTTCAATCGCGATCACGAATCTTGCGTCGTGATCCACGAACTGAATCTTGTCCACGTTCACCGGGATCTGGTATCCGCCTTCTCCAACATCGTCTTGGCAGTGGATCTCTTTTAATCCACGCCTTGTCTCTTCACGAATCCTTATCGGCCCGACTATCGTCGCCCCGTCTTCTTCCGGACGAATGTGAAAGTGCTCCCTTTGGAAGCCTGATAGTATCTCGAGGTCTTCGACCAATCTATCGCTCTCGTCTTGTTCCTCGAACTTCGCGTATCCCCAGCCCTCGGTAATGTAGTAGAGCTCTCTGAGCGTCGAAGACTTGTTGACCAAGAG
Source organism: Archaeoglobaceae archaeon (assembly GCA_046290005.1). GTDB lineage: Archaea > Halobacteriota > Archaeoglobi > Archaeoglobales > Archaeoglobaceae > WYZ-LMO2. The sequence continues at coordinate 2,219 of JBKBUO010000025.1, read as the reverse complement.
CTGTTCCTTTAGAAAGCCAATTACGTATGCAATCCTTAGTATCTTGAACGCACCCTTAATTGTTTTCGCCGAGGTGACGGACTTTCTATCGCCGTAAACCCATACCCCGGTTTCTTCATCGAACTCTATGTTGAACTTCGTCCTCGTTGAAATCTCGATCTCGGGAATCTTTCCACTCTTCAGTTGTTCGTAAAAGTTCCCGAGAATTCCAAGCAGAGCTTTGAGACATCTCTTCTCCGTTTCGTTCATAAACATAATTTTCCAGAAAATTTAAAGGCTTCTACTCTCGTGGAAAAACAACAAAATAAAAATATATATCCCTGGGGATTAGCAGTTGCATGGAACTTCCAAAGTTTATATTTCAAGCCACGGAAAATCTCGTCGAAAAGCCCTGGGGTGGCGAATGGATAGCGATGCTCAAAGGTTTTAGAAAAAAGGGAATAGGCGAATCCTGGGAATTCTCCGCGCATCATTCGAACACGTCACAAGTTCTCCTTAGAGGAGAAACAACGAAGCTCACAGAACTCTTCATCGAGAAAAGAGAAGAAATCCTTGGGTCTCTCGCCGAAAAGCACAAGAGTTTCCCGATCCTTTTGAAGATCGTTGAAGTCATTGGAAAAAGAATTCCGATTGTTCATCCATCTGAAAAAGTAGCTGAAAACCTTGGAATTGGCGATGGAGGAAAGTTGAAAGCTTGGATCATGATATCTGGCAGAGCTTACATAGGCTTTAGCGAAGACGTCCCAAGTGAGGAAATCGATGCAATTTTAACGGAGGAAAAGATCTGGGAGAAGATGAACAAGTTCGATGCATCGAGTTACGACTCCCTCCTTATACCGCCGGGAACAATTCACTCCGCAGAAAATGCGAGGTTCATCGAAGTAGGAACGAACGCTGAAGCTACGATCGAGCTTAGAGACGATAGAATTAAGAGGGCTTTGAGCTTTAAGAAAACCGAGGATTTCGAGATCCGAACAAGGAAAAATAGAGTTGAAACCGAATTCTTCGTTGCGGAGATCCTCGAGATCGTTGGAAAGCAAGACTTCACGATCGATACTTTCAACGTTCTTCTCAGTCTCGAGGGTTACTTGATACTCAGGAGCGAAAAGGAAATCGTGGACTTACCAAAGGGCTACTCTTGCCTAATTCCAGCTAAAACTGGAAGTTACTCGGTTCAGAGCGAGAAGGCAAAGATTCTGAGAGTTTATCCAAGGTGAAGTTAGATTATGTGTTTGCTCAACAAAGCAAAGTGCAGATAATCTACGCCGAAGAATAGAACGAGAAAGCCGAGGAAGAGTAAAAGTGCTCTATGGAACTTCAATACTACCCCTTTTAACGAAGTGAGGTAGGCTATCAACGATAGCCAAACGAAGTCTATCCAAACGTGCGAAGCCAAGAGGAAAAGGACACCAAGGGTTCCAAATAGGATTATCGAGTCCGCTATGAGCACTGTTCCCACGCTGAACCACCAGGCGATGAAAAATGGATTTAGTGCAGTCAAAAGTATTCCCGTGAGAATTGGATTGAATTTAACCTTTTTTCTCGCTTTTTCCTCACTTAAAGCACTTCTAATTGTTAGATAACCAAAGAATACAAGCATAGCCCCCCCAAGAGCTGCCAATGGTCTCATCAACATCTCTATGGTTGCGAGAGATACGAAAAAACCTAAAAAGAAAACGATCGGGGCTTCAACAATGAAGTGCCCAAAGGAAACCATGAATCCCCCTTTCCAACCCTTCTGCACTCCAATCGTCGCGGTCGCTGCGCTTAAGGGTCCTGGAGCCAGCGCACCAGATGAGCTTATCGCCACAACCTTCGCTAGGAACTCGAGCATGTCCCTATTTACCCCAGGGTAATAAATTTTTCCAAGGATTATCCAAAAGTGCCCGGAGCCGGATTTGAACCGGCGACTATGCGGTCTTCAGCCGCACGCTCTCCCAGGCTGAGCTACCCGGGCTTAAAGCTTGTTACTCTTGGGGTATTTTTAATTTTCGCTCTTTTTAACCGCACCCTTTTTGCTACTCAGTGGCGTTTAATTTTTAACCAATTTCGAGTTCTTGGCCCCGAGTTAGCCCTTCTGGTGCAATGAGCTTCGCTTGTGTTTCAGAGTTTTTGAATACATCCTTAGTCTCATCTGCTGTTTCCTTCTCGGTTTCTTACCATATCCGTCTCCCAACGAGAAGTCGTCTATTTCCCAGTGTCCTTTTCCGGGTTCTGGG
>JBKBUO010000024.1:16672-20953 GCA_046290005.1 Archaeoglobaceae archaeon | reverse complement strand
ATGCGTGTGTTACTTTGATCGCAAAGCCAGCGATTTGAGATGCAGAAAAGCATGTCGAGGTAAAGCTACCCCAAATCTCATGGAGAACAGTATGCACAACTGTAATCGGGATGGGTTTTGAGTTTTAGATCGCATAATCTTTTTTAACCTCGAATAAGAAAGTCCGTGCTATAAAGCATTTCGTAATAAGAAAGCAAAAATTTTTATACTCAATGTCTTAAGCATTTTTATGAAGTTAAGAAAAATTTCGATCCTCATGGCTCTGACAATTCTCGCTTTAGCCCTAGCGGGTTGTGTCCAACAACCTCAGCAAAGTGCTGAGGAGAAAATAAAGGTAAGAGACCTCGCGGGGAGAGAAGTAGAAGTTCCAAAGAAGGTGGAGAAGATCGTTGCAGTTGGTCCCGGAGCTTTAAGGCTCGTCGTTTATCTGCAAGCCATAGACAAAGTGGTTGGCGTCGAAGACGCTGAGAAGAGATGGGACGTCGTTGGTCGTCCATACAGGCTTGCAAATCCAAAGCTTGCCGAATTGCCAACAATCGCCGCTGGCGGACCAGATGATCCAAAGGCTAACGTGGAGGAGATTATCAAGCTAAAGCCAGACGTTATCTTTGCAGTCGTAAATGCACAACACGCAGAGAGTTTGCAAGAGAAAACTGGTATTCCAGTGATCGTGATCAACTATGGAACCCTTGGAAACTTCCGCACAACAGAGCTCTTCGAATCAATAAGGCTCATGGGAAAAGTCATCGGTAAAGAGAAGAGGGCTGAAGAAGTGATTGCATACATCGAAGGTGTTACGAGGGATCTGAACGAAAGAACGAAGAGTGCCGAGAGAAACTGGAAAGTCTACGTTGGGGCCTTAGGCTTCAAAGGTGGACATGGGATAACTTCTACGACTTGCAGATTTCCGCCGTTTGAAGTGAACAACATCTTTAAGGAGAACATCGCCTGCAAGGTAAACACAACAGGGCACATCTTTATCGACAAGGAGTTCTTGCTCAGGGAACAACCAGACGTCATCTTCCTTGACCTGAACAATTTACATCTCGTCAGAGAGGACTATTCGAAAGATAAAAGCTTTTACGAGTCTTTGAAGGCTTTTAAGAACGGAGAAGTTTACGGAATTTATCCGTTCAACTTCTACAACACGAACGTTGAACAAGCGTTGGTGGACAGCTACTGGGTCGGAAAAGTCCTCTATCCAGATAGTTTCAAGGACGTCGACATGAAAAAGAGAGCGGACGAGATCTACGAGTTTTTCGTTGGTAAAAAGCTTTACGATGAGATCGTTGGTAGATACGGCGAATTGGGGAAAATAGATGTCAGTAGCTGGTGAATACAAGGCATTGGTGAGAAAAAGGATTTCTTTCGGGCTTACCTTGCTCTTTTTCCTTTTTTTAATTTCTTTCGTTGCAATGAGCTTGGGATCTTACCACATGTCGATTGTAGAGTTATCCAAAGCCATTTTCGATGGGAATCCAGTTCTATGGAACGTTAGAATTCCAAGGATAGTTTCTGCGATTTTCGTTGGTGCAAGTCTTGCGATCGCTGGAGCGGTAATGCAATGCATTCTTCGAAATCCCCTCGCCTCGCCTTTCACCTTGGGAATATCGCAAGGCGCAGCCTTCGGTGCAACAGTTGCAATTGTTTTCCTTGGCATCGGTCAAATGCACCGAGTCGGTGAAACATTGACGATCTTTAATCCCTACGTTCTACCTTTCTTCGCATTCTTCGGCTCTCTCATTGGCGCTTTCGTTATCTTGCTCCTCGCAAAGCTTCGAGATTTAACACCAGAGGCGATAGTCTTAGCAGGAGTTGCGATGTCTGCGCTTTTTCAAGCTGGAGTAATGCTAATCCAATACTTCGCAACCGATGTCCAAGTCGCCTCAATCGTTTTCTGGACGTTTGGCGACGTCGGGAGAGCGAGGTGGATCGAAATATACATAGTCATCGCAACCTTCTTCGCTTGCTTTCTATACTTCTTCTACCGCCGATGGGATTACAACGCTTTGCTCGCTGGAGATGAGGTCGCTATTTCTCTTGGAACAAATCCGCAGAGAATTAGGCTTGAAGGAATGATCTTATCTTCTTTTCTCACTGCAGTTTGCGTTTCCTTCACCGGAATAATAGGTTTCGTTGGTCTCGTGGCACCGCATGTTGTTAGATTGGTAATAGGCGGAGATTATAGGTTTTTGATTCCAATTAGCTCCGTTGTTGGAGCTCTTATGCTACTCCTATCAGATACCATCGGCAGAACTATCATCTCCCCCGTGATAATCCCAGTTGGGATCATAACCTCGATCATCGGTGCTCCTATGTTCATCTACTTGCTGCTGAGGGGTGGTAGAGGTGTTAGAAGTTAAATTACTAAGATACGACTATGGAAAAAGATCCGTGCTTCGTGAAATCGCTTTTTCTTTGAGCAGAGGAGAAATGCTATTCATCCTCGGTCCAAATGGAAGCGGAAAGACGACGCTTTTGAAGTGCTTAAACAATATACTAAAGCCCCAAGGCTCGATCTACGTTGAGGGACTCGATTTAAAAAGACTTTCTCCTTTGGAGGTTGCGAGAAAGTTCGGTTATGTCCCTCAAAGAGGTGATGTCAGCGCTTTGACTGTTTTCGATGCAATACTCTTGGGTAGAAAGCCATACGTGAAATGGGAAGTAAGCGAAGAGGACATAAGAATCGTGGAGAAAACGATAAAGACGCTGAAAATCGAGCATTTGGCTCTAAGAAGGATTAACGAGCTGAGCGGTGGAGAACTGCAGTTGGTTTTGATAGCAAGAGCCTTTGCTCAGCAACCGAGATACCTCTTGTTAGATGAACCAACGAACAACCTTGACATAAGGAACCAGATCGAGGTCATGAATCTCGTGAAAAAAGCGGTAAAAGAGAACGAAATTTCTGCAATCGTCACCATGCACGACATAAATCTGGCTTTAAACTTTGCGGAGAAGATACTAATGCTTAAAAACGGCGAAGTTTTTGCCTTTGGCGGAAAGGAAGTGATAAACAAAGAGACTATGCTGGCGGTGTATGGAATAAAAGCCAAGATCGTAGGATACGATGGCAGAGTCTTCGTAGTTCCTGAAATTTAAGCTAAAGAAGGGGATAAAGTAATAAAGGATTAAACACAAAATTGATCATGGTGCGAATCAGATTGTCAGAGGAAGCGGAGCGGATGGTTAGGAATTATCTGAAAACTGAAAAGCAAAAGAAGTACAATTTCGATTTCTTTTTAGACGAGGGGAGATACATAAAGTGGGAGGACGTGGAAATCGGGATGGAAGCGTGGAGCGAGAAAGAGTTTGAAGTGAAGGAAGAGGACATCAAGGCTTATTTGGAAGCTACGGAAAACAACAACCGAGTTTTCTGGAAGGAAGCGATGGCTCCTCCGATGTTTCTTACAACCATCGCATTTTGGCTTATTGGCGACTCCTTTGTTGGAAGTTGGATAAAAACTCCCGGAGCTATAAACCCTGGGCAAAAGATCGAATTCTACGAGCCCATAAGAGTCGGGGACGTGATTAGGGTAAAAATGAGGGCGCACGACAAGTTCATAAAGAGGGGGAAGAGATATCTGACATACTACAATGAATTCGTAAACCAGAGAGGAGAAGTAGTTGCAAAATGGTGGGGAACTCTAATTCTTCCGCTTTCAAGGAGTGAAGAGGAGCATAAGATCACGGGTGTGAGAAAATGAAGTTTGAAGAGGTTGAGCTTGAACAAGAATTGCCGATTATCGAAACTAAGGTCACGCAAGAAACTATAACGAGATTTGCATGCGCATCCCTGGATTTCAATCCGATCCACATAGATCCAGTTTGGGCTAAGAAAGTGAATCTCTTGGGTTATGGAAAAACGATCGCACATGGGCAGTGGACGATCGACAAGTTGACGCAGGTGGTAACGAACTGGTGCTATGCAGACGGTGGAAGGTTGAAGTCAATCGACGTAAAGCTAATTCACCCGATCTTCGTGGGAGACACGATAAAGTTCAAAGGAAAGATCGTCTCAAAGCATCCGAGAAAAGTCGACAGCTTCTGCGAAGTTGAGCTGTGGGCTGAGAACCAAAACGGGGAAAAGGTAGCGGTGGGAATTGCAGAAGTTTTTTTGAAATGATTTTCTCTCACTTTAGTCATCTCTACTGCCAAAACCACAGAGATGAGTCGTGTTCGAAGTTCTCCTAACTCCTTTGAGCTTAGGGCTGAAATCTAAGAGCTTTAAAATCCATCAAATAGCTCAAAATCTGAAACTCCAGAGAATCGATAAACAGATAA
>JBKBUO010000024.1:0-16574 GCA_046290005.1 Archaeoglobaceae archaeon | reverse complement strand
AAATCAAAAAGATCACTCAGCCCTCCACAGAAAGTAAAATTTCCCTGATTCCCCTATATTTCTCGTAAACTCCGCTGTAGTCAACACCAGAGGGGACCACGGTTGTGAATTCTGGAACAAACTTCTCAAGAACTTGTTTTAGCGAAAAGTCTAAGGAAAGGCAAGCGAGCATCGCTGCACCCCTTACTGTTGCTTCAACGTCTCCAGAGACAAGACAGGGCTTTCTTAACACGTCTGCAAATATCTGATTCCAAAGTTGACTTCTCGCTGCACCACCGTCGAGGCGAAGCTCGTTGACCTCTATGCCAAGGCTTTCCATCACCTCAACGTTTGTTCTCACTTCAAAGGCTACGCTTTCCATCACTGCCCTTGCGATGTCTCCCCTTGAATGCCCCAAGGTAAGTCCATAAATCGCCCCCTTCGCCTCTGGCCTCCAATGCGGACATCCAGCGCCTGTGAAGAACGGAAAGATCATAAGCCCACGAGCTCCAACTCCAGAAGCCTTTGCTTCTGCATTGAGGACTTCGTAGGTATCGTTTGGAAAGAAGTTTCTTTTTACCCATTCAAGAAGACTTCCAGTCGTGAATATGCTCACCTCGGCTACGATCCTTGGAACTACGTGCGCGGAATAGATCAGATCGCCGCCGTGCATCTTCTCAACGGGTGCGATCATAAAAGTTCCAGTGCCAGTCGTTGATTTGACTTTTCCTTCTTCCACAACTCCTTGAGCAAGAGCGCTGCACTGCTGATCCCCACCGCCAACTGCGATTATAGGCTTTGATCTTAACTCAATTTCATTGCTTTTAAGCTCTCCAATCTCTTCTCCTGCGCTTATTATCTCTGGAAACTTGTCCAAGTCAATACCAAAGGTTTCGGCTATCTTTTCAGACCACTCTCGCCTTTTCAAATCCATCAGCATAGTTCTCGAGGCGTTTGAGAAATCTGTGACTGGAGTTCCAGTGAGCTTGAAAACTATGTAGTCGTGGACGAGCATGAATTTCCAAGTTTTTTCAACAATCTCAGAGCAATTCTTCATCCACCACAATATCTTCGGCAGTGAAAAGTATGGATCTGGTTTTAAACCCGTTATTTTAAAGATCTCCTCACCCATTATCGAACTTATTCTCCTAACCTCCTCAACCGTCCTCCTATCTTGCCAAACTATAGCCTTCGTAAGCGGAGTTCCTTCTTTTGAGATTGGCACAATGGTTTCACGTTGGTTTGCAACTGAAATTGCGAAGACTTCGTTTTCCGCGTTTGCAAGCTTTATCGCAGAATTGCATGATTTTACAACGCTTTTCCACCAGTCTTCGGCGTTCTGCTCAACCCATCCTGGATTTGGATAGTAGCTCGGAAATTCAACGTAGCTCTGAGCGACGAGGTTTCCTTCAAAGGAGTAAACACCTGCTCTAACACCGGTTGTGCCTGCATCGATTCCGAGAACGTAGCCCATTGGATCACCTTAACCCTTCTTCCCAGAAAAAGCATAAATATTCTTCGACAACCTCCAAGCGGTGAGACGTTGAAAGACATCGTAATCATAGGAGCTGGGGTTACGGGTAGCTTCATTGCAAAGGAGCTTTCAAAATTCGATTTAGATGTTTTGGTTCTTGAAAAAAAGCTTGCTCCAGGATTGGAGCAAACCAAATCTTGTTCTGGGATTATTCACCCATTTCAGTTGCCCTTCAAACTTTTAAGGAGTAAGCTTTGTTTGGAAGGAAACAAGATGATGGATGCAGAAGCAGAAGAGCTCGGGTTTGAGTTTAAGCGTGTTGGATTGATAACGGTTGCAAATAATCTGATAACCTTCTTCGCCATCCCTTTTATAACCTCGTATCTAAGAATGCATGGGGTAAACGCAAAGCCGATAGGAAGAAGAAAATTGCTCGAGATGGAACCAAACCTCAATGAAAAAGTCTACGGGGGTATCTTCATACCATCCGCTGGGGTTGTGAACCCCGTCGAGATGACTGCAAGGGCTTGCCTATTTGCAAGGCTCAATGGCGTCGAATTCATCTATGGTTGCGAAGTCGTTGGAATTGAACGAAAGGAAGACCGATTCGTCGTAAAAACCAACAAGGGTGACTTTGAAAGTCGAGTTTTGATAAACTGCGCGGGAATTTACGCAGATGAGATTGCGAAGATGGTCGGCTACGAGATTAGAATGATTCCCGGTAAAGGTTCGCACGTTGTTTTCGCAGAAAAAGGGTTTACGAAACACTTGGTCGTCGCAATACCGCTAAAGCCAAACAAGAAGACGAAAGGAGGGGGAGCTCTGCTCAGCTTCGACGGAAAGCCGCTCTGGGGTCCAAATTTGATAGATGTCGATAGCAAGGAAGATACCAGCGTTGAAAGAGATGAGATCGATGGGATAATTGCAAAATTCGCTCCACTGTTCAAAAAAACTCCAAAGGAGATAATAGCGGTATACGCAGGCGTGAGATCGATTGCGGGAAGTGACTTCGTGATAAATGAGCCCGTGAATGGCTTCATAAACGTCGCAGGGATTCAAAGCCCTGGGTTAACTGCTGCGCCAGCGATAGCGAAGATGGTCTTAAAGATGGTCTCGAATCACTTTGAACTGCGGAAAAAGGAAAGAATTGTCAGTTTGCCGAGAAGAGCGAAGATGGAAGAAGAGTTCTGCAAATCCCTCGAAGACGATGAAATCATTTGCCTCTGTAACATGGTAACGAAAAAGGAGATTTTGGAGATCGTGGAGAATTTTAAGTGCTTCGATGCTGCGAAACAGATCACGTGGGCGGGAATGGATTGCGAAAAGTGCAAGGCAGAGATCATAAAGCTGATCGGAAAAATAGTGCCAAAGGAAAGCGAGGGGGGAGATATAGCATGGTTGTGATCGTTGGAGCTGGCTACAGCGGACTTATCTGTGCAAAAAGATTGATCGAATTAGGCTACAACCCCAGAATCTTTGAGTTCAAGAAGGTGGGAGGAGAGCTCGCGATCTTCAGCAAAATCCCAGAGCTTGAAGAATATTATGGGAGCTTCTTGGATGAAATGAAGTCTATTTTGGGAGATCTAAACGTCGCAAAGGGGTGCGTTGTTTCCACGAATCCCGTAAAGGTCTTAACACCGCGTGGAACAGAAGTCATAAGAGATGAGGCGATAATCGCCACTGGGGCTGTTGATCGCAATCCTTGGGTCTTTGGAAAGAGACCTGCAGGTATTTTTTCCCCAGAAACCGCGATAAAACTCATTTCTGAAGGTTACAAGATCGGAAACAGTTTTTTGCTCGCGGGAGAAGGTAAGATTCTTGATCTCCTGGAAAGGATTCTTTCGAAAGATTACAAAGTCGAGAGAGAGAAGTCAACCGATGTCTACGTCCATGGTAACAAAAGGGTTGAAAGAGTTGAAGTCGAAGGAAAGGAGTTCAGGTGCGACACTTTGATCTTGTTTAGGGGAAGAAAGACCTTTAATCCAAAGAACTTGAATGGTCATCTCATTGGCAACGCAGTTGTTTGCGGTTACGATTACTCCTTGGTGAGAAAAAACGTTGAGGAGTTCATAAAGCTCAAGTCTAAGGTTTTTTAGCCTAAAGCTACCCTTGATGGGATAAAAAAGGGTTAAGAGGGTTTATTTTTGTTAAATTCTTTCCCAAAAAATCTAAAAACGATTTTCTCCAGCTCAACGGCAATGAATGCTATGGAGGAGAGGGCAAAGGTCTTCGTCCACTCTTCAAGGCTCATAGGCTCAAGTCTGAGCACGGAGCTGAAATTAGTGACGTAGACCTGAAGAATTATCAGCAGGATTATGCCAAAGATCGCATGCCTGTTCTTTAGTCCCATTTCAAAAAAGCTCTTCTCGACATGTGGTGTGAGTAGATACCATATCTGAATCGCAATCAGACCATTGACAGCTGCAGACATCTTTCCGGTATCGAAGTATAGGAAGTAAGCTAACAAAACGCCGATTGCGGAGATATAGGCTACCCTAAAGAAGACTCGTTTGGTCATAAGTTCCCCTTTTGTCGGTCTTAGCCTTAGCAACCCTTTTTCCATTGGATCAAAAACCAACATCATCCCAAGAAGTCCGGAGGTCACGGTGTTGATCCACAGTATATGGAGCGGTAGCATTGGCATCGTGATTCCAAGAGCAAAGGCGACGAGAACAATCGACCCTTGGGCACCGTTTGTCGGTATTATCCATGAAACGATCCTCTGGATCTTCCTAAATACATCCCTGCCAACTTCGATCGCCCTCACGATGGTTGAAAATCTGTCATCGAGCAACACCATGTCGCCCGCTTCTTTTGATATGTCACTACCGCTACCCATTGCAACGCCAATTTCGGCTCTCTTCAAAGCTGGAGCGTCGTTCACACCATCTCCAGTGACCGCAACCGCTTCTCCATTTTCTTGCAAAGCTTTTACAATCTCAAGCTTTTGTTCTGGTGTAGTTCTTGCGAAAATGCTGTATTTTTTAACCACCTCCTTAAGATCTTTGCCCTCGAGCTCCTTTCCTGTGATCACATCGCCTTCTATTCCAGCATCTCTCGCAATCTTCAACGCAGTCGCAGGATGGTCGCCAGTGATCATCAAAACCCTTATCCCGGCAGATTTACAGTTCTCAACGCTTTCTCTGCTGTCTTCTCTCACTGGATCGAGTAGACACTGATACCCGAGGAACTCGAGGTTCTCAAGCTCGAAGCCCTTGAAAGTTTCAAGCTTCTTAAATGCGAAGGCTATGGTTCTCATCCCCTCTTGCGTGCAAGTCTCTGGAATCTTGTTTTGGACCATGCGTTCTACTACTTCCGGGGCTCCTTTAACAATCACGTATACTCCGTCCCTCGTTTTCGCAGAAACTGCCATGAATTTTCTCTTCGAATCAAACGGGATTTCATCGAGTATCTCGTATTCCTCTATGATCCCAGTTTTTAAAGCGAGTTCAAGTAACGCAACTTCAAGCGGATCTCCTCTGCAATTTCCGCCCTCGCAAACCGCCCTGTTGCACATATAGCCTGCGAGGATTAGCTTTCTAACATCTTCTCCGAGCTCTACCTTCTTGCCTTCGCTATAGAATCCGTCCTTTATCTCGTATTCCCCCATGGGCGTTATCAGCTTAACGACCCTCAGCTTGTTCTGAGTCAGAGTTCCCGTTTTGTCTGAACAGATCACAGTCACACTTCCCAGTGTTTCCACCGCTGGCAAAGATTTTACCAAGGCGTTCTTCTTAGCCATTTCTCTTACACCAAAAGCTAAAGCGAGCGTAATGGTTGCGGGGAGTATCTCTGGAATTACCGCAACTACGAAGCTTATCGCAGATAGGAAGGAATAAGTCGTGTCGTAACCTCTATAGAGTCCAAGCGAAAATATAGCAACTGAAACGATTATTATTCCAATCGTAAGCTGTTTTGCAAAGATTCGTATTTTTCTAAGCAGAGGGGTTTCAGCGCTCTCCTCAAGTCCCTTGCCGATCTTTCCCATCTCCGTTCTTTCGCCTGTCGCAACAACTACCGCTTTCCCCCAACCAGAAGTAGCGGTGGTGCCGGCGTAGAGCATACAAGTTCTTTCAGGAACGATCGCATCCTCTGGAACCTTTTTGTTGTTCTTTGAAACTGGAAAAGACTCCCCAGTTAACATCGACTCATCTACGCTCAGCTCTCTACTCTCTATAATCCTTGCATCCGCAGGAACCTTCATCCCCGCTTCAACGATTATCACGTCCCCGGGGACCAGTGAATTCGATTCCAACTCGACCATTTTCCCTTCAGAGACTACAAGAGCTTTTGGAATCAGAAATTTCCTGAGCTCTCGCATTATGCTCTCAGCTTTCCACTCCTGGAAGAAACCAGTGATTGCTCCAAGGATTACTATCGCGAATACTATGACCGCTTCGAGGTAATGCTCTAAGTAGCCAAGAATTATCATCGAAACTATAAGCACGAGAACGAGAGGGTTTATGAACTGCTTAGCGAGAACCTCGAACCACTTTTTCTCCTTTACTTTTATCTCATTTGGACCATAAATTTTGAGTCTCCTCTCTCTTTCAGCCCGACTCAGACCACTGGGATTTGTTTCCAGCTTCTGAAGAACTTCTTCAACTTCTAAAGCCCAAAAGTTCATCGTAGATCCCAAAGAAGTTACTAAATTTCCTATTTAAACCTTACGACGTCTTGATCGATCCCTCTATTCGCCGAAATTCTCTCTTTCTGAACTGAAAATTTTTAAAATCTGCTGTAGACTTTTTCTGTGATCTACCTCGGCGGGGAGGCTGAAGTTGTCATCGGCGATGTTGTCGTGAAGAGGAGGAGAGTGAAGAGGTATAGGATCAGAGATATCGACGAAATGCTTAGATTGAAGAGGACAAGAACTGAGGCTAAGTTTATTTCGCTTGCAAGAAGATTTGGGGTTCCAACACCCATAGTTCTCGACGTTGAAAACGACACGATAGTCATGGAGAGGATACACGGAACTCCCGTGAAGGAATGCATGAGCGAAGAAATAAGCAGAGAAATAGGAAGGCTTGTCGCTAAAATGCACAATGCAAACATAGTTCATGGAGATGTGACACCAATGAACATGATCCTCAGTAACGGTAAAATCTATTTTGTTGACTTTGGTTTAGCCTTTATCGACAACAGAATCGAGGCAAAAGGCGTAGATGTGCACGTTTACTTCGAGTCTTTGAAAGCTGGTTTTGAAAACTGGGAAAATTTAAAAAGAGCGTTCATCGAAGGTTATCTCGAATTGGGGAGAGAGGAAGTGATAAGGAGGGCAGAAGAAATTGAAGAAAGGGGTAGATACGTTGAAAAAAGGCTGGGCGATCGGGGGTGAATCGACATCCTTTACCTAAAAAATTCGTTTTTTGCGCAAAATTTGCGATTTATCTTTTGTAGAAGGCGAAAGAAGCTTTCAAAATGATTGCTCGACTCTTGCTTGTCGTCTTCGATTGATAGAGAAAGGCTTGACGACAAAACAAAACTTCTCAAAACAGAAAATTTTTTAAACAACAAAAATTTGTTATAAAACATGTCTGAATTCGTTCACGTGATCGCAGTTGATTCAAATCAGAGTGCAATCTTGGAGAGTATTAAGACGATTGGATACCCGATTCATCGTGCCTACCTCGTTTACAGGAGGAGAGAGGCATTGAAGATCGTCGAAGACCTTCAAGGGATCTTAAAATCGCTTATAGAGACAAAGACTTTGAACCTTGAAGATAGAAACGTTTTCGAGATCACGTGGGATTTGCTAAGACTGATAAGGGAGGAGACGGAAAAAAAGAACACAGTTTTCCTCAACATAAGTGATGCAGATAAAAATCTCGCGGTCGCCTTTTTGCTTTCTGCACAGATATCGAAGGTAAGGATCTACATGATGCTCGATTCCAAAGCGGGTTTCATTCAAACGCCACCAGCTAAGAGCTACAATCAAGAGAGGATAAGAATCCTGAAGATTTTGTTCGACGACGGGGGAAGCGTTGAGTCGATAAATCGTCTCATAGAACTATTAGAGGGCAGAACAGAAGATCAGAAAAAATACATGGCCCAAAGAGCGAAGATAACGTATCATCTCAACGAATTAGCTGAAGACAACCTCGTTATGACGCAGAGAAAGGGCAAAAATCTTAGAGTTAGCCTAACAGAACTTGGTAAAGCTTATGTAATCCTGTTCGGTTGAAATTTATGCTATCTGCTCTGATCGTAGCCAGTGCTAACGATTGGCACCGGTTCAAGCAACTCGAGGAGTGTCTTTTAAACGACTACCACGTCCAACTTGCTGAGAGGTTGGATTCAGAGCTTCCAAAGCTTACAGAAATCGAAAACTCTTTTGACATCTTCTTTTACTTAAAAAATCCAGAACAAAGCGAGATTTCTGCGATTTCACGCCTTTCAAAGACGAAGATTTTCATTTTTCATGTCCAAAAAGACTCTTTTTCACCTTTTCCATTGAAAAACGATTTCCTGTTCGTTGCAGATAAAATACTGCTGAAAGCAACTGCGATGAGGGGAAAACTCGAATATTTCCGCGGGGTTGATGAAGTTCTCGCGCTAAACGCCTATCATCTTGAGCCAAGAGACAGTTGCGAGGTAGTATTGAACGGGAATAGAGATACAAAGGTCATGTTACACGACATAGTCTTCAGAGCTGGAAAAAACGTTCTTTTTGCCGTTCGTAGAGATAACCTCGCGGTATTCTCCGCAGACGTGTTTTCAAACGACGCTTTCAAAGAGGGACAAAACTGCAGATTCATAAAGAACTTGCTAAACGAAATGCTCACCGGAGTCGAGTTTTACTGATATCTGCAAAAATTATTTATATCTGTGACAAGTCTTAGCGATGCCCTTGGATCGGAGCATTCTTCCTGTGGTAAGATTTTTCCGCGATTTGTCCTTCGACGCCTCTGTATCTGCCAAAGATTACAGAGAAAAGGTTAACGGAATATTTCTATCCGCTGTCTCCATGATCAAGGAAGACGTTGCTGAAGTCGAGGATAGAACGATAAAAGGAAGAGAGAGCGAGATAAGGATAAGGATCTATCGCCAAAAGCGTTGGAGCTCTGGAATTGTTTTCTACCATGGTGGGGGATTCGTGATTGGAAACATCGATATCTACGATCCGGTTTGTAGAAGGATTGCAAGGATTGCAAACGCGACAGTCGTTTCAGTTGATTACCGCTTAGCTCCAGAGCACAAGTTCCCAAGTGCTGTGGTCGATGCATACGATGCACTTAAGTGGGTTGTGGATAACGCGAACGATTTAGAGATCGATGCGGACAAAATAGCGGTAGTAGGAGATAGCGCAGGTGGTAATTTAGCAACGGTGGTGAGTTTAATCGCGAGGGATGAAGGGGAGAACTTCATCAAAAAACAGATCCTCGTTTACCCAGTTGTGAACATGGTTTTTCCAACGGTTTCAAGGCTTGAGTTCGGAGACAGATACGGAATTCTAACAACCGAAATCATGCGGTGGTTCACGGAGCAATACTTAAGGAGTGAGGAGGACAAATACAACCCCTTGGCTTCGCCGATATTCGCAGATCTCAGCAATCTACCACCAGCTCTGATAATGACAGCGGAATACGACCCGCTTAGAGATGAGGGGGAGATGTATGGAGAGCTGATGAGGAGGCATGGTTCCGAAGCTGTAATCGTGAGGTATCAGGGCATGATCCATGGTTTTTTGAACTTTTACCCATTGCTTAGAGCAGGTAGAGAGGCGATTAACCAAATCGCGGTTGCGATTTCGGAGCTATAGACTTGCCACAAAAAGTTTTATCTTTAATGTCTTCGAATTTTTTTGTGAAAATAGAGTCGCTTAAAGACAAGATTTCAAGCTACGCTGTTGAAGTTCTAAAGGAGAATGGAATCAAAGAGCTTTTTCCACCGCAAGAACTTGCCCTGCCATACGTTTTCAATCGGGAAAATCTCATCCTTGCAGTCCCGACTGCGTCAGGAAAAACGCTTGTCGCAGAAATCGCAATGGTATGCGAGATACTGAGAGGAGGGAAGTGTCTATACATAACACCGCTAAGAGCCTTGGCAAACGAAAAGTTCGAGAACTTCAAGAAGTGGGAAAAAATCGGAATCAGAGTCGGAATTTCAACCGGAGATTACGAATCGATCGATGCTCATCTCGCGAATTCTGACATCGTGGTTACGACTGCTGAAAAAGCGGACTCTTTGCTTCGAAATCGTTCTTTCTGGCTTCGAGACGTTACTTGTCTCGTCGTCGATGAAATCCATCTCCTGGATTCCGACGATCGGGGACACGTGCTGGAGGTCTTCATAACGAAGATGAGAAAAATGAAGCCCGATATCTGGATCCTTGGACTGTCTGCTACTGTTCCAAACGTTGCGGAGATTGCAGATTGGTTGAACGCTAAGTTCGTGCAAAGCGATTGGCGTCCAGTGCCCTTGTTCTACGGAATCTTTTGCGATAACACGCTTGAAATGTTCAAAGATGGCTTCACGATGAAGAGGACTGCGAGGCTGGAAGAGATCGTTGAAGATTGTGTTTCAAATGGTGAAGGCGTTTTAATCTTCGAATCAACGAGGAAGAGTGCAGAATCCTTAGCTTTAAAGCTATCAGATATTTCTGCAAAGCTCTGCAATTGCGATGATCTTGCTGAAGAGATCTTGGACGAAAACGATGGTGAGATGAGCAAGAAACTCGCGGAGTGTGTTCGAAAGGGTAGCGCATTTCATCATGCTGGTCTTCTGAGTGGGCAAAGAAGAATCGTCGAGGATGCGTTCAGAAAGGGTAGGATAAAGATACTCGTTTCAACTCCAACGCTCGCAGCGGGTGTGAATTTACCGGCAAGAAGGGTAATAATAAAGAGTCTATACCGCTACGAGGGCTATTCGAGAAAAATAAAGGTATCAGAATTCAAGCAAATGGCCGGAAGAGCTGGAAGACCGGGGATGGATGAGATAGGCGAGGCGATAGTAGTTGTGAGCAAA
Source organism: Archaeoglobaceae archaeon (assembly GCA_046290005.1). GTDB lineage: Archaea > Halobacteriota > Archaeoglobi > Archaeoglobales > Archaeoglobaceae > WYZ-LMO2. Next base: position 6,154 of record JBKBUO010000024.1, on the reverse strand, counting down.
AAGGATCGTGAGATCGCGATTGAGAAGTTCATCAAAGGTGAATCTGAGAAGGTGATCTCAAAGCTCGCAGTCGAAAGTAAGCTCAGATTTCACTGCCTTTCTTTGATATGCGATGGATTCAACGATTTTGAAGAAATAAAGGAGTTCTTTAACGCCACGTTATTTGCAAAACAAAGCGATTTTCCAGAGTTTGAGATCTTAAGGGTCATCAGACAGCTCGAAAATTGGGAAATGGTGAAAGTCAAAGAAAAAATTACCCCAACAAAGCTCGGATCTCTCGTCTCTAAGCTTTACATAGATCCGCTCACCGGTTTCATCTTTTACGATTGCGCAAAAAGATTCGATGAGTTGAGCGAGATTGCAGCGCTTCACGTCATCTGCAGAACCCCTGACATGGAAAGGCTCAGCCTTCGAAAAGGCGATGATTGGATCGAAGATCTCGCATTTAAGCTAAGAGAAGAACTGACCTATGTCCCCTCGGAGTACTCGATCGACTACGAATGGTTCTTGGGAGAGTTTAAAACTGCCCTATGCATTTACGATTGGATAAACGAATTGAACGAGAACGAGATATGTGAAAAGTTCTTGATCGCCCCTGGGGATCTCAAAAGACTCTGTGAAACTGCGGAATGGCTTGCTCATGCTTTTACAAGGATAACAAGCGAGTTTGGGAAGAAATTTCCGAACTTAGAAGCAAGAATTCGCTACGGCGTAAAGGAGGAGCTTTTAGAACTAGTTTCGATTAGGAACATAGGCAGAGTGAGGGCAAGAAAGCTATACAACTCGGGAATAAAGACGAAAAGCGATGTGTTGGCGAATCCACGAAAAGTTGCAAATCTTATTGGCGAAAAGATCGCTGAAAAGGTCCTAAGAGATATCGATTCCTTCAAGCCTTAACAAAGCCATCTTTACATCTACTCCCCAAGAGTAACCGCCGATGCTGTTCTTTGAAACGACCCTATGACAAGGTATTAGCACCGCAATCGGATTTTTCTTTAGGGCTTGACCTATTGCCCTCGGAGAACTTTTTAATTCTTTCGCAAGCTCTCCATACGTTGAGATTTTCCCGTAAGGGATTTTCAAAACTCTTTCGAGCACTTTCGTTGTAAAAGCTGACAATTTGAGATCGAACTCACATTCAAACTCAACCTCTTCTCCTCTGAAATACCTCCTAAGCCTCTCGGACAACTCGTTCTCCTTGAAATCGAACTTTGGGACCTTTGAGAAAAAGGCCCTCTTCACGATTTTTTCGCCTTCAACGTTGAAATATAAATCCCTCCATTTGATTGTAAACGAATTTACCATTAAAAGTCCCTTCCGGCGATCTCCTTTATCCTTTCAATCCCCCCAATCTCCTCTATGACTTCTGCAACCACTTTTGGCACGTATTTTTTCCACTCATCGCCTTCGAGCATCTTCTTCCTAATCTCGGTGCCGTGGTATTCTGATCTATTTATCATCGTGGTCTTCAGAACCCTGAAGCCCGCCTCCTTGAAAAGCCTATAGACAAGGGGGTTGCTCGTGTAAACTACGTTGAATGGGGGAACCATCGAGCAAACGTGCGAGACCCAGAGAGAGTTGCGGTATATGTCTTCAAGAGGGATGATGTAAACTCTACTCTTGGCTCCAAGCTCCTCTATTGCCCTTGAGATCATGAGCACCCTTTCACCAGCAGTGAATGGATTTTCCAAGCTATGGCTTTCTTGGGCACTTCCTATACCTATTATCAGCTCGTCTACTTCTTCCAGAATCTTTTTCACAACTTCGTGATGTCCCAAATGGTAAGGCTGGAATCTACCGATGAACAAGGCCCTCATCTTGGTCGCCTTACTACTCTGTATATGTCGTCCTTAAGCTTTCTCCCGGTTTTTCTTTCCCACTCCTCTATCGGTATCCCAAACTTCTCCTGTATTTTGTCCCTGTAGACCTCGGGAATTACGTTGAAAGTGCAAAATGGAATTATTCTGCCGTCGGGAGTTGCATAGTGAATTTCACATCTCTCAACCCTTGCGATGTCGTAGTTGTAGAGATCTTGGAAGTGCATGAAACCTATGAACAGCGTTCTCTTATGGAATTCGCCAAGAGCAGAGTAGTCGTGCTTCACAAGAACATTGAAGAGTATCTTCGCCAAACTCATCCCTTTCGGAGCTTTCGATGAGTCTATGAACTTCCGGAGATCCATTAGATCCTTTAAGGCTTTCAAAGACTTTATCCTGCTTCCTTTCAACTCCTCAGCCCTCTTTGAAACGAAATTGAGCAAACCCATTACGTCGACAAATCTCGTTATCGGAATCATCTTTCCATCTTCAACGAAAACGTAGGTAGCCATTCCACATGCAAAGTGCGCTGTAAGCTCATACTGCGGCTTCTCGGTCACCGCTTCCACGAACTTCGAGATCGGAGTAACGCTTGGCACTGGATAGAAATCGTATCTACTTATCTCCCCATTGGTTTGCTCCTCGATCGCTTTTAAGCAATCTGGGATCGTTATCCTATACTTTTCCCTTTCCTTCCTTGGTATGCTACCTACGAGGCTTACGGGCTGGAAGTTTACACCCCTAACAACGTCCACGTTCTTTGCAGCGAATCTTATCAGGTCTCCAAGCTGGTGATCGTTCACACTCTTTATTATCGTCGGAACTAAAACTATGCCGAGTCCAGCCTTCTTACAGTTCTCGAGGATCTTGGGAATCTCTGCATGGTTCTTAGGATTCGTTTTCTCATCTACCCCATCGAAAGATAGATAGATTGTGTTGACTCCCGCTTCCCTTACCCTCTTCGCAAAATCTTCTTCCCTCGCAATTCTGACTCCATTCGTGTTCAACTGCACGTGGTCGTAACCCTCTTCTTTGATCACCCTTATTATTTCGATCAGGTCTTCCCTCAGCGTGGGTTCACCACCAGTCAACTGAACAGCGTTACATGCAACCGGCTTCATCTGCTTCGCAATCCTAACCATTTGTCTTATCTGCTCAACGGTTGGCTCGTAAACGTAGCCAGCTCTTTTTGCATAGAAGAAGCAATACCAACATGCTAAATCACATCGATTTGTGAGCACGATATTTAACAAGGCGGTATGACTCTTGTGATTACCACAAAGCCCACAGCTGAATGGACAAACCTTCTTTTCAGTGATGGGAGTCTCAATTCCTTTCCCGTCCTTTGCAAACCGAGAAGCAAATTTAAAGAGCTCAACGTCCCCCCAGTACACATCTTCGAACTCACCATGCTCCTCGCAGACTTTTCTAATCATCACCTTCCCGTTTTCAGCGTAAACTTCAGCCTCGATTAAAGCGAGACACTCAGGACAAAGGGATCGCGTTTTGTAGGGCAAGGTTATTTCGGTCATCAGCCCTATTAATAATCAAGGGTATATCAAGATTTCCACGAAATAGTTCCCAGAGAGACCTTAGCGCTTGGTGATCCTTACGAAGTTCTCCAAGATCTTGAGCCCCACGTCTCCACTTTTCTCCGGGTGGAACTGCAAACCATAACAACTACCTTTTTCAATCGCGGAGGGAAAAGTCACTCCATACTCCGTCTCCGCAACTACGAACTTGGAATCGGTTTTCAGGAAATAGGAGTGAACAAAGTAAACCATGCTCCGATCTTCGATGCCTTCGAGGATTTCAGTGCCCTCCTTTATTCTTATCTCATTCCAACCCATGTGCGGAACTTTTCCAACAAACCTTGGAAACCTCACAACCTCTCCCGGAACGTATCCAAGGCCCTCGTGAAGTCCGTTCTCATAGCTTAGATCTGCGAAAAGCTGCATACCTAAACATATTCCAAGTTTTGGGACATCTGGAATCTTTTCTCTCAAAGATTTCAGCTTTTCAATCGCACTTTTGAATGCTCCGACTCCTGGAAAGATTAAACCACTGGCATTTGTAATCTCCTCTGGATCCGAACTTACCTTTGCAACCCCGTGAACTGCTTTGATCCCGTTTAACACGCTCCTAAGATTCCCGACACCGTAGTTTATCACTACGATCATCGCTTTAAGCGTCCCACTGGGAATTAAAACATTTCCCAACTCGAGATCGATCTCCGCCATCTCGGAAAAATTAAAAAGTTTTGAGATCACAAGATTCATGGGCTCAGACATCGGAGATCTCCTTGAAAGAACAGAAGTTGAGCTCTCTGCGTTTTCTGGGAAAAAAATAGCCGTCGACGCACTCAACACTCTCTATCAGTTTCTCAGCACGATCAGGCAACCCGATGGGACACCACTTAAGGATTCTGAAGGTAGGATCACCTCGCATCTTTCCGGAATCCTCTACAGAATGACGAACATGTTTGAGATCGGAATAAAACCGATTTTCGTTTTTGATGGAGAGGCACCGGAGTTCAAGAAAATGGAGATAGAAGAGAGGAAAAAGAAAAGACTTGAGGCTGAAGAGAAATGGCTTGTCGCAGTTCAAGCTGGAGAAGAGTACGCGAAAAAGTATGCACAAGCCTCTGCAAGAGTTGACGAGTTCGTGTTAGAGAGTTCGAAGAGACTTCTCGACTACATGGGCATCCCAGTTGTTCAAGCTCCAAGCGAGGGCGAAGCACAAGCTGCCTATATGGTAGCGAGAGGTGATGCGGACTTCGTTGGTAGCCAAGACTACGATTCTCTGCTCTTTGGTAGTCCTCGATTGGCAAGGAACCTTGCGATCACGGGGAAGAGAAAGTTGCCGGGAAAAAACATTTATGTAGACGTTAACCCCGAGATAATCCAGCTCGAGGACAACTTAAAAAGGCTTGGGATAACGAGAGAGCAGTTGATCGACATCGCAATTCTTTGCGGGACGGATTACAACGATGGAATTCATGGAGTTGGGGCAAAGAAGGCTTACAGCTACATAAAGGCACACGGAGATATCTTCAGGGTTCTGAAAGTCCTTAAGGCTGAGATCGAGAACGTGGAGGCGATAAGGGAATTTTTCTTGAATCCGAAGGTGACCAAAGACTATGTTATTGAATTTAAGGAGCCGAAAAAAGAAAAAATCGTGGAGATGCTCTGCGAAGGGCACGACTTTAGCAAAGATAGGGTTGAAAAAGCGCTTGAAAAGCTCAGGTTTAAGCCCTCACAGTTCACATTGGAGAGGTGGCTCTGATGCACGAGAAAGAGCTCGACTACAAGGTCGCGATAATCACGGTATCTTCATCAAGGTTTCAAAGGTATGGGAACCTAAAGGGCAAGGAAAACATTCCAAGCGACGACGAATCTGGAAAAGAAATCCTGAACGAGTTCAAAGATAAGGTCGTTGACTACCAACTCGTTCCTGACGACGTGTTCCAGATAAAATCAGCGGTTTTCGAATCCCTCGCTAAAGCGGATGTGTGCATTCTAACGGGTGGAACTGGTTTAAATCCAAAAGATTTGACGATCGAAGCCCTTGAAGATGTGTTCGAAAAGAGGATTGACGGCTTCGGGGAGATCTTCAGGTTGAGGAGCTTTGAGCAAATTGGCTACTCCGCAATTCTCTCAAGGGCTACCGCTGGCGTTATTAATGGAAAAGTTATCTTCTGTCTCCCGGGATCAAAAAGAGCGGTAAAACTTGGGATTGAGATAATAAAAGCTTCTGTAAAGCACATCCTCAGCCATGCGAAAGGTCTTTCATAGTTCTGAGCGAAGCGATCAAGAAGATTCTGGAAATATCTCTGAGGGTGAAGAAGTAATCGAATGGTTCTCAGCTAACCTTTCAAGACTACGTAGCCCTTCCCTTTCAAAATCATCGAAGGCTTTCAAGAGAACGATTCCCCGCATCTGAAGGTTCAGAAAAGCAACGATTCTTCTATCCATCGCATCTCATCCCTCATAGGAGTATGCTTCCTGAGCCTGCTGACAACGGCGGATATCCTAATTGACAGATCTAAAAATTTCATCTTTTATTTTGTCTGATCAATGGAATCAAGAAGCAGACGGCAAGGGCTTCGATTACAAGGGAAAAAATGAGCAAATATTCGACAGCGAGATCGTATAGGTAGCCCATTGTGAAACTGCCCAAGAAGAAGCCTACCCCAGAGCCTATGTATAGGAACCCATAGGCAGTAGCCCTTTTTTCTACTCCGCTTATCTCAGCAACCCCAGCTCGAAGCACAGACTCGTGCATTCCAATGACAAAGCCGAGGAGGGCGAGACCTAATACTGGAACGTCACCAAGAG
>JBKBUO010000023.1:17479-21437 GCA_046290005.1 Archaeoglobaceae archaeon | reverse complement strand
AAGAGCCAAAGGAACGAATGTATCATCTTCCTTGCACTGCCATCTCCTTATTGCGAGCACAATCTCGAATGGCTCCGCTTCTCTTGGACACCTCTCTTCGCAACCTCCGCAAGTTACGCACATCCAGGGGGTCTCCTCTTCTAAGAGTTTCTCACGTAACCCAAGCTTTACGATGTGTATCAACTTCTTCGCGCTCAAAGGTGTCTCTGCAAAGCCCGTTGGACAGTCAGCGATGCAAGTTCCGCATTGGTAGCATTTCACTAAATCTGCCCCACCAAGTTCGATCAACTCTTTCACGAGATTCGGATCTCTACCCTCGATCATCTTTACCACCTCAAACCTTCTCAAGCATTGCAGAGAGTTCTGCGTAGTTAAACACTGGACCGTCTTTGCAGACGTAGTAGCTCTCTATTCTGCACTTCCCGCACTTTCCAAGCCCACACTTCATTCTTCGTTCGAGAGTCGTGTAGATCTGATCCTCCTTAAAACCGAGTCCTTTTAGAACGTTAAGCGTTATCTTGATCATTATTGGTGGTCCGCAGGTTATCGCAATCGTGTTCTTTGGATCTGGCTTGATTCTCTTCACGTTGTCTGGAACAAAACCAACGAAGTATTTCCAGTCTTTCTCTGGGTTGTCGATGGACAATTGGACGTTGTAACCTTCTTCGATGAGCTTGAAGAGCTCATCTTTGTAGACTAGATCCCTCGAAGTTCTTGCGCCGTAGATGATCGTTAGATCCCCGTAGTCCTTTTCGTTGTCTATGACGTATTGGTAGATAGATCTCAGAGGTGTTTGTCCAATTCCGCCACCGATCGTTACTATGTTCATTCCCTTCCATTCATCGAGTGGGAAAGCTCTGCCAAGAGGTCCGCGGATTCCAACGACGTCTCCAGAATTCATCTCATGGAGCTTTGCAGTGACTTTTCCGGTTTTAAGAACGCTGAACTCAAGGTCTGGACGAGTAGGAGAATTTGCAATCGTGAACCAGCTCTCTCCACGTCCAAAAACTGAAACCAAGCATCCTTGACCGGATTTGTAGTCAAAACGATCTCTGTCAACGAGCTTTATTCGAAAAGTCTTTATCGGTCTTGCTCCCTTAACTTCATCCTTGACTTCGACTATCTGCGCTTTATAGGGAACGTATGGATTTTCCATCATCTCACCTCCGAGATTACGCTTACTATGTCAATTCCCGCTGGACAGAAGTCTATGCAACGACCGCAACCAACGCAGTAGTAATCGCCTTTGCGCAACGTGTAGTAGAACTTATCGTAAAACCTGTTTCGCAACCTCTGCCATTTCTCCGCCCTCGGATTGTGGCTCGAGCTCTCTAAGGTGTGCAATGGGAATTGACAGCTGTCCCAGGCTCTTATCCTGAGTCCGCGCTTCTCTCCATCGTCGTATATGTCAAAGCAGAAGCAAGTTGGGCAAAGATATGTGCAAACTCCACACGATTTGCAGTTTATTGCAATTTCTTTCCAGTATTGGCTATCGAAGCTTTTCTTAAGTTTTTCAACATCCAATTTGATTTTTCTCATTTCAAGTTCTTCGCTTTCGAATTTCTTTCGAATTTCAAGCTCCTCCTTTGTCTCGTTGCGTAATTTGAAGCTTTGAACGAAGCCATTTCCGATCTCAGTGTCAGCAGAAACAAAAACTCTTCCATCTATCTTAGACACCACTACATCTGCTTCGGGTTTTCTTGGGTTTATCCCAAGGCTTTGGCAGAAGCAGTTGATCGATGCGTTGTTGCAAGCAATTGCAATTGTCAAAAGCTTCTCTCTCCTTGCTTTGTAGTATGGATCCACAAAACCCTCGAGGAAGTGCTTGTCAAGCAGTTTAATCGCCTTTGCATCGCAAGCACGAATTCCCACGATTGCAGTTTTCTTTTCTTCTATCGGAATCTTTTCAATCCAATTACCATACTCCATTAGGATCTCGTTTTGCGGGAAAACAGCGATCTTTGCAGAGTTCCTCGGCAGAACGTAGTTAAAATCCGCTTCTTCTGCTGAACTTATTTCTCGGAAAATGTGAAAGTCTCCAACCTTAAAAGGAGCGAAAATCCTATAGCCATCTGCCAAGAGCTTCGAAATAGCATCTTTGAGGAAGTCACCTTCGTAGATCATTTCAATCACCTACTATGTCCAACTTCGAGAAGAATGGAACATCTTCGTTGAGATCGTAGCCGAAGATTTCGACAACAACTTTTTCAAGCTTTCTTTCGAGCATTCTCAACGGTAACTCCATTGGACAAGCCCTTTCGCATTCCCCACAACCAGCGCATCTTCCAGCATGATGAAGGACCCGCAGAAGATGGTAGATCGCATTATCTCTTGCGTTTACAGTTTTGCCAAGAATCCTCGGATAGCTCGCCTTATCTTCTGCGGTGCTCATCGGTGAGATTGCCAAGTTAGATGGGTCGACTATGCACTCTTCGCAATAGCAAAGTGGACATACGCTTCTGCAGGCATGGCATCTCATGCATCTTTCGAATAGCGAAATCCAGTAGTTCCATCTTTCCTCTCTGCTCAACTTTTCGAGTTGTTCAATATCGCTGAAGTCTCTTTTTCCTTCCCTTTGTTCTCCGATTAGGACATCGTAGATAACCGGAGTTGGATGCTCGCAGTAAAGGCAGTTCTCATCTATGACTTCTGAAAACGCAATTCTTTTCTCGCCATCTTTGAGCTTTAAAACAAGATCGTTTCCGTTGAGCTCAGTGTTGTTGACTTCGCTTAGATTCACAAATTTTGCAAGCTTTCTGTAATCAACAACGCCTCTGCAAGAAATACCGACTATGAAAAGGTTCTCTCTTTTTAGCTTTCCTTCCTTGATCAACTGTCTTATCGCCATTGAATCGCAACCTTTTGCAACGACTGCCACTTTACCATTGATTTGCATTAGAAGCTTTGCGGGATTGTTGAGGGAAAGTGGGGAGAAAGAAATTTTATCGACCTCGTTTAGGCTCAGCACTTTGAGAACCTCCCTTGGTTCGTTTTCTCTTCTGACAAACGCAACAATTTTTTCAACGTTCGAGTTCTTCAATGCCTCCTTTATTTTCTCAAGCTCGTTCATGGCGTCCACCTCAGCTGTTTTTGCTCTCCTAATTGGTCGATGAGCTTTTTGAAAGAGCCCATTTCTTCTGCAAACTTCTTTCCTTCAGAAGCAGAGGCCCAAAGTAGTTTTAGGCGTTCATCCTCAAAGCCGATGAACTTCATGAGCTCTTTTAGAAGTAGGTATCTTTTCTTCGCGTAGTAGTTACCCACCATGTAGTGACAATCTCCCGGATGGCATCCTGCGATGACTACACCATCTGCGCCTTGCCTGAAAGCTCTGAGAATCCAAGCTGGATTTACCATGCCTGAGCACATGACACGAACTATCTTTACGTCTTCTGGATACTTTAGTCTACTAACTCCCGCCAAATCTGCTCCCGCGTAACTACACCAGTTGCACGCAAAGGTTACGATCTTCACACTACCACCTCGAGCAAATTGTCGAGTGCAGACTTGATCTGATCAAACGTGAAACCCTTAACAACTATTGCACCTTTCGGACAAGAGGCGCTACAAATTCCGCATCCGAGGCAAACCGCTTTTTTAACGGAAGCCTTAAGCTCAACTCCACTTCTCGTCTTGAACTCCACGATTTCGATCGCGTTAACTGGACAAGCCTTAACGCAAATCCCGCAGGCGTCACAGCGTTCTCGAGTTACTTCAGCTTTGCTGGCATCCATCACGAGCTTATCCTTTGAGAGTAAAATCATAGCCCTCGAAACCGATGCCAATGCAAGTGAAATAGTTTCTGGAATTAGCCTTGGGCTGTGGGCGATTCCAGCCAAGAACACTCCTTCTGTTGCAAAATCCACAGGGCGAAGTTTCGGATGTGCTTCAAGGAAGAAGCCATTTGCATCGAGTGGAACCTTTAGGAGCTTTGATATAACCTCGTTATCTTCATTTGGCA
>JBKBUO010000023.1:13956-17380 GCA_046290005.1 Archaeoglobaceae archaeon | reverse complement strand
AAGTTGCAGCGCTCAACACAACAAGCTCAGGCTTTGCGATCAAGTTCTCACTGAGTATTTCATCGTAGAACTCAACTTCTACTTCCTCTCCATTTACATTGACTTTTGGCGGGTTTTCAGGTGTATAGTGCACGAAAACAACTCCTTGCTTTGAAGCCTTCTCGTAGTATTTCTCGAGGAATCCATACGTCCTTATATCCCTGAAAAGCACGAAGACCTCGGCATCTGGATTGAGTTCCTTGATCTTCAGCGCATTCTTTATCGCGACTTGACAGCAAATCCTACTGCAATACGGACGCTCCTCGTTTCTGCTACCAACGCACTGGATCATCAAAATGCTGTTCGGAACTTCCCCCTTCGCAAGCCTTTCTTCGAGCTCTACCTGTGTTATAACCTTTGGATGTCCGTAGTTGAACTCCTTGGGCTTGTATTCCTTTGCTCCAGTTGCGACAATTACGACTCCATGGCTAACTTCTTCAACTCCATTCGGGGTCTTTATCTTGCTCTTGTAATTCCCAACGAACCCTTCAACGCTCTCGACTACCGAGCTCTTGAATAATTTGATCTTTGGATTAGATTCAACTTCTTCGATCAGCTTCTTGAGAAGTTCTTGTGGATTTTTGCCGTCGATTGTGTAGTAGACGTGCCTAAGATTTCCTCCAAGCTCAGATTCTTTTTCAACGAGGTAGCTTTCAATTCCTTGTTTTGCAAGTTCAAGTGCTGAAATCATTCCAGCAAGCCCACCGCCGATTATAAGAGCCTTCTTGATAACATCGACTTCGACAAACTGCAATGGTTCGAGCAACCTTGCCTTACCAACTCCTGCGCTGAGCAAAGCCTTTGCCTTTTCAGTAGCCTTTGCCTTATCTGTGTGAACCCAAGAACATTGCTCTCGGATGTTCACGAACTCGAAGAGATATGGATTCAACCCAGCTTCCATCAGCGTTCTTCTGAACAATGACTCATGCGTCCTTGGTGTGCATGCTGCTACAACGACTCTATTAAGCTCATAATCGTTTATAGCCTTCTTTATCTTCTCTTGGGCATCTGTAGAACAGGCAAAGAGTATGTGATCCGCAAACGCAACATCGTCGAGTGTCTTTGCAAATTCCGCAAGCTCAACAACGTCGACGGTTGACGCTATGTTTATACCGCAGTGGCACACGAAAACACCAATTCTTGGCGGTTCTCCAATTACGTTTCTTTCAGGTGGAAATTCTTCTTTTCTTGCAGAAACTCTCTCAGTTGCAAACTCTGAAGCCTTTGCCGCAGAAGCGCTTGCCATTGCTACGCTTTCAGGGATATCTCTTGGTTCTGAAGCAACTCCAGCGACAAAAATTCCTGGTTTTGAAGTTTCAATTGGTGCAAAGGTATCCGTGAGCACGAAGCCAAACTCGTTCAAATCAATGCCAAAGATCTCGGAGTATTTGCGAAGTTCTTCGTTTGCTTCAAAACCAACTGAGAGAACGACGAGATCGAATTCTTCTTCGTAACTTCGTCCATCTTTCTCGTATTTGATGAGCAAGTTCCCATCTTTCTTTTCCATTATGTTCGCAACTCTTGCTTTGTGGTAGATAACGTCGTATTCCTTCTTTGCTCTGTTCGCATATTCTTCAAAGCCTTTTCCGAAAGTTCTAACGTCCATTGCGAAGATGTGTACTTCCGCATCAGGAATATGCTCTTTTGCAAGAATTGCGTGTTTTGTTGCATAGGTGCAACATACAGATGAGCAATATGGGTTCGTCTTCTCATCTCTCGATCCAACGCACTGCAGAATCGCGATCTTCTTTGGAACTTTTCCGTCGCTCCTATAGACGTGTCCTTCAAAGGGACCTGTTGCTGAAAGCAGGCGCTCAAACTGAATGCTCGTTATCACGTTCTTGTAGATTCCATAACCGTATTCTCCACGCCTTCTCGCATCGAAAAGCCTTCCACCTGGGGCAAGGATGATCGAAGAAACGTTTAGCTCCATTATTTCTTCCTTCTGGTTGTAGTCAACAGCCCTTGCAACGCAGACATTGTAGCAAATCCCGCAACCTATGCACTTGCTCTTGTCGATTGCAAAGACCTTTGGCACGGCTTGGGGATAGCGCAAGAAGATCGCAGAACGAAAGCTCATACCTTCGTTGTATTCATCTATTGCATTCACTGGACATAGCGTCGCACAAACCCCGCAACCCGTGCACTTTTCTCTATCTACGTAAAGCGGTCTTTTTCTTATCTTGACTTTGAAGTTTCCAGCGGAACCCTCTAACGCAACAACGTCTGCGTTGTTTATTATTTCGATGTTCTCATGCCTTGCAACCTCGTTTAGCTTTGGTGAAAGAATACACATTGCGCAGTCGTTCGTTGGGAAAGTTTTGTCGAGTTGGCTCATTTTTCCGCCGATTACTGGCAACTTTTCGACGAGGTAAACCTTTAACCCTGAGTCTGCTAAGTCTAAGCTTGCTTGAATTCCCGCAATACCGCCCCCAACCACGAGAACGCTCATCTCACCACCTTGATCGCAAGCTCATCTTCTCCTTTGACCTCAACCAAACCTCGTCTTCTCATCTCAATTACCGTGCTGAGAATTTCTTCTCTCTTCATTCCAGTTTTTCCAGCAAGTGTTGAGATATTAGCCTCATCTTCTACCGCTTTTAAGATCCTTTCAACCTTTATCGCTGTATCTATTGCATTCGCGATTATTTGCTCGTATCTCTCCAAATCGATCTTTTCACGATAAACGTTCCCCTCCTCAACTATACTCCTCATCTTCGCAACGAGCGCACGAACGTTCCTATCTCTTGCAATCGCAGTTAAGATGTCAGCGGTCTCCATACTAATAGCGGGGAAGGTTTTTGCTGGTATATTAATCGAAATTCTTTCTTTTTCAAGCCCAAGTTTCTCGAGAGCTATCATCATAGCCTTAACCTTGCTCTCCGCTTCTATCGCCCCCGGGGAATTTCTGCAATCTGGACCGCAGCTCATGATCGCTACGTTACCGTGTTTTGCAATCGCTTCGGCGATATGGATCATGTCAAGCCTTGAAATGCAGAGTAAAGTCGTCCCTTCTTTGCTTTTTCTTCTGCAAGCAATAATGTTACTTTCCGCAATTTCCGCGAGAATGGACTCGTCTTTGAACTTCGTTGCAAACATCGATATTGCGCTCGTTATACAGCTTCCAGCACATAATCCGCAGACTTTGCATGTCCCGGTGACCTCTGGATAGCTATTGACAACCTCAAGTGCCTTGTGTGGGCAAATCGAGACGCAAATTCCACAGCTTACACATTTATTATAGTCGATTATTATAGTCTTCTTTTGATCATCTGGCATAACTCAGCAGAAACCAGAGGGTTTATAAAACTTTAGAAATTCGCTGTCAATTCCAAACTCCGAAAGGGTAAATATCAGAAAGATTTTGATTTTCTTTTGGTGTTCG
>JBKBUO010000023.1:8952-13858 GCA_046290005.1 Archaeoglobaceae archaeon | reverse complement strand
GTATACTTCAACGGTAAGCCGATAAAAGCTTACGAAGGCGAAACTGTAGCTTCGGCTTTATACGCAGCGGGAATCAGAGTTTTCAGCAGATCCTTCAGATGGCACAGACCAAGGGGTTTCTTTTGCGCTATTGGGAAGTGTTCTGCTTGCATGATGGAAGTCGAGGGAGTGCCAAATGTAAGGACTTGCAAAGTCTACGTGCGAGATGGAATGCAGATAAGGACGCAAACCGGATTTCCAAATGCTGAAAGAGACATATTTGCGATTTCGGACAAGATAATCGACCGCGTCTTTCCACACGGAAGCCAGTATACGAAGTTCAACAACAAGTTGATTCGAGACTTCGTGCTTTCTCAGCTTAGAAAAATGACAGGATTTGGGAATGCCCCAAAAAAAGAGTTTCAAGGGAACGCAAGTTATGAAGAGATCCACTGCGACGTCCTTGTGATCGGTGGCGGTCCAGCTGGTATGAGCGCTGCGATCAACGCTGGGAAATATGGAGCGAAAGTATTGCTACTCGATGAAAACCCGTTCCTCGGAGGGCAGTTAGTTAAGCAAACTCATCGTTTCTTTGGTAGTGCAAAGCACAAAGCCGGGACTCGTGGTATTAAGATTGCGAAAATCCTCGAGGAGGAGCTTAGAAAAATTCCGAACGTCGATGTTAGGTTGGAAACGAAGGCTTTTGGTATTTATGGCAAAGAGGTTGGAGCGGTCGATAGGGACAAGTTGCTCAGGATAATTCCAAAGAAAATAGTCGTCGCAACGGGTGCATACGAAAGAACGCTCATTTTCGAAAACAACGATCTTCCTGGAGTTTACGGTGCTGGTGGTGTGCAGACACTGATGAACGTCTATGGAATAAAGCCTGGGAATCGTGGACTCATTGTAGGCTCGGGAAACGTAGGGCTCATCTTGAGTTATCAGCTCTTGCAAGCCGGTGTAGAAGTTGCGGCGATTGTTGAAGCAATGCCGAGAATTGGTGGCTACTTCGTTCACTCTGCAAAAGTTCGCAGACTTGGAGTTCCGATTTATGTCCGCCACACGATTTTGAGGGCTTTGGGCAAAAATCATGTAGAAGGGGCGGTTATTGCACAACTGGATGAAAAATGGAAGCCCATACCGGGGACTGAGAAAAAAATAGATTGCGATTTCATTTGCGTTGCAGTAGGTTTGTCGCCAACGCACGAATTGCTATATCAAGCTGGGTGTAAGATGAAGTTCGTTCCAGAACTCGGTGGATTAGTTCCCTTGCGGAGCAAGTACAACGAGACGAGCGTCAAAGGTGTTTACATCGCGGGTGACGTTGCTGGTGTTGAAGAAGCGACTGCTGCGATTATGAACGGTAGAATTGCAGCAATTCACGCAATCGTGGAACTCGGATTAGGTGGCGAAGAAGCGAAGAAAGAGCTGGAAGAGGCGTTGAAGGACATAGAAGAGTTCCGAGCGGGACCTTTTGGGGAGAGAATTGTCTGCGGAATTGAGAAATGCATTCTTGCGACGGAGGTGGAGTTATGAGCTATCTTGAAAGGGGGTATGCTGAAATAAACGAGTTGCCACCGTTTCCGAGTGAGGAAAGAATGAAGAAGAAATCCGTTGCATACATCGAATGTCCACAGCCAATTCCCTGTAGCCCATGCTACGAGTCTTGCCCAGTGGATGCGGTGAAGATGAACAACATCAACGATCCGCCAGTTGTTGATTACGAGAAGTGCACTGGCTGTATGAACTGCATTCGTGTCTGCCCAGGGCTTGCGATATTTATGCTCCGACTCCGTGAAGATGGAAAAGGAGAAGTGACCTTGCAATACGAATTCCTGCCCTGGTTGAAAAAAGGAGATAAAGTGGAACTCCTCAACAGAAAGGGCGAGGTGGTGGGGATTGGAGTTGTGAACTGGGTCCTTCCACCGGAGAGAAATGATCAAACTTCACTCGTTCGTGTTGAGATGGATGCTAAGCTGATTTACGAAGTTCGTGCGGTTAGAAAGGTGAGAGAATGAGAAAGGTCGTTTGCAGATGCGAGGACTTGACTGAGGAAGAAATTGTGCACGCAATCGAGCTCGGTTACGACGACATCGAAAGTCTAAAGCGCTACACAGGAGCAACCACAGGACCTTGTCAAGGGAAGGGATGTTTGATGCACGTTCTCAGAATTCTGAGTCAAAAAACTGGAAAAAGCATCGACGAGATTGGAATAACAACCCAAAGACCACCGGTGAATCCTGTTCCACTTTACATTCTGGCGAGTGGTGAAGAGAAATGAAAGTCGCGATCATCGGCGCAGGAATTGCGGGACTTGCCACTGCTTACTTCTTAGCTAAGGAAGGTGTGAAGGTAAAGGTGTTTGAACAGAAATTTTTACTCCACGGTGCAAGCGGTAGAAATTCCGGTGGTTTGACTGCGCAGTTCAACGATGAAGAGCTAATAAAACTTGCTTTGCGAAGCGAAGAGCTTTACGAAAAGCTCCAGTCTGAGATCGGCTTCAACTTCTTGCTTCGAAGAAAGGGGTATTTGAAGCTTGCGAACAGTAGGGAAGAGCTTAGAGAAGTGGATCTACAGAGGAAATTTGGGCTAAAGGTGAAGCTCCTTCATGCAGAAGAAGTCAGGGATATATTCTCAGATATAAACACAAGTGCTTTCAAATTTGCGAGTTATTATCCGAAGGGAGGAGTCGTATTTCCATGGGCGGTTATTTGGGGACTTGCAAAAGGCTGTAGGGATTTGGGCGTTGAAATCTACGATTTCAAAAAGGTAGAAGTTGTCGTTGAGAATGGAAGAGTTAAAGGTTTGAACACTGGAGAATTCCATGAAGCAGACGTAGTCGTGAACTCCGCTGGAGCTTGGAGCAAGGAGATAAACGAGAAGCTTGGGATAAAGGATGAGAGAGTAGTTGTGAAAGAAGAGATCTGCGTCACTGAGAGCATAAGACCATATATCGACCCCTACATCCTCCACATATCTAACGGGCTCTTCCTTAGCCAGTCAATGCGTGGAGAGATCGTTGGTGGGATAGTTGGAAAATCAAACGGTGGAATGGGTAGCAGTCTTGACTTTCTAATTCATTACGCAAAGCTCGCCACGAGCCTCGTGCCAAAGCTGAAAGGATTGGCAATACTGAGACAGTGGGCTGGAACGTATGACGAGGGAAGCGATGGAAAGCCAGTGATTGGTTTCTCAGAGATCCAAGGTCTCTACCAACTCAACCGCTTTGGTAGGAAAGGGATGTCGATAGCCTTGGCTTGTGCCGAGAAAGCGAGCAAGGAGATATTAGATGCTCAAGTTCGCTGATCTCGGGTTTAAAATCTTTTATTTTTCTAAAAACTATTTCTCGGTTTTGGGCTCGTTTTCATTAAAGCGTTTCGAGCTTGAACTTCTCCAAACTCTTGTTGCGGATATTCATGGGCGAGACAAAAGAGAGTAAGATCTATAGGGATGAAAGTTTACAAATAATCTTTGAGTGGCTACGAAAAAAGGTGTTGTGATATGGAGAGGATAGGGGAAGATAGCAAGGCCGAAGTGCTGTATAGGTTTAAGTGGAACTCCTCAATCGGAGAGCACGAAGAGACGTATCTATGCAAGATAAACATCTGGAGGGAGTGCAATTTACTTCCGGAGGTGGTTAGAGAGCTTCTTATTGGCAGAAAAGAGGGAGAAACATTCAGCGTCGACTTCAAAAAGGGCGAAATTTTCGAATACTCAGAAAAGAAGATACTAAAGCTGAGATCGTCCCAGTTTGATCCACCAGCAAGTCTTAGGGCTAGGGTTAAGCCAAGAATTGGGAGATTTTATCCTTTCGGGTTTTTTAGAGGAATAAGTGGAGTTTTTCCTCAGAACATCATTCCAGTGAGGGTAATAGGAGTTAGCGAGGATGATTTGGTCATCGATACAAACGTTCCCATAGCAAAATACGACTTGCATTTGGATGCTCAGGTTTTAAAAGTCAGTAAAAAAGTGTTGGAGTTGGGAGGGAGTTGCAGAGACTGGTTTAGCATAGCTCTCGAGAATGGTCCAGGTATGCAAGTGAGATACGATGGATTACCAACGGATTTCGAGTTCGACAATCCAGAGACCTTTAGAAGAGAGGACGAAACGAGTGATAGAATTTTCTACGAGAAACCGAGGATTACGACCCACATAGACTCAAAGGCCCATGAAAATTTGGTGGAACTTTACAGCAGAGTTCTCCCCAACGAGGGCAAAATCCTCGATCTTATGAGCAGCTATCAATCACACATACCTGAAAATGAAAAGCTCGAGGTAGTAGGACTTGGCTTGAACGAGGAAGAAATGAGGCTAAACAAGAGGTTGAAGGAATACGTTATTCACGACTTAAATGAGAATCCAAAGCTACCCTTTGATGATAACGAATTCGATGCAGTCGTTTGTGATCTGTCAATCGAGTATGTGGTGAAACCTTTTGAATTAGTAGCTGAGATCAGGAGAATTCTCAAGAAGAAGGGCGTATTTACAGCGAGCTTTTCGAATAGATACTTCCCACCGAAGGTGATCAAGATATGGACTGAGCTACACGAATTCGAGAGGATGGGCTACGTTCTCGAGATCTTGCTCAGAGATGGAGGCTACAAGAATTTCAAGACGTTCTCAATAAGGGGTATGGACAGACCGATCTACGACAAATACGTTGGAATCACTTCGACTTCTGATCCGCTTTACGTGGTTTACGCACAAAAAGCTTAGTAATAGCTCTTCGCAGACTCAAATGATTCTCTCTTTTGAGTTTTTGACGTTTCAACGTCGCAATGAGTAGAGCCAGAGACCAAGTATGGCTTTTTCACAGTGTTCGTGAAGACGAGTTAAGCCCAGAAGACTTACGCTTTAAGTTGTTGGATTTCTTCTATAATTCAAGCCGTAAAGAGACCTTAGAAGTGTATCAAGAGCTCGAAAAATT
>JBKBUO010000023.1:0-8854 GCA_046290005.1 Archaeoglobaceae archaeon | reverse complement strand
TGGAAAAAGAAATTAGAGAAAGACCAAGGCAGTTGGGAAATCAACCAAAGCCCTATGAAAGCTGGTTTGAAGTGGACGTTGCTTTGGAGTTACTGAGGAGAGGTTATAGAGTTATACCGCAGTATGAAGTTTCGGGATACCGTATCGACTTGGTTATAGAAGGAGACGTTAACAGATTAGCTGTGGAGTGTGATGGAGACGAGTGGCACGGGCTGGAAAGATTTGATTACGACATAGCTCGTCAGAGGCAATTAGAAAGAGCGGGATGGAAGTTTGTTAGAATTCGTGCATCCGAGTTTTATGCAAATCGTAATAGAGCAGTAGAGCTCATAGAAGAGGCGTGTAGAAAGCTGGATATACACCCAGCTCGCGGAAAAAAGTTGGAGTGGCATTAAATAACTTATAACCCAGTTTGATCAAAAGAAGCTATCTTAGTAGCTAAATGAGAGAAAAATAAAAATTACTCGAGCGGGATTATCTTCTTTTCAATCTTTTCTCTGGGGATCTCTACTTCGAGGACTCCGTTTCTGTAGCTCGCTTTCGCAGACTCAACTTTGAGCCCTTCTGGTAATGCGACTTTCCTGTAAACTCTGCCGTATCTTCTCTCTCTCCTTATAAAGTCCTTGCCCTTTTCTTCCCCCTCTTCTTTGCTCTCAGCCTTGATCACTAAATCGTTGCCTTCAAAGAAAACTTCTATTTCCTCTCTCTTGAACCCAGGAAGATCTGCCAGCACTTTTATCTTGTCCCCCTCGTCGATGACGTCAACTGCAGTAGTTTCCCTGAATTCTCTCACGGGAACGAACTCTTCGAACATTCTGTTCAGCCTTTCTACAGTCCTCCTGATCTCTTCGAACGGATCGACCCAACCTTTTCTCCACATAAACCTCACCTCCCTAACTAAATGTTAGTAATTTGTTGTATATAAAACTTTCGCTCATGCAAATACTTTTATACCTTGCTCGACGAGAAATCAACGTGAGATGGTTCATCTTAGCGCTTGCAATAACGTTCATAGCGATATTCGTGGTCTCAACTTTACCCAACGCGGAATACGGCGCTGTTGTTCTCATCGGACCGATACCTATTGTTTTTGCATCTAACTTTGCAATGGTCTTACCCCTCCTGATCTTTACCGCAATTCTGCTCTTAGCTTTAATGCTGTTAGCCTATATCAGCACCCGTGAAAACTTTGAAATTGAGAAGAAAGTGCATGAAAGACTCGAAGTTCAAAAGCCTGAGAAAAAGTTTGGCGGTATTGTGTTAATCGGTCCAATACCAATAATATTCGGCGATGCGAGAATAGCAATTTTTGCAAGCTTGATCGCAATCGTGCTAATGGTTCTCGCAATACTCTTTATGACAAGGTGGTTCGTATGATTGAAAAGAAAATAGTTTACTTCGAGAAACCGGGGGAGCAAAACACTGAAACTACGCTTTCCCTTGCATTTGAAAGGGCTAAGGAGCTCGGAATTAGCCATGTGGTCTTAGCCTCTTCCTACGGAGAAACTGCGAAGAAGGCGTTGAAGTACTTGGACGACAAAATAAAGCTTGTGGTAGTCACTTACCATACGGGCTTCTTTGAAGAGGGAAAGAACACGATGCCTCGAGAGGTAGAGGAATTTTTGAGGAGCAAAGGGGTCACGATCGTTCGCCAGTCACATATTTTGTCGGGAATTGAGAGGAGCATAAGCAGAAAACTCGGTGGAGTGAGCAGAGTTGAAGCAATCGCAGAAGCTCTTCGCTCTCTCTTTGGCCACGGTCTAAAGGTTTGCGTCGAAATCGCAGTAATGGCTGCTGACAGTGGTGCTATTCCAATGAGTGAAGTCGTGGCAATCGGTGGAAGATCTCGGGGCGCAGACACCGCAGTAGTAATTCGACCTGCGCATATGAACAACTTCTTTGATGCACAAATCAAGGAGATAATCTGCATGCCTAGAGACAAGAGGTAGCCAATTTTTTGCACTCATAAGTGAGCAAAATTTCGCATTTAAAATCGATAGATTGAAATATCGACCTTTAGCTGAGTTGATAGTGGTATTTGAGGTGGTAGAATGTGGACTTTTGCGTGTCCTAGGGCAGTAGTATACGGCGATGATGCGATTGAAGCTCTCTCTTTTGAGACCGCAGATCGAGTTCTTATAGTGACGGACAAATCGATAGCCACGCTAAACTATGTAGAAATGGTAAGCTCGAGATTAAAGGCGTCAAAAATTGCCGTTTTTGACGAAGTCGAACCTGAGCCAAGTTTGGATACGACTTTTAAGTGCGCAAAACTCGCTAAGGAATTCGATCCGCAGTTGATAATTGCAATTGGGGGCGGTAGCGTTATCGACGTCGCAAAAATGGCGAGAATTCTAAGGGAGATCGATATCGACCCAGTCGGAATTACCCCCTTCGTGGACTTGTTCGAACTCGGATACAAGAAGAAGTCCAAACTCATCGCGATTCCCACGACAAGCGGAACTGGAGCAGATGTAACATGGGCTTGCGTTCTAACAGACAAAGCGGAGAACAGGAAAATGACACCCGCAAACAAAGAGATAATCCCTGACGTTTCGATATTGGATTACAGGATCGTGGAAAAAATGCCATCTTATCTGATTGCTGGAACTGGAATGGATGCGCTGACGCATGCGATCGAGGGCTTGGTTTCGATATGGAGAAACGATTTTAGCGATGCGATGTGTGAGAAAGCACTCGAGTTAATCCTCGAAAATCTCGAGAGATCTTATGCTAACGATCTGAATGCAAGGGCAAAGATGCACATCGCAGCAACAATGGCGGGCATGGGTTTTGGAAATTCCCAAGTAGGGCTAATCCATGCACTTGGTCATAGCTTTGGTGCTTTCTTTAAACTCCACCACGGAGTTAGCGTTGGTCTATTTTTGCCCTACGTTCTACAGTATTATAGAAGGTCTGGAGATGCAAAGAGCATTTTAGACAGAGTTTCCAAAAAGATCGGTCTCGAGGACATGGAAGCCCTTATAAAGGGGATCTTTGAACTCATGAAGAAAATCGGTGTTCCCACGAAAATTTCGGAAATCGTTAACGATAAAGAATTTAGTGAAAAGCTCGAAAACCTAATAATGGCTACTTTAAACGATGTAAGCCTTGCCATGAGTCCAAGGGTTCCAGACTATGAAGAAACGAAGAAAATCTACGAATACGCTTTTCAAGGTATAGAAATCGATTTCTGAGGTGGTGAGAATGTTTGGTTACTGTGGAAAAATTCTTTGGATAGATCTCGAGAACAAAAAATTTTCAAAAAAACCTTTGGATAAAAAAGATGCGGAGCAATTCATTGGTGGCGCTGGATTGGCTGCTAAGATCCATTATGCACTTAGGGGCTTTGAAGTCGACGCATTTTCGCCAAAGAATCCTTTGGCGATTATGACTGGTCCATTAACCGCAACTCCAACGCCTGGGACAAGTAGGATCGCGTTCTGCGCTAAGAGTCCGCTGACAAACATCTGGGGCGAGTCAAATTCGGGCGGGAAGCTTCCGGTGTATCTAAAGTTCGCAGGATGGGATGGTTTGGTAATCGTTGGAAAAAGCGAGAAACCAGTATACATCAAGGTTGATTCGAATGGTGTAGAGTTCATCGACGCAAGCGGTCTTTGGGGTAAAGGTTGTTACGAGACCCAAGGGATAATCGAAAAAGAAGTAGGAGATCGCGTTTCTACAGCAGTAATCGGACCCGCGGGAGAAAATCTCGTGAAATTTGCCTGTGTTCAGGTAGACAACTCAAGACACGCTGGCAGAACTGGAATCGGTTCAGTCATGGGCGCAAAGAAGCTCAAGGGGATTGCTGTTTGCTATGATCCGAAGGATAAGTTTGATATAAAACTTGCTGACGAAAAGAGTTTTAAAGAAACTGTGGACAGCTTTATAGAGATCATAAAGAACGATTTTACCTGCACAATGTTCAAAGAGCTTGGGACTTCAGGATACGTTGAGACCGCGGAGGGTTTTGGGGATTTGCCAATCAAGTATTTCACAAAGGGAACGTTCGAAGGGGCAAGCAAGATCTCTGGTTCAGCGATGGCTGCTTCAATTCTTCGCGGTAACGATGGTTGCTTAGGTTGCATAGTCCGATGTGGGCGTGTTGTTGAATTCAAAGGAAAGAAGATACACGGTCCTGAGTATGAAACTGTCGCGTCCACTGGTTCGTTGTTGTTGATCGACGATCTTGAATCCGTGGTCGAGTTCAACTACATCCTCAACGATCTCGGGATGGATTCTATCTCCACCGGTGTTACGCTTGGCTTTGCAATGTGGATGACGGAAAAGGGCATTGGAAATTTCAATGTTAAGTGGGGCGATGCTGAGAGAGTTAAAGAATTAATCTTCGACATCGCAATGCGAAAAGGGCTTGGGAACGAGCTTGCGGAGGGAGTGAGATATCTGGAAAACAAGTACAACCTTAAGGGCTACGGGGCCCACGTAAAGGGACTTGAGATTCCAATGCACGACGCAAGAGCCTTTTCTTCTCTCGCATGCGCATACGCTGTGCACGTTCGCGGAGCGTGTCATCTGCCGCATCAGATGTATCTATACGAGATGGGGAAGGTGATAGAGGAATACGGGATAATTTCAAGCGATAGATTTGCAAACGAAGGCAAGGGAATTTTGACTGCAAAAGTTCAGAACTTTACAGAGCTTTTCAATGCAGCGACGATGTGCGCTTTCATGCCTGTAACTCCAAAGATCTTCGCCGATTTGCTTAGATTTGCGACTGGCTTTGATTTCACTGTTGAGAGCATTGCAAAGGCGGGGGAGAGAATGCTAACGCTAAAGAGAGTTTACGATCTCAAGTGTGGAATAAAAGATGAGCAAGATAATTTGCCAGCGATTGTGCTTCAACCGCTCGAAGGCGGAACAATGGGAAACGTTCCAGATGTGAATAGGCAAGTTAAAGAGTTTTATGAGTTCCGAAAGTGGATAAACGGTGTCCCGAGCAAGGAAAAACTGAAGGAACTCGACTTGGATTGGGTAGAGTTGTTGGTTTAATTTTTTATACCGTCACAATTTTTTCATGCTTCCGAGGATTGTAGAAGAAATTTGGGAGAAGTATGGTCTCGAGAAATCGGTTAGAGAGCACTGCAAAAAAGTTGCGGAGTTTGCGATGAAAATTGTGGAAAAAGCTGAGAAAAATGGAGTTAAGGTTGACAAAGAAGCGGTTTTGCTCGGTGCCTTGTTACACGACATCGGTAGAGCTCTAACTCACGACCCGTTCGAACACTTTCTGAAGTCTGCTGAAATCCTTAAAAAAGAAGAAGTCGACGAAAAAATAGTTAGGATTGCGGAACGCCACTTCAGCGCTGGAATGACTGCGGAAGAAGCGAAAAAGCTCGGTTTACCTGAGAAAAATTATGTTCCCGTGACCTTGGAAGAGAAGATCGTGAGCTTTGCGGACAACTTGGTCTTTGGTTCTGAGATTCGAGATTTCAAAAGCTTCTTAGAAAGGCTGGAGAGAATCGACTCCGCAAACCCAGAGCTGAGATGGTTTACTGAAAAAACGAGGGAAAGGGCAAAGAAGATGAAGGAGGAAATAGAGGCTTTGACTGGGATGAAGTTTTAAAGAAAAGTCACGCCACCCTCGTAACACTTCACCTTGAAGCCCATTGCCTTAAGGATCCTCGATGCAACGTAGCTACGGAGCCCAACGGAACAGATGGTTGTTATCTCCGCATCTCTTGGCAACTCATTTACCCTTTTGCGCAGTTCCAGCAATGGTATGTTTAAAGCTCCCTTGATGGGAAACTTTTTAGCCTCTTCTTTGCTCCTAAGGTCTAAGAGAATTCCTCGGACTTTTCGTGTTGAATCGAATATTCCATCTCGTTTGTTCATCGCAACGTTCGAAGCAACTATCACGGGATCCAACGCTGGGGCGTATGGTGGGGCGTAGGCTAAGTCGAGGTTCGAAACTTCATCGATCGTCAATCTTGCGTATATAGCGGTTGCAAAAACGTCAATTCTCTTGTCTACCCCGTCGTAACCGATTATCTGTGCTCCCAAGATCCTTGAATCTTCGTTAACAACGAGCTTTATTCGCATGTTTGAAGCCTTGGGATAATAGTGAGACTTGTTGAAAGCCGAAAGAAGGACGGAATAGGCTTTAAACCCGTTCAAAATTGCTTCTTTTTCACTCAATCCAGTTTTCGCGACCGTGAGATCGAAGACCTTGAAAACAGAAGTGCCAAGAACTCCTGGAAATCTCACCTTTCTACCCAAGATGTTGTCCGCAATTAATCTACCGTGTTTGTTTGCAACATCTCCGAAAGGTGTGTAGACCTTTTTCCCAGTTATGATGTGCGTATTCTCAACGCAATCACCACCAGCGAAAATCCTCTCATCGCTTGTCTGCAAGAAATCGTTTACCTTTATTGCACCACTTACTCCAATCTCGAGCCCAGCTCTTACAGCAAGATCCACGTTTGGTTTAACTCCTATTGCTTGAACAACGAAATCCGCATCTATCTCCTCTTCTGTGACAACTTTCAACCTTTCTTTTGCCACGATGTCCTTAACTCGTGTAGCCAATCGAACCTCCACCCCCTTTTCACGGAGATGCGCATCTATGAATTTCGCGATTTCAGCGTCGAGTGTTGGTGCAACTTGTTCGAGCGCTTCGATGAGAACTACATCTAAATCCAGAGACTTCAAAGCTTCACAAGCTTCGAGTCCTATGAATCCAGCTCCTATTACGACAGCCTTCTCAGCACCGTTCTCCCAAAGCTCGATTATTTTTTCTGCGTCTTCTGCGGAGAAGAGGGTTAGGATTCTTTCGTCAGAGCTGAATGCTCTTATGGGTTTTGCTCCGGTTGCGATCACGAGGTAATCGTAGTTCAACTCGTCCTCTCTTCCGTTTTTAGAAATCTTCAAAACTCTTTTCTCTCTTTCTATGCCAATAGCCCCTGTCTTTGTCAGAACCTCGACATCGAAGACGTCTTTAAAATATTTTTCATCCCTCACTACGTCGTAGGTCGTCTTTCTAAGGTCTTCAACTTCATGAATTTGTCCCGAGACAAGGTAAGGCAATCCACATCTCGCAAGAGAAATCCTTTCTCCCTTATCAATTACTGTTATCTTCGCATCTGCGTTCAGTCTCCTCATCCTCGAAGCACACTTTAGCCCAGTTGCTCCAGCACCAACGATTACGATTTCCATGGCAGAAGGAAATGCGAGAATATTAAAGCTTGTTGAAACTCAGCTATTTTTTGGCTAAGCCGTTGCCATTCAATTTAAAACAAAGTTCAATTGAACGAAAAGTTTAAGTATTTGAGGGAGACTAAGATCGTGCAGACCATGCTCGTGTTTGTCGGGCACCATAGGGAGAGGCTTTTGGAATCAATAAACGCCTTGAAGTTACCTTTGAGCAAAATAGTTCTTTTTATTGGTGAGGAAGAGCTTTCTGGTGAGGAAAAAGTCAGAAAAGTCGCAGAAGAGCTGAAAAAGGAGCTAAGTAGTGTTTTTGAGGTAGAGATTACAGAGATAAACAAGAGAAACTTGATAAAGGCTGTGGTGCAAATTCTGAAAATAATTAGAGCTGAAAAAGCATTGGGGAGAGAGGTTATAATCAACGCTTCAGGCTCGCTCCGCTTCTTGGCGATTGCTGGTTATATCTCAGCCTGTGTAGCAAAGTGTAGGATATTCACATCGATACCAAAATACGACGAAAAATTTGAAGAGATAGGAATTGAGCAGATAATCGAAATTCCGATTCTTCCAATCTACTTTCCGATGGAAGAGCAGCTTAAAGTTCTTTCCGCAGTCGACGATGGTCTTAACTCGCTCGACGAGCTGGTGATGAAGCTAAATCCCACGATAGATAAGAACTCGAGAGAATTCTTCAACGAGAGGTCGAGACTCAGTCATTTGGTCTCGAGACTCGAAGTTCTTGGCCTACTCAGGAGGGAGAAAAACGGTAGAAATGTTAGGATTTTTTTAAGTGAACTCGGGAGAATTCTTGCGGAGGTGAAATCATGATAGAATATTTCTCAGCCTTGTTTTTGATCCTTGCTTTGCTCCTTCTCCTTAGCTACAGAAGCAGAGTAGAGGAGTTGAGTAAGAAGTTGAGCTCTTTGGAGACGAATCTGCAACTTATGGTTGAAAATTCTGTGGCAAGAACTATTCAGAGCTCTGCGAGCACGTTTGAAAACCTCTTCGCATCCACTCTATCCAAGAACACGGAGATCATAAAGGGTGCCTTTGCCACTTCTTTGAAGGAGCTTGGAATTCAAGAGGATTTGGGGAAGTTGAAGGAAGCTTCAAGCGATCTGAAAAGCATAACTTCTGATCTAAAATCCATGTTCGAGGTTAAGACTTCGAGGGCAAGGTTTGGCGAACTGCAGTTAGAAACTCTGCTCAGAGATCTGTTCCCATCACAAAGGCTAAAGTTTCGGGAGAACATAGGCAATGGAGTTCCAGATGCGTGCGTTCTCGTTGAAGAGAACAGATTTCTCTGCATAGATTCAAAGTTTCCGCTTGAGAACTTCAAAAAGTTCTGCGAATCGGAAAGAGCTGAGGACAAGGAAAAGTTCTGGAAAATTTTTCTTAGCGACCTTAGAAGGCACATCGACGACATAAGGTCGAAATACGTTGGCAAGGACAATACGATGGATTTCGCCTTCATGTTCATCCCTTCGGATGTGATCTACCACAGAATTGTCTCGGAGTCACCAGATATAGCTGTCGAAGCTTCAAAGTTAGGAGTTATCTTAACCTCCCCGTCTATTTTACCCGCATACCTTAGCTTGATATCGGCGAGGATCAGAGCTGAAGAGATCTCGAAAAGCGCTGATGAGATTAGGAAAAAGATAGACGAGTTTGGCAACTACCTCGATGGGCTGGG
>JBKBUO010000022.1:0-21456 GCA_046290005.1 Archaeoglobaceae archaeon | reverse complement strand
CCTTCTTTTTTGATCCTGTGGAAGTCCACGTTTCCTCTTTTGAACCCCGGAAAAAGAACTGCGACGTGCGCTTTCTTGATGATCCAATCCAAAAGAACTCGTTGATTGTTGTCTGAGACCACGAAACCACCGAGTAAAGAAGCGGATGCGTCATCAAAAGCCCCAGTGTAGCTTATCCCGGCTTTCAAAGACAACTCCGCGTTAAGCCTTAGAATACGAGAGGCTATTATTTCATCCTTTGTAAGCGCGCAAATCAAAGCGTTTAAAAACGCACTACTACTCCCAAGACCGCTTTTTTCCGGGATCTCTGATTTCACCTCTATCCGAGCCTTAATCCCAAAGATTTCAAGCACTTTTTCAGCAACAATCGGATCCCTTTCTTCTCCGTTGACGATGAGACGATTCTCTGAATCTTGTTCAACCTTAACGCTTAAAGTAAGATCTATCGCAAATGCGCTGCCTACGCCAGTCGCCAAGGCGTTGAGAATAGTTCCCTTTGCATACGCTTTGGCTTTCATTCACTCACCAAAAGATGAAAACAGCGCTATTCTTTCCTTAACGAGCAGTGGTAACTTTTCGATTCCAACAATTTCCAACTCCTCCTCCGTGATCTCGTAGAGCTCCATAACCGCTCTCAACTCGTACTCGGGTGTGAAGTTCTCCTCTATAAACCCGAGCTTCGAAAATTCATCTTCATCGATCACAACAGCAACAGCTTTTTTGCCTGCGGTAACCTTTTTCGCAATTTCTATTTGTCTCGTTGCGGAAAAGTAAAGCAAGATCTCGATTGAGAGCGACTTTGAAATTCTTTTTCCGGAATCCCAGTTTTTAAGGGCTTTTTCAACTGCAAACTCTACAACGTCTAAGCTTACGACGAATTTCGGATCGATAAAGCATGCAAAGTCACCTGTGTTCGTTGGGGTTGTTCCGTAAATTATTCTCATAGAACTCTCATCATTGACTCCATCTTCACGCCCTTGTCCGTGAGTTCGTATCTCATCACAGCCCTTGGCACTATTATTCCCTTGAACTTTATGAACTTAAGCCTCCTTTGGATTTCGTTTTCCACTTCCCTGAGCGAGAGCTCGATTACTCCATCGCAGAGATGCTTCACCGCAATTTCTGCTCTCTCTTCAAGCATTCCCTTCGTAAGAAGGAGAATGTATGCAGAGTCTTTCTCCCTTGCATCGTTGAGGAAGAATTCTATGAGCGATATGACGTCCTCGGTAGGGTAATGGGAGAAGAAGAAGGTGAGGTTGTTTATCACGATTCGATCGAACTTCTCGTTCTTCACTATCGTTTTCACACCACTCAGAGCGTCATACATAGTCTTTCTCAGGTATCCCTTGGCGTCCGTTTCTTCGTTGCTCTTCAGGCTTATGAGCGTGAAATCCTGATACCTTTGGAAGTAAAGGCTGAGGTATCTCCTCACGTCTTTAGCGCTGTCGTCGGTTGCAATGTAAAGAACGTTGTCCCCAACGTTCGAACCTTCTACTGCGAAGTGGTAGGAGAACACATCCCCCCCAGCGCCAGGCTCTTCGATCAATGCAACCACTGAACCACTTGGAATACCCCCGCCAAGCTGCACATCAAGCGGAATTATACCCGTGCGGAAGACTTTCATCGTGCAATCCTTTGCACACGACTTTATATAACTTTCACTCACCTCTTCTTGACAAGTCTGTAGAAACCAAACTTAGGTGAAAAGATCTCCCCGTTGATCTTGAGCTTAGATAGAATTTCCTTTGCCTTCGCTTCATCGATTCCTTCGCTCTCAGCTCTCCTAACCACTTCTTCCTCAGGAGCGCCGTTTTCGCTCATATCTTCGAGCTCCTCTATGATCTTCTTCATCGTCCAAATTCTATCTCTCTGTCTTTTCGAAGTCCCGCTGAACGCGAAATCGATGTCAAGCTCCCCAGTCTCGGGATCCACTGCGATTTGCGCTAAACTGCGTTCCATTATCTTTGTAACTCTATCAACGTCCTCTGCAGTAACCACTTCGCTCAATCTAACTCTTGCAGAAGCTTCAGCCAATCTCACAATGCTCTCGAGCTGCCTCGCAGTTATAGGAACGGGAGAATTTTCCTTCGCCTTTGCTCTAAGAGATATGTAGTAGTCTTCGATTCTCTTCTTCGCCTCCTCGCTCAGCACTGGGAAAAAGTTCTTCGCATAAGCGATGTATTTCCTAAAAAGCTCTGGATCGATTTCCGGAGTTACGTTCGCAATCCTATGCTTCGTTTCTTCACTGATCGATTTCAGCTTTTCAAGCGTTTCTCCAAGCTGATGAATGCTCAGAATGTGTTCCGCAAGCCTCTTATCTTTTTCAATCTCAGGTTCATCGGTTAAAACGAAGATTAGATCGAAACGAGAGAGTAAAGTCGGTGACAATTCGATTTGTTCCGCAATTGGCGAAAAACGATCAAATCTCCCATACTTCGGATTTGCTGCAGCAAGCAACGCGCATCTCGCCTTTAGTATCGCGTTTATTCCAGCCTTTGCGACGCTTATTGTCTGCTGCTCTAGCGCCTCATGCAACGCAGAGCGATCTTCTTTCCTCATCTTGTCTATCTCATCCACGAGCGCAATTCCCTTGTCCGCGAGAACTAAGGCACCCGCTTCCAAAGTCCATCTACCATCGATTTCGTCGCGAACCGCGGTTGCGGTCAATCCAGCAGTTGTTGTCCCCTTTCCAGTTGTGTAAATGCTCCTCGGCGCAATTCTATGGACGAATTTTAGCAGTTGTGACTTTGCAACTCCTGGATCACCAACGAGCAGTATGTGAATGTCGCCACGGATCTCAGTTCCATCTGGGAGCTTCTTCGCAACACCACCGAACAGCTGCAGTGCTATCGCGAGCTTCACGTCTTCGTAGCCGTAGATCGATGGTGCAATCGTTCTCACTATCTTCTCGTATATGTCATCGCTTTTTGCCAAAGCCAGGATCTTCTCCTTGTCTGTCTCTGTGATTTCGAACTCCTCGTATTCCTGCTGGACGATCTCAATTGAGTTTCCCTCGAGATAGAGATCCATGTGCGTCAGCTTCCTTTGCTGGAAACCCCTTGGCCTAGCCCTCACTATGCCGTTGATCACAACCCTATCTCCGGGATTCACGATACCTGCGAGATCACCTTCTAAGATCACATCTATGCTTTGCGGTTGTTCTCCGCCGCGAAGATTCTCGGGATACTCCTGAATCTTCACCCTTTGGCTGTCAACTGAAAGGCTTTCTTCAGGTATGAAGATGAACTTTTTACCGTTGCACCTACAGAGATACGGATACCTTAGCATCGACTCCTCCTGAGCGACGTAGGTGAGTGATCCACAATCTGAGCACTTAAATGCTCCGGCAACGATCCTCGGTCTAACTTCGGTCACCTTTCTCACGATTCCCTCGATTGCAACAAACTTCGAGATGTGGGAGCTCCTGAGATTCCTTATCAGGATCTTTCTCGTAGCGGGCAGCGAATAAATCCTTGGCTTACAACCTTCGAGAGAGATTCCGTAAATGTTCGTCGCCCTCGCAAGTCCCTGCTCAGCATGAGCAAGAACTATGTCGGGGTTCTCGATTAACTCCTCTCCAAGTCTTCCCTCTTGAAAAACAAGGAGATCACGAGTGAAATTTACGTGAATAGCTCTCTTATCTCCTCCTTCCTTAATCCGAAACGCAATCTTGTTTAAATCCTCGGAGTAGTATTTCTCAAAAAACTCCGTCCACAACTCGGGACAGCTGATCATGGTTACTTCTTTGCAAAAAGCTTAAAAAATCTACTGGTCAAAAGGGAGAGATGCTCTCTGAGAAGATTGTCGAAAGGATCGTTGGAAATCTCCCGAGAAAGATCATTTTGAGGGTTTACTCAGACAGAAAAATGCTCGAATTCGTGAAAAAACTCGCAACTTTGAGTAATTCCATTGAATACGAGTTTTTAGAGGAGAGAGAGCCAAATATGAACTTGCCTGGGATTGAAATCGCAAATTCAGGCATCTTTTTCCACATGATCCCACAGCATTCGGAGCTCGAGTCCTTTCTATTGGCAATAAAGCTCGGGTCTCAAATCGAGAGAAGATCAAGTGGATCTATGAGAATCTTAACCTTCGTCTCGAGTCTATGCCAAAACTGCAGAACCGCAGTAGATGCAGTAAACAAGGTCGCCATAAAGCTCGGATTAGCGCATCACGTTATTGATGTCTCCTACTTTCCAGAAGTGGCGGAAAAGTATGGCATCTATGGAGTTCCAACTGTTTTTGCTGACAAGATGGTGTTGAGGAGAGCTTTTACAGAGCACGAGTTCGAAAGATGGATAAAGGGTGCGATGGAAGGAGACTACTACGATTTCATAGCTTACAAGCTCGAAATCGGAGAGATGGAGGATTTAAGCAACTTATTTGACAAAACTGAAACACTTGCAGAACTATTGGCCCATGAGAACTTCTTCGTTCGCTTGGGAGCGATGGCTATGCTTGAGAAACTTGCGAAAAATGGTGCCAAGATAAGCAAGGAAACAAGAGAAGAGATAAAAAGGCTTTTAAAGCACGAAGATTCCAGAATAAGAGAAGATGCTGTGATGATGCTTGGCATCGTCGGCGAAAAAGAGGATCTTCGCGTTCTCGAAAGCCTTGTAAGCGATGAGAACGTTGGTGAGTCTGCGAGGGAGGCAATCCAAATGATAAGGGAGAAGTATGGAGATTGAAATAAAGGGAATAAAGGCGAGCTACCAAATCGCGGGAAAACAATGTGCTCTGCTTTGTCCCCCACATCCGCTGATGGGTGGAAACAGATTCGATGTAAGACTTGAAAGGATCTCGGAGAAGCTGAATGAATGCGGAATTTCAACGCTTGCATTCGACTACAAAGGCTACCGCGATGGCGTTGGGGAGGTAGAGGATGCAAGGGTTTGCATTGAATATATAAAACAAAGACATCCAACTGTCTCTATCATCGGCTACTCATTCGGAAGTGTTGTCGCATCAAACGTCGCAGATCTCTGCGATGCGGTCGTTTACGTCTCCCCACTACCCTCCATAGGTTCGATCAGATTTGAAGATTCTGAAAAAAGCAAGCTTTTCATCATGGCGAAAAGGGATCAATTCATATCCCTCGGCAGTAGCTTTTCAATCTACCAAAAAGCAAAAACTCCCAAGGATTTCATAATCCTCGACACGGATCACTTCTACTTCGGGAAATTCGATGCTCTCGCAGAAAAAATTTGCGAGTTTTTGTGCAAAATAAAGTAAAAGAAGTTCAATCTCGCATAATAAGCACGTTTTCAGGCTTTCCTGCTGGAACTGTGTAATTCGGTGGGAATATCCCGAGTTTTTCGGCTTCTTTGGCTAACCAATCTCTGTGATCGGGATTTGCAATCTTTATGAGTGCTATCGCCCTCTCTCTGACCGTCATACCCCTGAGATAAGCGACGCCAAATTCAGTTGCTATATACTGCGTCATCGACCTTGGAACGGTCACGTTTGAACCCGCTGGAAGAATTGGGACTATTCTCGAGCTACCGTTGTAAGTCGAGTATAGCGCGAGAACACTTTTGCCCATTCTGTCTCTGCTGAAGAGACATCCCATGACAAAATCGAGTTGTCCACCCGTGCCACTTACCTGGAAAAGCTTCCCAGAGGGGCTAACAAGTCCGAGTTGTTCCGAGTTCACCTGTCCCATTAGATCGACTTGCATCGCCTGGTTCAAGGAGAACATCTTCGGTTGCTGTGCTATTACAAATGGGTCGTTGGTGTAATCCACTGGATAAGTCGCAACTTCTGGATTTCTGTCCAAGTAGTCGTATAGATCTCGAGTTCCAATGACAAACGTGAACGTGCTCTTTTTCTTGTCCAACTTCTTTTGCGAGTTCGTTATAATTCCCTCTTCGATCAGAGCCATTGTTCCGTCGCCAATCATTTCTGTATGAACGCCCAGCTCCCTGAAGTCACAACCCTTGAGTATTCGCATCACCGCATCGGGTAAGGGTCCGATCCCAACTTGCAACGTTGAGCCGTTTTGAATTAAACCCGCTTCTATGATGTTTTCTGCGATCATCTCATCTTCTTTGAGGGGCGGAGGAATGAAGGGGAGTGACATCGTCGGAAACTCCTTGTCCTCGACGATGTAATCCACCTCAGATAAGTGTATACACTCATCGTAACCTCCATAGATCCAAGGCATGTCCTCTTTAACGACCGCAACAACTGTTTTCGCAGCTTCTGCTAGGGCTTTCATGTGAGAACACGTGACTCCAAAGTTGAAGTAGCCGTGCTTGTCCATCGAAGTGACTGGAATAAATGCAATGTCAATTCTCTTGTGGAAAACCTCTCGGGCTAGCTTTGGGACGTCGTGGTAGAGATTTGGTCGAAACATGCAAACGCCGAGTTCCTTGCTGAAGGGTCTCGTGGACATGTGAAGGAAACCACTATGCCACTTGAAAACTTCCTGCATCGGGTCTGCGCGAAGGAACTCGTAGGGCAAGATGTCTATGAAGGTTCCTATGTTCACATTTCTGAGCTCAGACTTTCTCTGTGCAAGATACTTGTCAACAACGCTTGCAAAACTCGCCGCACCGCCAAGCTCGACTAACATATCGTCTTTGACAAGCTTTGCAGCCTCTTCAGCGCTTATAAGCTTCTTCTCGTATTCTGCCCTCATCTCAGACACCTTTGTTACATAAGCGTCAGAAACTTAAATTTTTCTCTATGATATCAATGGATTTTCTAAATTATAAAAAATTCACAAATATATAGATTTCTAATCGTTTAAATTATTTTCCTCGCTTCGCAGGCTTCCACTTCTTCTCCCAGTATTCTGCGATTTTTTCAAGTACGGGCAACTTTTCACCACTCAAAAATCTAACACAGGCCCCTCCCGCGATGGAAACGTGACCCATTTTGTCGGAAAGACCGAATACGTTTACAGCTGATACCGTGTGTCCCCCGCCGACAATTGCATAAGTTTTCGAAGCGGATCTTAGGACTTCGTATGTTCCAAGAGAGAACTTGCTGTCCTCATAGACACCCGCGGTGCCATTTATCACCACTATCTCAAACTGGGGGATTTGCGAGGCATATTCGTTGACGGTTTCAACGCCTATATCTTTGATCCTACCCTCCCCACCGAATTCTTCTACCGCAACGTCTTCTCTCACCCCTCCCCTTTCAACACCAAAATCGCTAGGGAGAACGATTTTATCCCCAAACTTCTCAAGAAGTTGCTTCGCCTCTTCATCTTTCACACCTTCCTTGTTATCCTCAACGACCTTTTCGTTTTCCTTTCCGAGCTTTACTCCCTTGAGCATTAAGAAGTAGTTCGCAACAACTCCTGTCAGAAAAACCTTCTCCGCTATTCCATTCTTGAGAACGTTTTTCATAACCTTTATCGGATCTTTTATCTTCGCACCTCCAAGGACAAAAGCCGTTTTTCCAG
Organism: Archaeoglobaceae archaeon; assembly: GCA_046290005.1. Classification (GTDB taxonomy): domain Archaea; phylum Halobacteriota; class Archaeoglobi; order Archaeoglobales; family Archaeoglobaceae; genus WYZ-LMO2. The sequence goes on along the minus strand of JBKBUO010000022.1, from coordinate 14,042 downwards.
GTTTCAGCGCTCTGCTGAGTGCATTGATTTCTTTTTCAGCAAGTCTACCTATGAAGCTCGGCAAAACTGGTATAAAACCAACGAGTGACGCATGACTTCTATGAAACGCTGAAAACGCGTCGTTTACAAAGATGTCAAAGAGCAGAGATAATCTCTTGACGAGAATTGATTCTGCATGCTCTTCCGCACTCCTATCGAGCTGTTCTTCTGAGTAGAAGCGAACGTTCTCTAACAAAAGAACTTCACCGTTGCAGAGATTCTTTATTTTCTCAACGACTCTCCTGCTGAATATCTCGTCCACGTATTCGACTTCTTTTCCAATTATCCTCGAAAGAACTTTCGCATGTTCTTCAAGCGTCGTAAAATCCTTTCTTCCCGGTCTGCTTTGATGTGCAAGAATTACGAGTTTTTTGTCTTCGAGCTCTCGAATCGTTGGAACGTGGCTTTTAAACCGCGAGGTATCGAGAATCCTTGATTCAACAATCGGTGCATTTATGTCGACTCTAAGCAACACTGAAGAGAATTTATCCGCGTCGTCAAGGGTTGGTAGAGTCATAGCGCAAGTTTTGCTTTTGTTTAAAAGAGTTTTTTAATCGACCCCATTAATGCACCGCATGGAGATAACAGATCTCGGAGTCATGTGCAATGGATTAAAAGAGGGTAAGCTTGGTTTAGGGCTCGCAAAGTTCAATGGAACGATTGTAGGTGTTTTCACGAGCAATAAAATAAAAGCTGCTCCAGTTACAGTTTGTAAGGAGAACATAAGCCTCGGATACGCAAAGGGGTTGATCGTTAACAGTGGAAACGCAAACGCCTACACTGGGGAGCAGGGAATCGAAGACGCTAAGGAGATGTGCAAGATAGCTGCGAGTCTCTTCAACTGCGAAGCAAGAGAGATCGCGGTTGCGTCAACTGGTGTAATTGGAAGAAGATTAGACATCGAATGGATAAGAAAAAAGGCTCCAGAGGTCTTATCAGGACTTGGAAGCACAAGAGAGTGCGCCGAAAGGTTCGCAAACGCTATAAGAACGACTGACAAGTTCATAAAGAAGGCTTTCAGTAAAAAAGCAAGGATTTCTGCAGTTGCAAAGGGCGCTGGAATGATTTCACCAAACCTTGCGACGATGCTCTGTTTCATATTCACGGATGCGAAGTTCGAGGCTGGAGAGCTTTATGAAATACTAAAAAAAGCGGTAAAGCCTTTGAACAGACTAACAGTCGATGGAGATACGTCGACGAACGACACAGTGCTACTGGTGGCGCTTGGAAAGGAAAAAGTTGAAAAAGACGTGTTTGAAGAGGAGCTGACAAAGGTTTGCTACAGCATTGCCAAGCAGATTGCAAGGGATGGCGAAGGGGCTACGAAAGTCTTTGAAGTTTTCGTCAGAGGAGCTAAAAGCTCAAAAGACGCGGAACTCGTGGCAAAGGCTATTTCAAGGTCTTTGCTCGTTAAAACTGCTATATTTGGCTCAGACCCAAACTGGGGAAGAATAGTATCCGCAATCGGCTACAGCGGTGCTGAAATTGACGAAAAAATAACAATTGTGTTCGAAAACGATGAGCGTAGTGTAAAGCTCGTGGAGAATGGCTTGATCACGGGGAAGGAGAACGAAGCGAGGGAAGTTATGAAGGGGGATTTCAGAATAATCGTTGACTTGCACAAAGGCGATTACGAGGACTTTGCAATTGGCTGTGATCTCAGCTACGAATACGTAAAGATAAACTCCGAGTACACGACTTAGAGCTCGATCACATGCGTTTCCTTAACAACGTTGAGCACAAGCATCGTGTATGTTTTTTTAACGCTCTTCATACTCAAAAGTTTCTTGACAAATCCATCCAAACTTTTTCTACTTTCGAACTTCGCAACCACCAAGATGTCGAAATCTCCTGTGACGTCGTATACGGCGGTTACGTTTTTCTCTTTTGCAATTTCCCCCTCGATCTCAACGATTTGCCCACCCTCTGCAGTTATTCCAATGATCGCAGTTAGTTCGTAGCCAAGCATTGAATAATCGATGACTGGGATAAACTTTTTTATGACCCCAGAGTTTTTGAGCTTGTTGATTCTATTGTAAACAGTTCCTTCCGCAACGCCGACCTTTTCTGCGATTTCCTTCAGGCTTTTTCTCGCATCCTCTTGAAGTTCCTTGAGTATCATCATATCGACTTCATCAATTTTCACCATGGGAGAACCTCGTTGGTCTTTTTTAAAATTTTTGTCGATCCTCTTTCACAAAAAACAATAGGATCAGAGAGACGACTGAGGCAACAAGACAAAACTCAAAAGAGAGCTTGTAAGCTTCGACTGGGTACTTTTCCCCTAATTTTCCTACCGAGTCCATCAAATAGCCCATTATAGTCTGGAAAATCCCTGCGCCAACAAAGGGAAAAACGTTTATGAAACTGACCGCGAGCCCGGTCATCCTCAGCGGAAATTGCTCCTTCACCATCGTGTAGGCAATTGGTCCAGCGCTTGAAAAGAAACCGAGCATGAAAGATATTATGCTAAGCTCAACTATGCCGAGCTTTTCTGGATAGAGAGTGAGGGGTAACCAGAAGATCGTAAATCCAATTCCACTGACGATCATCAAGGCTTTTCTAAGTCCAAGCTCGTCTGAAATTCTCCCGAGCAAAGGAGCGCCAATGATTGCACCAATTGCAAAGAGCATCAAGACTGTCCCAGCGAGAACTTTGGAGAGATTTGCGACGTCGATGAGAAAGGGGCCTCCCCACAGTCCTTGAAAGCCCATGACGATGCCGTATCTGAGCATCGCGGAAGTCGCGAGGAGCCAGAGGGTCAGATTAAATAAAAGTTTGAAGTCTTCCCTTTTTAAATTCTCTTTTTTGAATTCTGGTGGAGCATCTTTTACGAAGAACAGGCAGAGAAGTAGGAGCGCTGCAGTTATAGCACCGAAAATTGCAAAAGAGATCCTCCAGCCAAAACTCTCTATAGAAACTGCAAGGGGATACGAAGAAAAGATCGCTCCAAGGTTGCCAATTGCAAAAAGAATTCCCATCGCGGTTGCGAACTCGTTCGCTCTGAACCACTGTGACATTATCTTCACTGTTGGGATGTAAACCCCAGAGACGCCGATTCCAATGAGGAGGCGAGAGAGGACTGCGATTTCAAAATTCGTGGCAGTCACAAAAAGCACGATACCTATTAGTGTGAGAAGTGTGAAAGAAACAACGACCTTCTTCGCTCCTTTGACGTCGCTGAGAACACCAACCGGGATCTGGAGGACAGCATAGGGATAAAAGTAAAGCGATGAGAGAATTCCGATTGCAAGCGCTGAGACGGAGAATTCGAGCATGAGATCGTTTGCCATTACCGCCGGAGACGTGCGGTGGAAGTAGACAAAGAAGTATATGCTCGCAAGTATCGCAAATATCAGCCACTTACTCGATCTCAAACCTGAGTATCGCACAAATACCACCAAGCTTTGAAACTATCTCTCCCGGCTCAAACTCTGAGCTAAGTATTACAACTCTACCCCCCATTTCCCTAACTTCCTCCATGAAACCATCGATGTCCCAGTTCTCTCTTTCCCCCAGCAAGTAGTCATCAGAAACCAAAAGCGTTTCTATCGCCCCATACTCCTTCGCTTTTCGAACGTTTTCAACACCATAAGCTACTTTTTCGCCCTTTGCAATTCCTTCGAGCAATCTTTCTACAAGTTCAGCTTCTTCTGCAAGTCTAATTTCGCCTACGAGTTTATCAATCGCCCTTCTACGCACAACTTCAACAAATCCACGAGTCCCTATGGATGAAGTGTCCACAACTATGGCTTTCTCAACCCAATCGGGGGCTCTGGTTGAGATGAACTCGTAGAAATCTCTCTTCGCAAAACCTGGACCAGCGATCACGAGAAATCTAAAGCTCAAGTTTTTGAGCTTTTCTAAAACATGGGCAAAGAATTCCTCCCTCGTTCCATCGTAGTCCTTCGAATAGCTTTTTCGCTCCTCAAAGATCTCTTCAACCCCCCACTCTCTTAAAACACCCGCGATGGCTTCGCCTTCTTCTATGGTTAGTATCACCACCTCCGGTCTCTTGGATTGTTCAACCGCTTTTCTCAACCTCGCCATTTGCTCTTTTTTCCACTTTTTCACTATGCTCAGCTCCTTTCCCACGGTTACATTCAGCGTGTGAAAGCCAGAAGCTTCTATGCCAGCGATTATCTTGCCCATGATTCTAAGCCTGTTTGCAAACTTGTGAAACTCGACTCTTTCAACTTCAATTCCGATGCGAACAACTACAAGCTCCTTATCACTCCTAAGCTTGTCGTCGCTCTGCATCGCACGCTTCGTGATCGAGAAAACAACGTCGCCCTTTTCTATTATGAACTTCAGATGCCAAAGGTCTTCAAGAGTCTCGGGAACAAGCTTTATCTCCCCCTCGTCTCCTCGTAAGTTCTCTTCGATGATCTGCACAAAAAAATTGGCTCTCGATTTTTAAAGCAGTGCCCAAAATCACTTCTTCAAGAACTTTTTCAGCTCCTCCTTTATCTCCTCCACGCTCTTGCCCTCGAATCCAAAGTAGGAAGCAAAGGCTGGAGTCGTGTTTAGAATCGTAGACCTCCCCTTCTTTTCAGCGCTTATGAGCTTTAACTCTTGAAGCTTTTTCACGTGCTCGTAGCACTTGTTTCCACGGATCTTCGCAAGTTTTGCAAGCGTTATTGGTTGCTTCAAGGCAATGACTGCAAGTGTTCTCGTGGTTCCCTTGTCCAAGTCTTTTTCTGTGAACCTCTCAACGATCTCCGCCAAGTCTTGCTTGACCCTCATCAGATAGCGATCCCCAATCTTCACGATTTCGATCGCAGAATCCATCGATGCGTATTTCTTTGCAACGCTCTCTATTGCCTTTTCAATCACTTCTTCGCTCTCCTTGAGCATCCTTGCTATCTCAGAAACTTTCAACGCAGAAGGCGCAGAGAAAAGAATTGCTTCAACAGCCTTCTCGATCATGCCCCAAACTTCTTTGCAACGTTGAGAAGATCAAAGGCTATGTTCAACGCATCTATCCCCCGAATCCTGCAAAGTCCGCCTTTTGTTGCTGAGAACTCGTCGAACCTCTTAACTTCGTCTCTGCGCACGTCTTCGTGGGCAATAGAGATAATTACTGGATCAGCGGTGTGATCTCCGACTTTCACTGGTGTGGAGTGGTCAGAAGTCACGATTAGACAAGTTTCTGAGAAGTCCAATTCCAATAGAGAGCTTAGATGAACATCGAGCTTCTCAACAAAGCTCACCTTCCCCTCGAAGTCCTTGTCATGCCCAAATTCGTCGAAAGCCTTTATGTGGAGCAGAACTACATCGCTCGACTCCAAGGACTTTATCGCAGAGCTAATTTTCACCTCCAAGTTTGTGTCCTTGTTTCCAGTCGCGCCAGGAGGTGTGAAAACTTCACCACCCACGAGCTTTCCTACCCCTTTTATAAGTGCTGTTGCAGAAACGACTTTAAGCTTCAACCCAAACCTGTCTTTAAAACTTGGAACTTCTCTCATCACTCCAGCACCACGCAAAAGGATTGCGTTCGCCTTCTTTAATCCATTTTTCGCTCTTAACTCGTTTACCCAGTGTTTCTCAAGGATTTCGTGTGCTTTTTGCATAAACTCGTTGATTATTTCCGCAACCTCTGCTCTATCTGATTTACACCTTTTCACATTCTCCCCCTCGAACTTCGGATCTGTGTCTGTAACAGAGTCTGCAAACAAACCACGAAAAACAACCGCTGCTCTATGCCCCGTCGCCTTCGCAACTTTAAATTCGATTGGTAAGCTTATTTCGTTCAAAGTCCTTACCAACTCCTCCGTCTCAGCGATCCTACCCGCCCTTCTATCGACAACGACTTTATCAAAAATGCTACCCTCTCCAGCAACTGTTGCAAAGTTAGCTCTGAACGCAACGTCCCCTGGCTTAAGCTCAATGCCGACACCTAAGGCTTCTATTGGTCCTCTTCCTGTGTAGAACTTGTATGGGTCGTAACCTAAAAGCGCAAGGTGGCTTGTATCGCTTCCCGGGCGAATTCCCGGAGCTATTGTGTCCATGATACCATTCACGCTGATCTCTGCAATTTTATCGAGGTTCGGTTTTTTTGCAACTGTTAAAGGGGTTTTCCCATTCAAGGGTCTGTCTGGCAATCCGTCAAGTATCAGCATAAGGATTGGCAAATTACCACCCAACGCTAATTAGAAGAAGAATTTATAAATTCATCGTCACTTGCGATGTGATTTGCGTTGTTGGCGGTGGTCTTGCGGGTCTTCGTGTTGGTTACGAACTCAAGGGAAATTGCGTAGTTTTCGAAGCTAAGAAGATCGGTGGCTTGCTAAGCAGTGAGGAGATAAACGGTTTCACCTTCGACACCGGCGGATCCCACATAATCTTCTCCAAAGATTATGAAATTCTACAAGAAATGCTGAACTTCATCGAGAACTACGTGGAGCACAGAAGAAGGGCGTTTATCTTCTACAAGGGAAAGCTCGTTAAGTATCCGTTCGAAAACGGAATCTTTTCGCTTTCTGCGCAAGAGAGGTTCGAGATCTTGAAAGATTTTGTTGAAAACCTTTTGAAAAAGAAAGAGGAACCAAAGAACTTGCTCGAATGGTTTCGCTACGTCTTCGGAAATGCGATAACAGAGAAATACCTTCGTCCATACAACGAAAAGATCTGGAAAAGGAGTCTTGAAGAAATTTCACTCGAATGGGTCGGTGGTAGAATTCCAAATCCACCGATCGAAGATGTGCTAAGAGCATCAGTAGGAATGGAAACTGAAGGCTACACGCATCAGCTTCGTTTCTTTTATCCACTCAGCGGTGGAATCGAGACCCTCGCAAAGAACGTTGCAAAAAATGTTGTGGTTAGAATAGAAGCGGTAAAGAAAATCGAGCTTGAGGATAAAATAGTCGTCAACAGTGAATACGAGTTCAACAAGCTGGTCTACACAGCCCCACTGAAGTTTTTGCCCTCGATGTTCAAGGAGGCAAGAGAAATAGAGGATGAGATCAAAAAACTCGAGTGCAATTCTTTGGCAGTGGTGGGGATTGGTGTTAAAGGCAAGGTCCCAAATGTTCACTGGATCTACGTTCCACAAGATGACATCGTTTTCCATAGAATCGCTTTTCTGAGCAACTACAGCCCAAACATGGCACCAAAGGGTTGTGCAACGATAATCGCTGAAATCTCAAATCCCGAAAAGCTCGGTGAAGATGAAGTGCTCGAGGGACTGAGAAGAATGGGGATAGAAAACGAGGTCGAAGTAGTTAAAACATGGCATTGGGAGCACGCTTACGTGGTTTACAATCACGAGTATCGAAGAAGCATAGAAAAGGTGAAGAAATTTTTAATCCAAAGAAATATAATTCCTTTCGGCAGATTTGGTGCTTGGGAATACTTGAACATGGATGCGGTTTGGAAAAAGGCAAAAAGTGTCGCCTATGCGTGCTCTAATGGTAATACTAAACAAGGATAATGCTGAAAAGTTAAGAGATTGCTTAGAATCCCTTGTAAGTCAGAGTGCAAAGCTCTGCAATGATTTTGAAATCCTAATCCTCGACGGTGCATCCAGAGATAACTCATCCAAGGTGGCTGAGCAATTCTCCAAACTCTATCCCTGCGTAAAGTTCAAAGTCCAAGAAAAACTCGGGGGGACGGGATACGCAAGAAGAGAAGCATGCGATATTGCCTTGAAAAAAGGCTACGACATCGTGATCTGGGGAGATTCAGAGAACGTTTACAGCAAAGAGTATGTTGAAAAAATTTTAAGGGCGATCGAAGATTGCGATGTCGTTGGCGGAGTTCCAATCGTAAAAGGCGGCTTTTTTGCACACGCCTTCGCATGGTATCATGCGATCCATCTAATCTTCAACATCTACGATAGGCATATTCCCGGGAACAACAAGGCTGAGAAAACGAAGATATACGAGAATTGCAAGTATCCAGAGAGTAGAAGAGCAGACGATTATGGTTTATCACTGCTTTTGATGAAAAGGGGGATAAGGCTTAGACAGAAAATCGTAGATGCAAGGGTTTTCGTCTCAGTCCCAGAAACCCTAAGAGAAGTATTTAAATGGCAAAAAGCCAGAGCAAAGGGTTGCGCTGAAGCGTTGCACTTGGTTAAATTCAAGCCCTACGACTTGTTAATATGGTCGCTATTTTTGCCACTGCTCGTTTTTTCTTCACCTGCGGCTCTTTTTTCGCCTATCTTTGCTGTAATCCCATTGCTTCTCGTTGCTTTCTCGATCTGGATATTCTTCAAGTCTTTGAAGTTCATCGAAAATCCGAAGAAATCTTTCTTTTTTGCCCCGTTGATCGGGCTCGCGATACACTCAGCTTTCTCGATTCTCGGGCTTTACCATTACTTCAAGCTAAGGAAAACATGATTAGAAAATTAGAAACACATATATTTCCTCGCTCTTACTTCGCTTGAGCCGGGGTTGCCGAGTGGTAAGGCGCACGCCTGGAGAGCGTGTGGGCTTCGCCCGCGTGGGTTCAAATCCCACCCCCGGCGTTAATTTTCTGTTTTCTCAAGTGTAATTATGCAGAGCTTTATTCTGGCTTTAAAATTCCCCATCTTCTGCAACATTTCAGCTGATGTTTGCTGTCATCACCACAGCCTTGACTAAGGGCTTTATCCATGGCTCCCTAGCCCAATCAACGCAGTCCCCAAAACAGTCTATAGCTACATGGGTGGGTGGAACTTCTACGGTTCTTCACCGAGCTACGGCTTTTATGGAACCTATCCTACATATCCATATAGCATGGTATGCTCCATGCATCCCGCTTACCCCACCACAGTTACGGCCCCAATTACAATTGACAAAGCGGTAGAAAATGCTCAAAGATATATAGCTTCGCTCAATAACCCGGATTTAGCAGTTGGCGAAGTGGAGGAGTATTCACTGAACTTTTATGTGCAGTATTATGAACGGAGTACGAATGTAGGGGCTTTTGAAATGCTCATCGACAAATACACAGGCCGTATATACCCTGAACCTGATCCTAACATGATGTGGAACACAAAGTATGGCATGATGAGTGGAATGATGGGTAGATACCAAGCACCCACAGCCAACATGCCGGTCACAATAGATCTAGCCAGAGCCTATGCACAACAATACCTAAATACTTGCTATCCGGGCACAACTGTCGGGGAAATAAAACCCTTCTACGGCTACTACCATGTCATGGTCGAGCTCGACGGACAACCATATGGGATGCTAAGCGTCAACGGTTACACTGGACAACTCTGGTATCACACGTGGCATGGCATGTTCGTCCAAAAATTAGAGCTTGACTAAAGCAATATTTTTAGCAAGTCTTAACTCCGAAACAGATGTTTGCAAACGTTGAAACGATACTAACTCCAAGAAAAACAGAGGTTTTAAGAAAAAAGACCAAATCAGAATCTGGTAAAGTGAATTAATATATCCCCACGCAGACCTTGGCTAAATGACTATACCAGAAATTTTTTATACTATTTTACGAAGTTCCAATATGAAATACTTGGATTACGTCGCAAAAAGCTATATCCCAAGCGAAGACGAAGTCTTGGTTTCTTTTCTCGTGAAACCAGCAGAAGGGTTTGAGATAGAAGAAGTCGCAGGAGCTATCGCAGCAGAGAGTAGCACCGGAACTTGGACTGAGCTCTTTCCTTGGTATGATCAAAAGAGGGTTGAAAGGCTATCCGCGAAGGTTTACGAGATTCAAGAATTCGGAGATCGTTGGATCGTCAAGATCAGCTATCCACTCGAATTTTTCGAGTCTCAGAATTTACCTTCTTTCTTGGCATCAGTCGCTGGGAACATATTTGGAATGAGAAGGGCTGCAAAATTGCGATTAGAAGACATAAGGCTTCCAAAAGGATTCTTAGAAAATTACAAAGGTCCTTTTATAGGATTAGAAGTCAAGGAGATATTTGGAGTAGATAGACCAATCGTTGGAACCGTCCCAAAGCCAAAAGTCGGTTACAGCGCAGATGAAGTCGAATCCCTTGCATATGATTTGCTCAGCGCGGGTCTAGACTTTATAAAAGATGATGAAAATCTCGCAAGTCCAAGCTTTTGCAAGTTCGAAGATCGGTGCAGGAGGATAATGAAAGTAATAGAGAAAGTAGAAAAAGAGACCGGAGAGAAAAAAGTTTGGCTCGCAAACATAACCGCAGACGTTAAGGAGATGGAGAAAAGGCTTAAACTTGTCGCAGACTACGGAAATCCCTACGTAATGGTAGACGTCGTTATAGTTGGCTGGAGTTCTTTAACGTTCATCAGAGACCTCGTAGAAGACTTCGGACTTGCAATCCATGGACACAGAGCGATGCATGCGGCGTTTACAAGATACGATCATGGCATCTCGATGTTCGTGCTTGCGAAGCTTTACAGAATTCTCGGCATCGACCAGCTCCACATTGGAACTGCTGGCTTTGGGAAGCTCGAAAGTGCCAAAGATGAGGCGATTCAGATTGCGAAGATGCTAAGAAGTGAGAAATTCGTGCCAAGCGATCACGTGAGGTTTGAGCAAAGCTTTTGGAACATAAGGAAGGGGATGCCTGTCTCTTCAGGTGGCTTACACCCAGGAGTTTTGCCGAAAGTCATCGAAACGTTGGGAAAAGATATCGTTTTGCAGATAGGCGGTGGAGTCCTTGGACATCCAGACGGCCCAAGATCTGGAGCGATTGCAGTGAGACAAGCAATCGAAGCCATAGAACTCGGAGTAGACTTAGAAGAGTTTGCAAAGAGTCACAAAGAGCTTGCAAGAGCCTTGGAAAAATGGGGAACCAAGGCTAAGATTTAGTGTCTCGTAAAATTTTTATAGAAGTAGATCGCATAGTTAAATGGAAGAGAAATGAAAAAATACATGGTAGTCGTAGTAATAATTCTGTCGGTGTTCACAGTTTTAGCCATAGGTCTCGAGTTCTCCAACACTCAGAAGCCTAAAGCTGACCTATTGCTTCCAGCCGAAGGAATACCTGAAGCGGGAATATCGAAGGAAGAGCTTATGAAGCTAATAGAATCTGCAAAAGTCGAGAAATTCTTCGATCCAACGGGAAAATTCGATGAAGCAAAGCTCAGAAATTTCACGAGCCCTGTGATGGTAGTAGTGAAAAAACTGAAAGCTAAGGGATATTCCGATGAAGAGATCGTAGAAATCTTGAAAAAATACAACATGGGATACGACCCAAAGACTGGGGCGACTTGGATAGGAAGGACTCCGACACCCGAAGAGCTTGAGAAGTTACCACCGAGGAAGTATCCTTTCAAAGATGCTTCTACCACGGCTAAGCCCGAAGAAGAAAAAATACCGTCACTACCGCCAAGGAAATATCCTTTTAAAGATGTTTCCACCACGCCGGGGCTCGAGCAAAGAAACGCAGTAATGGAAGTTGCCTATCCGCAGTTCAGGGGGATAAACAACAAAATGAAGCCGGGAAGCTTGGCTGTGAAGGAAGGAGAGTCGCTTTTTCATGTTGCAACAACCCACGTTGGACGAGGTGGGAATTGGACGGAAGTGGGAGTCATTAGATCTGTGAACGATTATCGCTGGCAACTGTTTACATACGATGATGATGAAGGTGGTTACTGTTTTCATGGAACGACTTCGGCAGACGTGTTCAACAACTATATAATTTACGTTTACCCCAACTACAATAAACACCTTTACAACATCTGGATCGATGGGAATTGGGTAAGGCAAGGTTGCTTACCGTATCTTGAAAATTCCGTGGATCAAGCGAACGAAGTCTGGAGCGGTAGTTTTCGATTTACGTCAGACACAAATAGCGCAGTTCACAAGGAACCATTTTTATATATCGGCGATACCGCAATATGGTGGGATGAAAGCGTTTTAACGAGATGGTGGCGTCACGTTGAAGTTTGCGAGACGCATTACATAGATGGTTCAGCATGGAGATTCACAACTTGGGTTTGCCCTTAACCAAAACCTTATAAGTCCAAAGTCCATGTTTTTTAGAAAGCCCCGTGGGGTAGCGGTCAATCCTGCCGGCCTTTGGAGCCGGTGACGCCGGTTCGAATCCGGCCGGGGCTACTTTTGTAAAATCCACAGTTGCGCATTTTTCGCAGGATTCAAGCACGTCGCACTCTGGGAAAAGAAGGAGTTTCCACGAGGGCGGATTTTTTCCCATTGGATAGCTTAAATTTTAACATTATGTGTGCAAGATTTGAATTTTTGTATACTCTAGAAAATAGAAAATTTTATATACACTATTTACATCGAAAGTTTTATATATAAATTGCAATCTAATTCTTTACATGCTAAGAGCTGTAAAAAGGATTGCACGAAGATTTGACGATGAAAAAGGACTGATTAGGTACTTAGAGGAGCTTACAATTGGCTTAATCTTGGTATTTTTGATCTATATCATCCATCTCCTCTATCAAGCGATGCAACCTACGCTTACCAAAATCAACGACGCCAACGTAAGAACCATGGTTGAGAGCACAATCACAAATTTATTTATAAGCTTAGAAATCATTCTAGCAGCAGGTAGCATAATAGCTCTCACATCTTTCTTCTTCTATATCTACCGTATTTTAGGTAGAAGCGGTGGCAGAGGGCTTTAAAGATCCGACTTTTTTGGAATCGATCTGCAGGTAGACGACTTTTTCTAAAAATTTTAGATACACTTTGTAAATCCACAGAACCTACAAGTGGCGCATCCTTCGCCGTATTCAAGCACGTTGCCACATTCTGGACAGACTCCGCCGATCATCTTCGTTCTCTCTTCCTTTTCTGCGCTCTCCTCTTTTTCTGCAAACTCTGTCAATGGCTTAATTCCCTCGACCTCGAACTTTATCTTCTTGTATTCCCCCTTGAGCCACTTCTCAAGAACTTTCGCAACTCCATCTGCGCAGCTTGTGACTATTTCTCCGCTGTCAAAGCCGATGCTTGGACAACGAATTCCCTTCAATTGCTTTATCAACACCTCTGGATTTACCCAGCTACGCAAGGCTATGCTCAGCAATCTTCCAATCGCTTCAGTCTGCGAAGCTGCACATCCACCGCTTTTGCCAAGTTGAACGAAGACCTCCGCAATTCCTTCGTTGTCCTCGTTTATAGTCACGTAAAGAGAGCCACACCCTGTCTTGGTTTCTATTGTCCTTCCAAAGGTTACCTTTGGTCTTGGTCTTGGCTCAATGAATTTTGCTGGTCTTCTTGGCTTTTCTTTCTCCTTCTCTGCCTTCTTTATCATCAGAACCTGTTCTTCTCTGCTCCCATCTCTATAGACCGTTATTCCCTTGCACTTAAGCTCGTAGGCAAGCATAAAGGCTTTTTCAACATCAGCCCTCGTTGCTGAATTTGGCAAGTTAATCGTCTTGCTCACTGCGTTGTCCGTAAACTTCTGGAAGCTCGCTTGCATCCTCACGTGCCACTCCGGAGCGATTTCCAAGGCTATCTTAAAGACCCGCTTGATGTCCAATGGTAAATCGAGGTTTTGAACACTTCCAGTCTCAGCTACCTTGGCGATTAGCTCTTCGCTGTAGAGACCTCTTTCTCTCAACACCTTTTCAAAAATGGGGTTGATTTCGAAGAACTCTTCCCCATCTAAGACGTTTGCCCTCTTGTAAGCCAAAGCAAAGACAGGCTCGATTCCACTGCTACAATTTGCAATGATGCTTATCGTTCCCGTTGGTGCTATCGTTGTTGTTGTGGCGTTTCTCATCTTCATTCCCCTCTTCTCCCAAACACTACCTTTCCAGTTCGGAAACACTCCACGTTCCTCTGCAAGAATTTGCGAGGCTTTGTGAGACTCTTTCTGTATTACTTCCATAACCCTCTCAGCCATCCTTAGGGCTTCCTCGCTGTCGTATGGAATTCCGAGTAAGAACAGAGCATCGGCCCAGCCCATTACGCCGAGCCCTATTTTTCTATTCGCTTTCGTCATCTCCTCGATCTCTGGTATTGGGTATCCATTTACGTCGATAACGTCGTCCAAGAACCTGACCGCAATGTGCACGACTTCTTTCAACTTTTCCCAATCAAAATCGTTGTTTTTCACGAACTTAGCGAGGTTTATGCTCCCAAGG
>JBKBUO010000021.1:0-21745 GCA_046290005.1 Archaeoglobaceae archaeon | reverse complement strand
CCATTATCGTCTTTCAGCAAGTATCTTTTCTTGAGCACTGTCTCTGCGGTCTTGCTTAGGATCATCAGATCACCTAAGATTCGTCACCATCCTTCTATAAAATGTTTCTCGAGCGGATTTCAAATGCGACCATTGAAAGCCCGACGCCTTTATGTTAAAAATATTTTATTGAGTCAAACAAATTTGATAAACCATTATAACCATAATTAATATCATAACCGAAAAATTTAAATCTTTATTGTTCAGCATTTTTTATGCGCTTGTTTGTAATACTTGCTTTGGTCTTGCTTTGCATCGTTCCCACCTTAGCGCTTGGGGAATACGATGTGCTCGTCGAAAGATATGCGGATCCATTCAAGGTAGACGTATCCTCGATGCCTCCAATACGATCTCTACCTGTTGACGATCCAGAAGACGGAGTAAATTGGGTAAAGATTCCCCTGCCGAAACCATGTGTCAATGGTGTTGGAGAAGAGACGTTCATAATGGTTAGAAAAGGGGTGGAAAACAACCTTCTGATCTTCTTCGAAGGCGGTGGGGCTTGTGCAGACTACAAGACATGCAGACCGCTGATTTGCACAAGCATCGAGTCTTGCATGCCTCTGTTTCAGATCGGAGACGTTATAACTTTAGATTCGAAGTTCTGGATCCTCTCACTATACTATAGAGGTGGAATATTCGATGTAAAGAACCCAAAGAATCCATTCAGAAACTGGACGATCGTTTTTGTCCCATACAACACGGGAGACATCCACATGGGGAATAGAGTTGTGAAGTACTACGATGAAATGAAATATCTGTTCATAACAAAGAAGGTTTCGAAGACCGTCTACCACGTGGGTTACGTCAACGCGATCGTCGCGCTCAGATACGCAGCCCAAAACAATTGGGACAAGATCGTTGTCGCAGGCTCGAGCGCTGGAGGTTACGGAACGATACTACACACCTACAGCGCTTGGAAAATCTTTGGAAAGCCTGTAATCACGATCAACGACGCTGGTCCAGGAATAATGCCGAGCGAGAAGAGCAAATACCAGATGGACGAGATCATGGAGAGATGGGGAACCTTGCAAAACTTTCCAAGGGATGCAATTCCATACTTCCAAGGCAGAGATCCCATCTATGCAGTGGAGTTTGGGTTAAAAGATTGCCCTAGATGTATCTACACGCTTTTTGAAGACCAGATGGACTCCACCATAGGGGAGAAGTTCAGCGGTTATTCACCAGATGAGTTCAGAGAGAGACTGCTAAGAGTTACGAACGAGATACGTGCAAACTTCAGCGATCGATTCTGTAGGTTCATGCCCTTCGACGACGAGCATACCATGCTCACGGGCGGGCTTTATTACCCACTGCAGAAGGATCGCTTCTACAACTTAGAGGTTAAGGGCTACAAAGCCTACCAATGGGTGGGAGAGACCCTAAAAGGCAACTGCTTGGATTTACTTGAATAATTTTTATTTTTAAATAAAATTTTTTATTTGAAAACTCAAAAGGAGGTAGTTCTTTCACGAAATAGACCGAAAATCTTAGGAAATCGAGTTTGCAAAGACCAAAGCTTCAATTAGTGGGGCCGCCGAGATTTGAACTCGGGTCACCGGCGCCCCAGGCCGAGAGGATAACCAGGCTACCCCACGGCCCCTTGGTAAAGTAAGGGTGTGTTTATAAATCTTGACGCTCCAAACGTCGACAAACTTAAAGCAATGATACACACTTTTATCCCTAAAAGTCTCCAGAATTTCAAAATTACAATTACCTGAAAAGAATTTATATGATATAAGAAAACTTTTTAAAACTTATTTTACAAAAATACTACTGTGAAAACAAGGGAACTGGTGCTCCTCATTGCAACGCTGATCTTGCTCGCTTTACTTCTAATTCTAACGTCCATTGTCGTTACACTCGAAAGAAATTCGTTAGAAATACATTCGATGAAATACGCGAAAGAGAAATCCGAGATCTTTGGGAAAATTTTCTACTCTGAAATAAACAGCCTCGAAGTTCTTTGCATCGATTGGGCTTTTTGGGACGATACCTATGAGTTCATAGAAGGTCGAAACGAAAAATACATTGCTTCGAATTTGGTTGAAAACACATTCACCAACGCGAAGATAAACGTAATGGTTTTCATAAAAAAAGATGGGGAAGTCGTGTTTTCAAAGTTCTACGATGAGCAATGGAACGAAAAAGAGTTGCCCAAAGTCTTTCTTTCCCCAGAAATCCTGGGAAAAACGGGTTTCTTGAAAGTTGATGGGAGAATAGTTTTGTTGTCGTCAAAACCAATTCTTCCCTCTTCACCGAGTGATTTCAGTGAAAGCAGAGGGTATCTTCTAATGGGCAGAATTTTGGGCGATGACTGGTTCTCTGATGTTTCAGAAGTTTTGAACGCAAAGATCTTTATCGATGCTAAGCGTCAAACGTCCGAAGAGAAGTCGATTGCAGAAGTTGCGCTAAAAGATGTCCTTGGACAAGATACGATTTTTGTGATTGAGTCTGAGAACCCGTATTATCCAGAGCATATAAAAAACATCCTAATCTCCTTCTTCTACTTCGTAGCAATTATTTTCGCTTTTTCAGTCTCCATGATCTTTTTATTAGATCGAGAAATAATCTCGAAGATCTCGAAGCTTGAAAAATTCGTCAGGTCTGCAAAACCCGGAGAAAAGATTGAACTCAGCGGAACTGAAGAAATAAGAGTGCTTTCGAGTGCGATCAATGAGTTCCTATCGAGAATCGCGGAATACGAAAGCGAGATGAAATTTTTAACAAGAATGCTTAGGCATGATCTCTCCAACATTCTCTCAGCTGTAAGGAGCTACATGGAAATCTACGAAATTGAAAAAGATCCAGAATACATCAGAAAAGCTAAATCGCAATTAGAAAGAGGTATAGAGCTGTTGAAAATGACGAAAGAGCTCGAAAGTTCCGAATTGAAGAAAATTCGAATCGGAGAGGTAATCGAAAGTATTAGGAAATCTTTCCCAATTGAGATCGAACAAAAAGGAGATGCAGAAATCCTTGCAGACGAGGGATTATTTTCCATGTTCAACAACCTCGTAGAGAACTCTATAAAGCATGGAAAAGCGAGCAAAGTTTCCATAGAGGTTAAAAAAGGGGATAAGATCAGAGTTCTATACCGAGACAACGGTAAAGGTTTTTCGGACACTGCGATGAAAAAAGTCTTTAGAGAAATCTACACAGAAGGTGGCAGTGGAATAGGGCTTTATATTGTAAAGAAGCTCGTGGAGAAATACAGCGGAGAGATAAAGATTTTGGACAAGAACACTGTAGAGATCACATTTTCGTCTCCTTTCCAGGATTGATTGCACTGAAAAGGATTTTATGGAGCTCGTGATTTTTATCGTCTTTCTTTCCAATCAAGACTTATAATAGACGTGGGGAAATTGGTGAGGTTCAGTTTGAACACCTAACCTCGTAAACCTTCCTCATCTTTCCAAGCTCAACGATGTTCTCGACTTCTCCACGCTTTATGACCCGAAAGGCGTGCTCTATGATCCCCTTGTAGAACTCGCAGTATGGGCTTTTGGTGAAAAGAGAGCCATTTTCCGCGTAAACTTCTGCTGGGCATGGACTTCCGCAAATGTTTCTATAAGCACAGTCCCTACATTCCTCAATTCCCTCAACTGTTCTAATTCTAATGGCCGAAAGGCTTTCCTTTAACTTATCGAGATCTTCCAGAGCTTCCAAGGGTATTTTGAATTTCTCGATGCCAACGAACTCGCTGCATGGGAAGATTCCACTCGGAGTAATTGCGAAGAACCTTCTTCCACCACCACATGGCGATATGTCGCACTGGAGAACTCTGGAGTATGGGGCAACGATGCCTAAGACTAAGTTTGCGAAATCGCCGATCACTATTCTTCTACCATTTTTAGTATGCCATATGGCTCTTTCGACAGCCCTTATGAATTCTGCACTCATTGTTTTTTGATCCGCCCTTAAACTCCTTCCTCCCTCGCTTGTTCCTCGAACTGGGTTCATTAAGACTAATCTCACTTTTCCAGCGAGAAAATCGATTAGATCGCTCAGTTGGGAGCAATTGAACTTCGTTATTGTCGTGATCACGTTGAACCTACGATAACCGACGAACCAGTCAACGATCTCGTTAACTTTGTCGAAGTGCCCCTTTCCTCTTAAAAAATCCTCAACTTCTTTAACGGGAGAATCGAAAGATATTCCGACGTTGACATTTCTACTCTTTAGAAACTCCGCATCTTCTTCTGTCATTAGAAAGCCGTTAGTTTGAATTCCAAAGCTCATATCTTGGTTTTTTTCAATCAAGTCGAAGACCTCATCTTTGATCAAAAGGGGCTCAGCGCCGTGGAAGATGACGTTCTTTACTCCAAGCTCTGCGATTCTCTCAACAAAGAATTCCAGATCCTTTTGATCCATCTGCTTCCCTCTCTTTCTGAGGTTCTCGGGAATGTAGCAGTATGGGCAGTTTGCGTTGCATCTCTCAGTTGCATTGATATAGACTGTGTTGAATTCCACCTCAAATCGATACCTCTGCATCTTTTTTCTTAGGTCTTCATTTAAGCGCTCGTATAGCTTTAGAACTTCTTCAGGTATTTCGGAATCGTAGATGTTCCAGAAGTTCGTCTCCGGGTCGATCGCGACTTTGAAGTCGTCGATTTTGATATGACTTAGAGGCATAAAAACACCTCAAAAAATTAAAAAGGAGAGTTTTCTCCCATGATGTAGTGAGTAAGCCCGCCCCCGACTTCGCATTCGAACTGAAACGCGAACGCCATGGTGATCTTTTAAAAGGGTAGCATATAAGCTTTTCTAATTATTTTGATTTGAAATCAAGAAAATTTTAATTTAAACCTCGAAATGTGCCCGACTTTTAACCACGAATTTTTAATTTAAATCTCGTAAAAAGTAAAAGCAACGCCTTTAACTCCGCATCTTACAGAAAAAAGTATTTAAAGATTCATTAAACCAAAAACAGCTTTATTCTATAACTTCGGCAAACCAAAATGACTTGATTCAAGTTAGACTTTCGAGCAAAATGCCCAAACTGAGAAAAGACTTTCAGCTGAAAAATTTATCGATCAGTTTCCCGATAGCCATACCCATTGTCCTTCGCAACTTCGAAGCCCATTTTCTCAACAATCGGAAAGCTTATTAATTAAACTTAAAGATAAAGCCCAATGATCGAAGTGATTGAGAAGCTCAGAGAGGAAAAAATCGCATTTTCAACGGATCGTGAGGATCTAATAGCGTATTGCAAAGACTTCAACCCACTTCACCAGCTGAGGATGTTGAAGAAAACACCGCCAGCACTGCCGGAAATCGTGGTTTTCCCCAAGAGCATCGAAGAACTTTCGAAAGTCTTAAAGATTGCAAACGAATTTAGAGTCCCCGTCTATGTTTTCGGAGGGGCAAGCGGAGTTATAGACTCTGCAACACCTTACGAAGGTGGAATTGCTCTCTCAACCCTTTCACTGGACTGGGTTGAGATCGACAAAGAAAATAGACTCGTGACCGCTGGAGCTGGTGTCATCGGGGGTAGACTGGAAAAAATGCTGAACCACAGGGGTTTCAGCCTTAGGCACATACCTCAGAGTCTCTTTTGTTCAACAGTCGGCGGATGGGTTGCGACTGCTTCAAGTGGGCAGTTCTCAACTGGCTATGGCAACATCGAAGATCTCGTGGTTTCGCTAAAGGTCGTGCTCCCGAGTGGGGAGATTCTCGAAGAGAGAAAAGTTCCAAGAAGGGCGGGAGTTGATTTGAAAAAGCTCTTCTTTGGTAGCGAGGGTCTGCTTGGGGTGATTGCGGAAGTGACAATGAAGATCTTTGAGCTCCCAAAGGAAGTTGCAAAGCTTTCCTTTGAGTATAGTAGCATGGAATCCGCTTTGGAGGATGCAAAGAGATTTTTAAAGTTTAAACCAGCACTAATGCGGATTTTTGACGATGAAGAATCGCTGAGATACTTTGACAGTGAGGCTTTTAGTCTTATAACGATCTTTGAGGGAGAGAACGCAAGAAGGGTTGCGGAAAAAGCGAGAAGTGCATCGATGGGTAGAGAGGTTGAAGGTTATACCGACATATGGTTGGAAAAGAGGTTCGATGTCTCAGAGATCTCAAAAATAGGTGTCTTGGGTTTCGTATTCGACACCATAGAAGTTTCTTGCTTCTGGGGATCCGCATCAAAGCTTTATAGAGCTGTTGTCGAGGCAATTCGCAGTGTTGAAGGAACCATAACCGCGTCTGCCCATGCTTCGCATTTTTACGAAAGCGGTCTCTGTTTTTACTTCACGTTTGCAGGATTTCCAGCAGAGCCGGAGAAATACTACGCGGAGGTTTGGAGAAGAGCGATAACCGCATCTTTGCAGAATGGAGGAAACATAACACACCACCACGGTATAGGAAGACTTAGAAAGGCTTGGATCAAAGAAGAGATCGGGGGTTACATGGGTTTGTTGAAGGATATCAAGACCTTGATCGATAGCAACAATATAATGAACAGAGGTGTTCTTCCATGAACCCAAAATTCTTGATGCGAGTTCTTGAAAGGACAGACTTTAAAACGAAGCTCAGGCTTGCTAAGGTGATCCATAAACTTGGCAGTGGAGATGAGATCGTAAAATGCATGCTTTGCCCAAATATGTGCCTTTTTTCATGTCCGGTTTTTGACGCTGAGCGAAGGCTCACGGTTTCACCTTCCGTAAAATCGAGGATCGCCTACTTTGGTGGGGAAGAAGCGGTATACCACTGTCTTCCTTGCAACGCTTGTAAGGAGAACTGCAAAATGGAGATAAGCGTGAATGAAAACCTAAGAAAGCTTAGAAACGGAAAATACGCTGATAAAATCGATTCTTGGCTCTCAAAAATTTCAAAAAAGGTTGAAGAGAGAGAGGGTAGGATTTTGTATTTCCCGGGTTGCAGAACTTTTGAATCGGGACTGTTTAAGAGCACTTCAGAGTATTTGGAGAAAACTGGCATTGATTTTGCTCTGAGCTCAGAAATCGTTTGCTGTGGGATGCCTTACTACGAAATAGGAGACAAGAGGTATGAAGAACACTTTTCAAATCTAAGGAGGCTTGCTTCGAGATACGATGCGGTGATCAGCAATTGCCCACACTGCGTTCTCGTAATGAGAGAGCTTGGAATAAAAGCGGAGCATCTGCTGAGCCTTATGAAGCCTTTAAAGATTGGTGGAACCATTTCTTATCACGATCCATGCATCATGGCGAGAAACTTAGGATTGGTGGAAGAACCGAGGAATTTCCTAAGAGCTTGTGGGTTCGAGATAATCGAGCCAGCCTTTTCCGCAAAGCAAACCTCTTGCTGCGGATACGGCGGATTTTATAGACTTCTATACCCCGAGTATGCTGATAAAATCGCAGAGAGAAGGCGAAGACAATTCGAAGTAGAGATAGCAACATCTTGTCCATCGTGTAAAAAAGCCTTGAAAGCCAAGGACATAGTTGAAGTGTTGTTGGAAGTGGTCTGATGATCGCGGTGATCGACGCCGGAACGACGAACGTTAAGCTTGCGGTTTACGATGAAAGGCCCTTAGAGATCATGAGAGAGCCGATTGTAAAAAATTGTCCATACCCGGGTTGGGTTGAGATTGACGTCGAAGACCTCGCAAGAAAAGCAAAGGAGATGTTGGATTATGCAATCGACAAATACCAAGTTGAGGCGATAGGAATAACGAACCAAAGAGCTACCATCGTTTTATGGGATGAAAAAACGAAAAAAGCGGTCTTTCCAGCGATAGGTTGGCAAGATGCGAGAGCTGTCGAGGTCGCGATTAAGCTGAATAAAAACTTGAAGATAAAGATCGGAAAAGTCTTGGGTAAGCTTGTTCAGAATTGGGCAAAGGTAATCCCGGCTGTAAAAAAGAAGAGAACTGCGAAGTGGTTGATGTCCGTCGCAGACTTCTCATTCAACCCAGCGCACTCGAGTGTAAAGCTTCGATGGCTCTTGGATCAGGTAAAGAGGCCAGAGCAATATAAGCTCAAGGCGGGAACCATCGAAAGCTGGCTGATATACAAGTTAACAGGAGAGCATCTCACAGACTACTCGAACGCGGGAGCGACAGCGTTGTTCGACCCATTCAAACTTAGTTGGAGCGAGACGATAATGGAGATTGTAGAGATCGGTGAAGACCTCTTGCCGAGGGTGATTGAGAGCGACGAGATCTTTGGGGAGTATAGAAATGTCCCGATCACTGGAGTTATAGCGGATCAGTCGAGTTCCCTATACTCCTTGGGTTGCTGGGAAAGGGGAGAGCTCAAGGTAACGAACGGAACCGGAAGCTTTGTGGATCTCAACGTGGGCGAAGAAGCGGAGGTTTTTCCCAAGCTTTTACCCCTGATTGCTTGGAAGATGAAGGGAGAAACGAGGTACATGTTGGAAGGTATGCTCTACTACAGCGGTTCCGCTGTGGATCTCTTTAAAGAGCTTGGATTGGTTAGAGATGTCAAAGAAACTTCTGACTTGGCATTCTCATCGAAGAACGAGCTATACTTAATTCCATCGTTCGTTGGTCTTGGGACACCGCACTACAAAGCCATCCCCGGGCTACTATATGGGCTTACAAACAGCATGCGGAGGGAAGATTTGGTCAAAGCACTTCTTGAAGCGATAGCGTTCAGAATTGCAGAGATCGTGGGGCTCATGAAAAAGATTGAGAAGATCAGCTCGATAAGGTGCGACGGCGAGATGAGTTCAAACGACTTTCTCCTCCAGCGGATCGCAGATGCAACTGGGCTAAGGGTTAGGAGAAGTGCCATTCTCTCCGGTTCGCTGTTTGGCTCTTATTTGATCGCTGGAAAAGCTATTGGAAAGTGGAAGAGACTCTGTGCTGACGTTTCCAAGGAATTTGAGCCAAAAGAAGATGTTTCTGAGAAGTTCAAAAATTGGAAAAAGCTTTTAGAGATCGCAAAAGAGATAAAAATCGAGTAGGAACTCGTAATTCGGGGAGTTCCAACTTTGCAAATAAAAAAATTAGAGCCCAAGCTTTCTCCTCTTCTCAAGAATGACTTGCTCTAATTTTTCAGCGGCCTTCACCGGATCTTCTTCGATCAAGACTTTCCCGCCAGTAAGCTTTTCGATGTCCTCTGTCAGCAACTTCACAGCTTTTTCGCTTCCAGTTATCGGCGGAATCGGCGATACGTGGGTAATCAGTCCATAGGCTACTGCGAAGACTGCATCTATGGTAGCTTTTTGCTCCATGTATTCCGGAGCAGTTGCGACGACTGGGAGATCTGGAATGTCAACGCCAAGCTTTTCTGCAACGATCCTGAGCAAATACGCCGCTCTGCCAACGTCCGTGCAAGTCCCAAAGCTCAGCACGGGCGGGATATTCAGAGCTTTGCAGACCGCTTTCAATTTTTCTCCAGCCAACTCTATCGCATCCAAGCTCGTCAATCCAGCGATTTGCATCGCAGCATTTCCACAGCCCATTGAAAGCACTAAGATGTCCCTCTTTATCAACTCCTTCGCAATGGTTACGCTGTTCCAATCTTGAGGACCGTTCTTAAGAGTAGTGCAACTTACCAAGGCTGCTATTCCCTTCACATCGCCCTTCTTTATCGCTTCGAGCAGATTATCAACCCCTATTAGCTTTGAAATCGCCTCAATGGAGAACCCAACGACTATTTTCTGCTTCTTCTCTATCTTAACAGCCTTGCTCTTGTCCCTCTGTTTAAAGTTCTCTATCGCAACCTCTATCAGCTTCTTAGCGATCTCCTCAGCCCTCTCTGGCTCATAATCCAAGCCTTCGTCAATTCCGCGGAATCTAACGAGTCTGCTCACCGGAATTATCCTCACTCCGTATTTCTGATACTCGGGAAGCGACGGCAAAGCGCAGTTCATGTCTGCTGCGAAAACATCGATTGCTCCAATCGCTAACGCATACTCTTGGCAAATCCAGTTCCCAGCGATTCCAACGAGGACGGGGCTGTTGAATCTCTGTATAAGCTCTTGCCCAGTCTCTATGAATCCGATGACCCTCAGTCCTTTTGCTCTCGCTTTCTTTGCCATTTTTTGAACTTCATCTCTTTCCGCGAGCTTGATCAACGCAGCGCCAACGAACGGCTCATGCCCATCGACTGCGATGTTCACGTAATCTGGATCAATTACTCCAAGATCCGCATAGGTTTCGTGTGGCATTGGTGTGCCAAAGAGAATGTCTTGAATCGTCTCAAGAGCAAACTGCGCTGCCAAGCAAGTGGTTATGCTCATGGAAATGCTCTTCTTTGCCAAAGAAACATAGTTAGAGTCCACATTTGTCATTGCAGAAGTTCCAACTGTTAGCAACTCGCTGAAAATTCCCTCTGGAGCTATTCCAAGCTTTTTCCAAACTTCTTTTCTTTTTTCTGGAGCGAGAATTTCTACGAGTTTGCTTTTTCCAACACTCGAGAGATCTGAGATCACAAAATCAGCAACCTTGATTGCTATCCCCTTTATGTCCTCTCCTCCTATTCCAAGGAGTTTTGCAAAGTTTCTTAGCTTCTCCTCATCCCTTATCTCGAATATCGTCTTCCCTTCTGCAGTTGCCTTCAAGGTCTTCGCAGCTTCGATTGCGTGATAAACGTAAGCCTCTGTTCCGAGCATGTTCTTGTGAACGAAGTTTCTTATCACCATTCCAGCAGCGTCGATTCCACAGGCTCCGTATGGCACTTTCTCCGAAATCCTACAGGGTCCCATGCTACAGAGCTGACAACTCAAACCCTTCGTGCAGAATGGGCATCTAATTTTCTCCTGCTCTTTGAACCTGTCGAAGACATTCGTCGTCTCCTTGCTCACTTTCTCATACATCTTGTTTATACTCTCATGGTAACTAACGACTTCCGCTTTCATGAGAGAATTGGAAGTAAAAATACAAATAACTTTTTGTCCGAAATTTTTCGATCGATGAGAATTCAAAGTAGTTTTAGAGATCCTTAAAATACCGCTCCAACACCTTCTTTTGCGCTCTTCTAAGGATCTCGGACAAAGTCGAAGGAGAGACGTTGAAGAGTTCGGCAAGCTCCTCGAGCTTGATCTTCTTTGGGTAGTCGAAAAATCCCTTCTCCAAAGCAGTCCTCAGTATCTCCTCTTCCCTGAAGGTCATGCTATCCTTGTCCTCCAGTCTACCCTTGTATACGAGCTCAAATTCGACACCAAGCTTCTCAAGCTTTTTTATCAACTTGGAACAATCTTTCTCGTCGCAGATCACAGACCAAGTTATGCTGTTGTCGTCGTAGCTCAAGCCAACGATTATTCCGCCCGAAGACAGTATTGGCTGTGCGATCAAACAAGGGTGCTCCTTCAACAATAGCCGTGCGGAATCCCTCGAGATCTTCAGAGAAACGCAGAAGTTGGGTAGGTTATCTATTAGCTTGCTAACCTCTTCTGCTCTCACCTTTATGAGACCCTTGACCTTTTCTTCGTTTATCAAAAAACCCTCCACTTCGATCAAAGCTCTTTTAACCAACTCCTCCATCGCCTCCAAAGCGCAACCCTTGGGCACGGGAGTCTTGATCTCAATCTTGAGCATATCCGTAGCTATGGCCGGAAGAGATAAATTTTTCCTGTGTTATCCAGCGTTTTTGTAAGGACAATAAAAAGAAAGGCAGAGCGAAATAGCGACGAGTGCTTAGTCGAATGCTGATTTCAACGTCCAAGATAGCAAAAACTTTTTGCAATCGCAAACAATAATGAGAACTCTATGACTCGATGTCGACTAACTGAAATTGGACTCGAGCCGGGAAGCTGTTTGACATTCTACGAGGGGAAATGGGATCCAGCTTGCAAAGTCACCCTAAGATGGAGGAACCATGTCCCATACAGGCTTATTTATTCCTATGCACACAAGGCTCCAGAATGCTACCTCTCCATCTATCAATCGGGTTGCAACTGGAGCTGTGTAAAGTGCCACTCTTGGCATTTCACGCAATACGCAAAAGGAACGTGGATGTCCCCTGAGGACGTAGCGAAGCTCGCTTTTGATTACGCCGAGCTGAACAAGGAGAACATTTACAAGGAGCCAAGAGAAAATGCGACGAGTTGGCATGCCTATGAGCTTTGCCATGCATGCGGTTCTTGCGTTTTGATTGGAAAAAGGTCAAGGTATTGCCCAAGAAAGCTTGATCTCGATAAAATAACTCTGCTCGACGATGGAACATGGGGTCCTGCAAGGAACATCGTGTCTTTCACGGGTGGTGATCTCGCCTGCAATCCAGAGTGGTATGCGCAATCTGCGCAAGAGATCAAAAGCTTGGGAAAAGATCTCTGGGTCTTGTTCGAGACAAATGGCTATGGACTAACAGCGGAAACGTTGGACTTGTTCAAAGATTCTGGAATAGATTCCTTTTGGCTCGACATCAAGGCCTACGATGAGAAAGTCCATAGAAAGTTGACAGGAGTTTCAAACAAGAGGATCTTAGAGTTGCCAGCGGAAATAGCGGAAAGAGGTTTCGTTTTGGAAGTCTTGTCTTTATACATTCCCGGGTGGGTTGAAACCGACCAGATTGAAAAGATCGCAGAAGTAATCGCCCAAGTTGATCCAAACATACCCTTCACGATCTTGGCATTCTTCCCCGAATACAAGCTCATCGATGTTCCATCACCGAGCTTTAAGCAAATGCTCAACGCCTACTACGCTGCAAGGGATGCGGGATTAAAGAAGATTAGACTCGGAAACATCGGAATTTTTGCGAGAAGAGAGGAGGATTACGAAACCTTAAGGGGCTTAGGACTGCTTTAAGGCTCATTTGGTCCGATGTGTCCAAAAATTGTTTGACAGATCACTGTTTTGAGTCCAGTATCCCTTAGGATTCCCCAAACCCTTATCATTTCTCCATAACTCGGTCTCGAGATTTTTCTATTTCGAAACTCCGGTCTGTAATCGAGGACGCAAACCTGGATTTCAGGATCTATTTTGCAAATTTCGCTTCCAATCTCGTGTATCTCTTCCAAAGAGATCAAATCTCTGTTGTATGGTATTCCAACGCCTATGAAAACCTTTTCCTTGTATCTGTCGACTAAGTATTTGACCGCCCTCCAGCTCGTTCTGTGATACTTTTCTGCAAGCTCTTTGTCCTTTAGTCCAGTTATTTTCATAAAGGTTTCCAAGCGCAATCCCTTGAGATCTGGACCTACATCAGTCATTCCCGCTTCCACGAGTTCATCGATGTAGTCTGGAGTTAGAACAGAAGCATTTGTGTCCACGTGCAACCTTGCTTTTTCATCTGGGTTCAGCTTCTCAAGCTCTCTCAGATACTGCAAAAGCCATTCTCTGTTCAAGGTGCTTTCTCCTCCAGAAATGGCCATTCTGTCTACCCCATACTTTTTTCTCGTCGCGGTCATCATCGTGGCAGCTTCTTTTGGAGTTAGTGCAATCTCCCTTCCACAATACGTCGTGGTCCAATTCTGGCATTGTGGGCAGCGGTAATTGCAACCACAAGCAAAGACCGCAGCCTCTATGAATCTACGACCCTTAAGCCACCAAGGAGTTCCGACTCCGCCAACCGGATGCCCCATCCATCCATGCAAAGATCTCTTTGGGACAAATCCCCTGGGAAGCTCTGTGTTGACCTCCATCCCCTCCCTTACTCCAGTGACACAGCTCGGCATCATTTTCCCGTCGATCTCGACTGCACAGCTGTAGCAACCACCAACTTCGCAAGGAGCAAATAGATCTCCTTCTCCCGGGAATCTACTAATTCTATACCCGATTATTTCAAGGGCTTTTTTAACCGTTATTTTCTCCGGAACAGAAATCTTTTCTCCATTCACTTTCATAGAGATTTCTTTTCCTTTCTCCCTTCTCCTCATCTCCATCGCTTCGTATGGACACGCCAAATTGCAAGCCCCGCATCCTATGCATTTTCCAATGAAGCCAACGTAATCGCTAGAGCAGGCTACTATTTCCTCGCATGTTCCGCAGTTCATGCACTTCTTCAGATTCTTTTCAGCGTAATAGAGCACAAAAAAAGTTGAATTTGACTCTTATAAGCTTTTCATAGGGGACTCTCCCCGAGGAGGAGCGGAGAGACTTCATTCAATACGTTGAAAGTGACATACTCGCAAAGATTAAATACAATCAAATTAAGTTGTGTCAAGGTGGTAGAAGTGTGGCATAAAATGTTGTTGGTGTCCCTACTGCTAACTTTTGCAGTGTCGATTTCACAAGCGATAACGTCGTCTCCCACGATCTCGATAAAGCCCGTAGAGGGCACGGTTGGTAGCTCGATAAGCGTTTCGGGCAATTATTTTCAACCAGAGAGCAAAATTCTAATCTACTTCGACAATGAAGTTCGTGGAGAATCGAAGTCTGATAGGAATGGT
The DNA here is from genome assembly GCA_046290005.1 of Archaeoglobaceae archaeon. GTDB lineage: Archaea > Halobacteriota > Archaeoglobi > Archaeoglobales > Archaeoglobaceae > WYZ-LMO2. Next base: position 7,435 of record JBKBUO010000021.1, on the reverse strand, counting down.
CGTTTTTCAGCCTCGATCTCTGTCCCACAGGTGCCGGGAGGAGAGTATAGAGTTATGGCGATGGATGAGATCAAACTAAACGCATACAGTGTGTTTAAGGTTTTACCAAAGATCACGAAGTTGTCCACAAACAAAGCCCAGATTCATGAACAAGTGACCCTAACCGGTAATGGATTCTCGTCGAATGGAGAGGTCAGAGTTTACTTGATGAACGCCACCGACGCGTTCAAAGCTCACGTGCTCGTAGCAAAAGTCTTTGCAAACGAAAGCGGTATAGTTGATTCGCAGTTCACAATTCCAGAGGTTGAAGGAGGAAAATACAAGATATACGCGATCGATGTGAAGAGAAATGAGAAAACAGCAGATTTAGATTTTACGATCGTTTTGCCACCCACTCCAGCAACCCCGAGTGGAACTCAGACAACGCCAAAGGGAACGCCAAGCCCAACACCGGGAACGACGCCAGTCAAAACGCCTGCTCCAACACCAACACCTACAAAGTCAGCACCGGGATTTGAAGCTATCTTCGCAATCGCTGGACTGATTGCGATTGCGTATCTAATGAGAAAGAGATAACCGCTGAAATATAGAAAAAATTTATTTATTCTATAAATCCTCGACACCACTTAGAATTGAGATCGACTTTCCAAAGTATAAAAAACGAGCGGAAGGTAAAACTATTTCCCTTTCCACTTCGGCTCTCTTTTTTCTCTGAAAGCCCTTATTCCCTCGGCAAAGTCCTCAGTTTTCGTTAATATATCGCTTATGAGTTTTTCGATCTTTAAGGCAGTTTTTATGTCCACCTGAATCCCCTTGTTCATCGCAAGTTTCATGTATTTTATCGCAAGCGGTGGCTTTTTTGAAAGCTTTTTCGCAAATTCAATCGTTGCTTTTTCAAGCTCTGAAGCTGGAAAGACGAAGTTAACGAGTCCAATTCTTTCCGCCTCTTTGGCACTGATCCTCTCTCCCAAGAAGCAAAGCATCTTCGCCCTACTAAGTCCAACTATCCTGCTCAATCTTTGTGTTCCACCCCATCCTGGACAAAAGCCGAGATTTACTTCAGGCTGACCAAATTCAGATCTATCAGAAGCGAAAATGAAATCGCAAGCCATCGCAATCTCGTTTCCACCGCCCAAGCAGAATCCATCGACCATTGCAATGACTGGGAGCTCATAGTCTTCGATGTATTCATCGAGTCTGAAGGGAATGGGCTTAGCTTCAACCACGTCCCATCCAACTGAGAAAACATGTCTTCCCTTGCTATCCGGGTTCCCAGTTAAAATAACAACTCTCGTGTCCTCGGCTAAGAGTTTGTCCATCGCATCACGAACTTCGATGGCGAGCTCTGGGTTGATTGCGTTCATCCTTTCTGGTCTGTTGAAGATAACTTTGGCGATGTTTTCAATCCTTTCAACCTTAATCGTTGAGTATGTCATCCGTTTCCACCTAAGGCTTCGATAGGACTTCTTTCCAGAAAGCGTATATCCCCTTCTTCCCCGGTCCACCGGTGTAGCCAGCTCTCACCATCCATCTTATCAAGGGGTGCAATCTTCCCTTTTCTGGTCCAAGCTCTCTAATCCTGTCCTGTTCCGATAGAGCCATTATCTCCCATGCACCAACCATGTCCCCAACTTCTAAGGGACCCAAGGGGAGGTTGTATCCGAGCTTCAGAGCTTTATCGATGTCTTCTGGCGATGCTACCCTTTCCCAGACCATTTCGACTGCTTCCCTCATAAGTCCGCTGTATGCCCTATTGGCCAAGAAACCATAGCCAATATCCTTGCAAACAACAGGCTCCTTCCCAAGTTTCTTGGTAAGTTCGCAAACGATGTTTACCGTCTCTTCCGATGTTAACGCTCCCCTTACAACTTCCACCAACTTCATCACCGCCACTGGATTGAAAAAGTGCATACCAACGACTTTCTCAGGTCTCTTTGTTGCGGAAGCTATCTCAGTTATGCTCAAGCCAGAGGTGTTCGATGCTAAGATAGCATTTGGCGGAGCGTTTTTATCGATCTCGGCAAATACCTTTTTCTTCAATTCCAAGTTTTCGTAAACCGCTTCTATTACGAAATCTGCGTTTTTAACCGCTTCGGCAACGCTTGTCGTGCATTTAATCCGAGAAAGTATCTCTCTCATTTCACTCTCAGTCATCTTACCCTTGTCCACGAAAAATCGCTTCAAGTCTGCCTCTATCGACTTCATCGCATTGTTCAGAATCTCATCGCTCGCATCGACCAAGCTTACGGAATACTTTCCAACTCGGGAAAGGAGTTGCGCTATCTGGCTCCCCATTCTCCCAGCGCCTATAACTGCAAAATGTTTCGTATTCTCCAAAAAGTTTAACGCTTCCATGTCTACGATACGACTAAAACATAAAAAATTTTTCGCATTAAGTGCACTCTAAATAAGTCCTTGCAACGTGCGGAAGAGAAAAGATAAATCACGAAAAGACATGTGTGATGTTCGAAAGTCAATTCTACGAGAAGCAAGGAGACAAGGTGAGATGCCTTCTGTGCGAAAGAAACTGCTCAATTGCGGAAAATGAATTTGGAGTTTGCAAAACAAGGATAAACCTATCTGGGAAGCTCTACACCTTGACCTATGGAAACGTGAGCGCGATGGAGAGTAGACCGATAGAAATAAAGCCATTCTTCCACTACTACCCCGGTTCGACTTCTCTCACCTTCTCAACTTGGTCTTGCAACTTCCTTTGCCCGTGGTGTCAGAACTACCATCTTTCAAGGAATTTTAGGAAAAGCGCTTATGTTTCCCCAGAAGCGTTGGTGAACGAAGCTTTGAAAAGGGACGAAGGCGTATGCGTGAGCTTCCAAGAACCGACGTTGATGGCTGAGTATGCAATAGACGTCTTTAAGATAGCAAAGAAACACAATCTATACGCTTGCTTTGTTTCCAACGGCTACATGTCGAGCTTTGCTTTGAGGGCTTTGGTCGAAAGTGGATTAGATGGGCTAAAAGTGGACATAAAAGGTGGAGAAGAGGTCTACAAGAAATACTGCGGGAACGTGGATGTCTGGAAGATCTGGAGGAACGTTAGAGATGCGATAAAGATGGGCGTGCATGTAGAGATCGTTAATTTAGTCATAACCAATGTGAACGAAGAAGACGTAGATTGGATCATAGAGAACCATTTAAAGTTCGCTGGCGAAGAGGTTCCGATCCACTTCACCCGATACTTTCCCGCATACAAGTTCAGCAATCCACCGACGAAGATCGAAGTCCTTGAAAACGCAGTTCTCAAAGCCAAGAAAGCCGGAATCAGCTACGCTTACATAGGGAACGTCCATGGACACAGATTCGAGAACACGTATTGTCCAGATTGCAACGAGCTTTTGATAAAAAGATACGCCTACAGGGTTCTTGAATACAGATTGAAAGATAAAAGGTGTCCAAAATGCGGAAGAGAGATAAAAATCTTTGGTGAGTTCGTTAAAAAGCCCTTTATATTTTAAACACGTGAAAATTGCCTACTCCGCTAAATCAACCTTTACCATTCGATTATCCAAGGATCGTTTCAAAGAAAACGCGAGGTTCAACTTTGAAAGAAAGGATTACGATTTGGCAATGTTCCACATAGAGCAAGCGATGCAACTATTGATCTAAACCAAACTTCTGAACCATATGGGTTGCTTCGAAAAGATCAGAACTGCAGAAGGTATCTGCAAGAGATTCTTGTCGGTTCATTTCAAGGAATTCGAAATCTGCACATTTGGCTCGATTCTTAGATGAGATTATCCCGTTGGTCTTAGCGATGTCGATGTTCAAGTTTTAACGAAAGAGAAATTGGAATCTTGACCAAGCCAAAAAGCCAAAGCGAAGATTTAGTGTGACTTTTACCATCGCTAAGCGACAGGTAGCCTTTCAAACATCCCAAGCTTGTCTGAGAAAAGTGTTCCATGGTCAATCAGGGCGAGGATCGGAAGATTTTTAATTTGGTTGATTGAGTGTGAAAAGTCTTGGGGGGATAAAAAAACATTTTTAGCAGAGTTAAGGCGAAGGTATGGGGTAAAGGAGATAAGAACCTTTGGTTCTCTTGTGAGAGGTGAGCAGAGAGGGAAAAGCGACGTTGAAATGTTGGTCGAGTTTGAAGAGTCACCAAGCCTCTTTGAATTATATGGATTTGGAAGATTACTTGAGTAAATTGCTTGGGTTAAAGGTTGATCTCGTCTCAAAGGATGCTTTGAAACCGAGAATTGGAGAACAAATTTTAAAAGAAGTCATTGATGACATCGAGGCTTTCACCAAAAACATGGATTTTGAAGATTTTGCCAGAGATTAAAAAGATGATAAACGCAGTAGTGAGGAGCCTCGAAATCATAGGAGAGGCGACCAAAAACATACCTGCATCAATTAGGGACAAATATCCTTCTATCCCTTGGAAGAAAATGGCTGAGGTGAGAGATAAAATGATTCACGAGGACTTTGACATCGATATCAAAATCCTGTGGAAGACGATAAAAAAGGATATTCCCTACTCAAGCCATTGATCCAAAAGGTTTTAGAAAACTTGGATTAAAATCATGAGAGAGCATGAATTAAGTTAGAAATTTGGCTTAGATGCTTTGTAGCTAAAACTTAGAGAAGTCGATGTCTTCGCACTCTACTGCTTTATCCCAGAAAACTTGGCTCGCTATTTACGAACGTGTTTCGTCTTTCTGCACACTCTCGACCAATCGTCCATGCGTTAAAAATAAATACGGTTCTTCGTATTAGCTCTGTGAAGGAGGAAATCGAGCTATACTTGAGAAGGGCGAAGAAGTTCGAAGAAAACGCGAGGTTCAACTTTGAAAGAAAGGATTACGATTTGGCGATGTTCCACATAGAGCAAGCGATGCAACTGCTGATAAAAGCAAAGCTTTTGAACGATAGAGGATACTTTGAAAGAACCCACAGCCTAAGAAGACTCTTGTCGGAGTTAAAGGACGAAGGCGTTGCGGAGTTTATCGAAAAATACAAGAGGGTTCTCAGAGATCTTGAAAGGGCTTATGTTTCCTCAAGGTATTACTTCGAGGAGTTCTTCGAAGAAGAAGTTGTTGAAGCTTTCAAAGCCCTTGAAGAGCTGAGAAAGATAGTATGGAAAGAGTAGAATACTTCAGGAACTACAGAAGGCATTTGCGAGAGATCGTCGAACTCGTTTCGGCGCATCTGAAGGAATTCGAAGTCTATGTCTTCGGTTCGATTGTCAAAGGAGATTACTCAGTCGGGCTCAGCGACATAGACGTTGCGATAGTCTCGGATGAATTCAAGAACAGAGAAAAAAGGCTTAGGGTTTACGATGTCTTGTTCGAGAAATACTTCGATTCCCCTTTCGAGTTCCATCTCTTGACAAGGGAGAAATGGAGTTTCTTTTTGAGATTCATTGGCAACGAGTTTGAGAGGTTTAAGTAATCCATTAAAATTTCCATCCTTCTCCCCTGAAGAGCTCTATTAGATTCATACACACAATTCCGTAATTCTTGGCGATCGGTGGGATTTTACCTTGCTTCGTCTTTGATTCCTCAGTAACTATGACGTAGTCGGTAGGTTATAAAGTTTTATCTCCCTTTTTCTTTATAGCAAGAGCTATTAGCCACGGATCCGCATTCGGACCCATTTTTTCCGGTTCAGCCAAGGAGGGGAAGTTTTTTAGTATCTTTTTGACCTCCTCAACTTGGGTGAGTGGATCGATGAATATCTTTTTTCTGCCATCTGCCCACTTTTTCAAATCGTCGCTAACCCTCTCTATCTCCTCTTTCACCTCAGCTGGGGCAATCAACCTGTCCTCTCGGATAAGATCATCAATCCTTTGCCATAAAGTAGGAAATACATCTTCTGGATACTTCCTTTTCATCTCAATCAGCGAGCTCGTGTCTATGATGTATATTGTGATGGTATCATCTTCAGAAGTCATCTCAATCTTTCAATTAGCTTCTCGAGTTTTTCCAAACGTTTAAGCTTGATGGAAAGGTATTCAAGTGCATCTTGTGTGGTTATTACTTCCCTATCTCTGCCCTCTATGACAAGAGAAGCAAAGCGCTTGCCTTTTTCTTGAATGCACTTTTCCTCTGGAAGAATAATCCGTGTTGCATGAACGGGTCTCTGTTCTGGGGAAATCGAACTCTCCACATCTTCATCGACTATGGAAAGGGTTCTTAGCCTCACTAAAACAGCTCTTTTGCTGACTTTGAACTTTTTAGATAAGTCTTCCAAGATCTTAGGGCTAATTCTTTTTTTATCTTTGATAAATGAGAATTCTAAAGTCTTTTCTAAAGCTTCCTGTGGGATCAAGAGTTCCGATGCAAAGGTGTTGCACCAATTTTCTACATCTCCATCGTTCACGATTTCTTCCGAGTATACTTCAGAGATTCCGAGGGCAAGATGTGCATACTCGTGCGCTAAGGTGAATATCCTCGCCTTGATGTTGTCAGCGAAGTTTACAACTATCACAGGTGGATCTTCAACCAAGCAAAAGCCCCTTGCATCCTCGAGTGGGAACTTAAACTGAAAAACAAAAACGTTCTTTGACTCTATCGCAGACCTCCAGGCGTCGAAAGCTTCGTAGGCATTCTCCCATTCAAATTGTTCATCCAAGGATATTCCTAAGTTCTGCCTTTCTTCCTTTGCACTCTCCTTTGGATCTTCTTGAAGGGTTCTTCTTTTTATCTTTGTCTCAATTTCTATTCCCAGATCTCTCATCAGCTCTCTTGAAATCGATTGATAGTATCGAGCCTTTCTTATGGCTAAGCGTAGATCTCTTGAAAACTTGAGCTCGCTTTTCGGTAGAATCCTAAAAGAAGACGCTATGGTCTTTTCTTCTGGCGATTTTTGGAGAAGAAAAGTAGCCAAAGGGCGCATGAAGTATTTAGAAAGGAGCTCAAGTTGCTTGAAAGTCGGCTTTTTTCTTCCCGATTCTAAAGCTCGGTAGCTTTCTCTTGAAATCTTGAGCTTCTTCGCTATCTCATCCACGCTGAACCCAGCGCTCTCCCTTGCCCATTTTATTATCTCTGGATTTACATCGACCTCGAGTCTACCCATGGCTATACATCTTAAATTCTTTCCCTTATTAGCCTTTCGCAGTTAAAGGTCGCTGAAGGAATTTGGAGGAAATTAGATCCGCCCAGTCCAGATTATCTGCTCCACATTGTCGACTTCGCAAACCAAGCTGTAGTAACCACGTGGCAACTCAAGGATCACCGGAACCCCGATTTCCAAGTCGAAGCTACCTTCAATGCTTTCAGGCAAGATTCTACAGCTCTTCACCTCTCTCGCATTGCCCAGGTTTGCAAGCATGAGTCTCACATTTGTTTCGTTTAACCTTTCAGCCAATACCATCGGCGTCTTCGTCTCCCTTAGTTCTGAAGTCATTCCGAATGTGAAGCTTACAGCAACGATTGTCAAGATCACAGTTATCGCGACCATTAAAATGGTGCCGATG
>JBKBUO010000020.1:0-22419 GCA_046290005.1 Archaeoglobaceae archaeon | reverse complement strand
AAGCTTTTGTTGGGTAAAAGATGATAGCTTTTCCTTTTTTGGCTTTTTCAAACATTGGAATTGCAAACGCCTCCGTTTTACCAAAACCAGTTGGAGCCGTGATCACAACGTTTTTTCCATACATTAGAAGCTCTATCGCCTCTTTTTGAAATCTATATAGCTTCTCTATGCCCCTAACTCTTAGAGCATTTGCCAAGTGCTTTGGGAGAAAATCTAATGGTTCGCTTGGAAGTTCCGCAAATGGCTCAAAGACTTCGTAGTAGACGATTTCATCTGTGCACTCAAAGAGCGGTCTCAAAAACTCTTTATACTTCTCTCTCAGTAGTCTTAGGTTCTTCTCGTTCTTTCCAGATTCGCAGATACACCTTTTCTTTATCCTCTTGCACTTTGGGCAGAACAAATCCTCGAGCACGATCTTAATTGTCCTAAAAGATTTAGATTTTGCTATGGAAGAGAAAAAGTTTAAAATCGAACGATCGTTCGATCAACATGTCCTTGGTGGAGAAACTTCTAAGTCTGAAGAAAGAGAAAGGGGCGTTGATACTGGCTCATTATTACCAAAGACTTGAAATTCAGAGGATCGCGAACTTCGTAGGGGATAGCTTGGAACTTGCAAGATTTGCCATGGGTTGCGATTCCGAATTAATAGTTTTCTGTGGTGTAAGCTTTATGGGTGAAACCGCCTCGATCCTAAATCCAGATAAAAAGGTTGTTTTGCCAAAAATATCCCATTGTCCAATGGCTTCTTCCCTCAAAGCTGAAATGGTTGAGAGAGCAAAAAATCTTGGACCATTCGTTGCCTACGTCAACAGCACCGTCGAGGTTAAAGCCAGTGCAGACATTTGTTGCACCTCTTCGAACGTTGTTAAGGTCGTCGAACGCTTGAGCTCAGATAAAGTTTTTCTCGGACCGGACAAGAACTTAGCTTATTTTGCTTCAAGAAAAACTGGGAAAAAAGTTGTCCCGGTTCCCGAAAACGGAGAGTGCTACGTTCATTCTCAAATATCGCTATCCGACGTTCTCGAAATAAAGAGAAAACACCAAGAGGCTTTGATACTCGTTCATCCGGAGTGTAGACCAGAGGTTCAAGAGCTTGCAGACTTTATTGGATCCACGAGTCAAATGCTAAATTTTGCAAGGAGTTGCGAGAAAGATGTTTTGGCAGTGGGGACAGAAATCGGTTTAGTCCAGAGGATGCAAGTAGAGAATCCGGAAAAGAAAATTTTACCGATAAAAGAAGTTGTTTGTAGAGAAATGAAGAGTATTAGGCTCGAGGACGTTCTTCAGGCATTGGTTTATGAAAAGCCTGTGGTAAAAGTTCCTGAGAATATTGCTAAGAAAGCAAGAAAATCCATAGAGGCGATGTTATGCTTGTCGGGATAATTGGTTGTGGTGCAATAGGTGGTTACCTTGCAGAGTATTTACCAAAGCTTGGATTCAACGTTTCAGCGATCTACGACAGAGATTTTGAAAAGATGGAAAAAGTTGGAAGAAAAACTGGGATAAGGGTGAAGAAATCTTTTGAAGAATTTCTGGGGGAAGAGATGGACATCGTAATAGAGTCCGCAAGTCAGGAAGCGTTGAAAGAATACGCTGAGAAAATCTTGATGTCCGGAAGAGATATGATAGCTTTAAGCATCGGGGCTTTTGCAGATCGAAGTTTTTATCTCAGAATTTCAGAGTTGTGTAAAAAACTTGGAAGGAAGGTATACATAGCCCATGCACTTGCTGGACTGGATGCGATATCCGCTGTTTCTGATTTCATCGAAGAGATTGAGATGGAAAGCAGAAAGAACAGGAGAAATATAGGGGAAGTGTATTTCGAAGGAAATTCCTCTGAAGCTTCAAAGCTCTTTCCCAAGAGCATGAACGTGGCAACAGCTCTCGCAATTGCTTCAAAGAGAGACTTCAAAGTCAGATTTATCTCGAGCGATCAAGAAGAGAACGTCCACTTGGTAAAAGTGAGATGGAAATTTGGAGAAATCGAGGTAAAAGTCAGAAATAGGGTCATGGGAGAGAATCCAAGGACGAGCTTTTTGGCGACTCTCTCTGTGGTTAGAATTCTGAGGAGCATAGAGGGAGGTATCGTGGTATGATGCTTAAAATAAAGAAGAGGTTAATGGAGTTCTTCGAAGAAGACGTTCCGTTTTGGGATGTGACATTCGTTCCAAGAAAGAAGGTGGAAGCGGAGATAATTTCGAAAAGCAGTGGCGTTTTGGCTGGAATAGAAGTTGCAAAAATTGGATTTGAAATGTTCAACGTAGATGTGGTGGAATCTCTAAAGGACGGAGATAGGATAAGGGCTGGAGATGTCCTAATGAGGGTAATTGGGGATTCAGAAAAATTGTTTTCTTTTGAGAGAACAATTTTGAACATTTTGATGAGAATGAGTGGAATTGCAACTGCTACTGCGGAACTCTTAAAGCTTGCTAGGAGTGTAAACGAGAAGGTAATAATAGCCGGAACAAGAAAAACGACGCCAGGATTTAGGATTTTTGAAAAAATGGCGATAGAAATTGGTGGGGGCGATCCGCATAGATTTTCTCTTTCTGATTGCGTTTTAATAAAAAGAAACCACATCATAGTTGCGGGCGGGTTGATTGAGGCGATAAGATTTGCGAAGGAGAGGAGTAGCTTCACGAAGAAGATAGAGGTGGAGATCTCGAGACCAGAGGAAGCGATTTTGGTAGCAAAAGAGGGAGTAGATGCTGTAATGTTGGATAACTTCAGCGTGGATGAAGTCGAGAAAACGATGAATCTTCTCAGAGAAGAGAGAATAGACGTTTTGGTCGAAGTTTCTGGGGGAATAACACCTGAAAACGTCGTAGCCTATGCAAAAAGTGGTGTCGATGTAATATCAAGCGGATACATAACCCACTCTTCCAAGGCTCTGGACTTCAGTCTCAGAGTGCTTTAACCCTTACGAAAAGAATTTAAGTCCATGCACCTTCAAAGTTTAAGGGCTCGTAGCTCAGCCAGGTAGAGCGACGGGCTTTTAACCCGTCGGTCGCGGGTTCAAATCCCGTCGAGCCCGCTTTTTTGAAAATAGGACTTTACTATCTTCTTTTTTCTGGTTGAAGAAGGGCTTTTGGATCTACAATTCCTCTGCTTTTAGGTAAACTTGGCTCTTCTGCTTCGGGTGTATGTTGTTGGGAAATTAAGAGAGGCACCTAATTGGTCTAATTAATGCTACAAAACAAAATAAATCGGGTCAATAGTGGAGATGCTATCCCGAGAGCTTCTTATCTAATTTCTTAAAAATCCCCGCTCTATAACTTGCGATCAGTGACCGCAACTTTTTTATGCAAAAAGTCAAAAAGATGTTGAACCCGCCTTAGCTCAGCCTGGGAGAGCGCGGGACTGTAGTTTGCGCCTCCGCGCAAGCGGAGATCCCGGTGTCCCCGGTTCAAATCCGGGAGGCGGGACTCTTCTCTAACTTTTTGCACTCGATCAAGCAAAATTTTTATCTTGAGTCCAAACTTCGTTTGTGATCGTGAATTTTCTATCCGTGAACACGACTTGGAATCGGGAGAAGGTAGTTGGTCTAATGAAACAAAAGAACTTTGAAGTCGTTTTTTTAGACTTACCCGAGCACTTTGAACCCTATTTTGCGAACAAGATCATTCCTACTCCGGATCTCGGATATTCCCAGGATTTGAAATCTTGCGAGCCTATACTAGACTTTTGCTGGGAAAATGGAATTCGGGTTTACTGCTACCTCGACACCAAAGCTTCGCAAGAAAGGAGAGATGTTCAAATTGAGCTTGCTAAGCTCGTTTTAAGATCAAAACTCAGCGAAATAGACGTTGAAGAGTGGAAAAAAGTGATATTCAAGGATATTGCGATTCGAGAAAGTTCTGCGGAGTTCGTTGAGATGAAGATACGAGACAACGCAAGGGAATTGAACGCATGCCTAAACATTCCACCTGAAGTTGAGAATGCACTCGAAAAAGACTTCGAAGTAAAGAGAATTCCTGTATACGATTTTAGAAGACCAATCGACAAGATCTACGAAATTGCACTTCGAGAGCTGAGCGGAGAAGACATAAGCTACGAGCAGTGGCTCGAGCTCATAAGAAAGCACATCGCCTTCGTTGACACAGTGGTGGAGGTTGGATATGAGGAGGCGTGCAAGTTCATCTGGATATAGAGGAGTGTTCATAGATTACGATGGAATTAGACACGGATACTTAGTAGATGGTGTATTTGAGGAAAGTAGAGAAGAATTCGACGACTTTGTGATAACTCCGACGTTTTTTAATGCTCACACACATCTCGGGGACTCGATTGCGAAGGATCCGCCTTACCTTGAACTCAAGTCGATGGTAGGTCCGGGGAGTTACAAGTTTAGGGTTCTGAGCTCTCATTTGGTCGAAGATCTAAGAAAAGCTTTGATTCACGAGATAGACATTGCAAAGAACAGTGGAACCGCGGTTTTTTTAGACTTTCGAGAATCCGGGATCGAGGGATTAAGAGTTGTGGAGGGTATAAGCGAAGTAATAGCGCTTGGAAGGCCAAGAAGCGTTGAGGAAGCAGAGAAAATGAAATGCTTCGGTTTTGCGATGAGCAGTGCGAGAGATCATGATTTAGAGCTTCTTTTTGAGATTAGAAAGATTGCAAGGAAAAAAGGAATCCTTTTTGCAATCCACGCTGGCGAGGTTGACTGCAACGACGTCGAGATTGCGATCGAGCTCAATCCAGATTTTGTCGTGCACATGAACATGTGCGAGAAATTCCTCGGGAGCTTTATCGAATTGGAAATTCCAATAGTCTCTTGCATAAGGTCTAATTTCTTCTTTGACGTTGCAAATCCGAGAGTTTATAGGACCTTGGCGAATTATGAAAAGTGGTTGCTTGGCACAGACAATGCGATGCTCTTCAATCCATCGATGCTCGATGAAATGCGTTTTTCATCGATAATAGTTAAGAATGATTTTGCGGTATTTAAAGCATCGATAAACGGCTATAGACTTTTTGGAGAAAGGTTTGGGATTAAGCATGGTTACATTGTGTTCAAAAAAGGCTGGAATATCAAAAATTCAAAAAACTTGATCTCGACGGTAGTTAGAAGGGCGAGCAAAATCGATATCGAAGCGATCGTAGTGATTCCTTAGTTAAAGTTACACGAAGTTAAAGCATTCTGCCAGATCTTTTATATTGGTCTCAAAAGTCTCTTGGCTTGAACGATGGATCCCGGAGCCATTTACTTGGCAGGAGGTCATGAAAGTATTCGGGGAGAAATTCAAAAAATTTTAAAGATCTAATAGAATTGTTTCCCCCTTTAGAACTTGCTCTTCTTTCACTTCGAGGGTTTTAACGATCTCGCCGGACTTGAAGTAGTAGGGAGTCATGGGTCTCGTTTCGTAACTCACATCATGGGAATACGGAAGAACCACTTCAAACTCTCCGTTGTTTACCTTTACCTTTTGGTAGTATTCGAAGACCCTTCCCTGATTCGTCTTTATCGTTGCGTTCACCTCTACAAAATCGGAACTCGCTTTGCCTTTCACAACGACCCCCTTAACCCTCTCAAAGATCTTGACGTATCCGCTTGCTTTTGTATCAACAGGGGTTCCAAATTCTGCCCTGTAAAGATTTAAATATACGAATTTTATAAATATTTCTTGAGCAACAAAACTCGCTCCAGCGCCGTATCTTGCACGTTGAAGCGTTTCGTATACCGCAATCTCTACTGGAGACAAGTGGGGATTCGCTAAGTATACACTCCACTCGTCGCTTGGTGCACTTTCGTAGATAAGACGGTAGTGTTTAAGCCCTGAGCCATCGAAGATGTGTAGTTTTGCCTCCATCGTTTCATAGTAAAGCTTGCTCGGTAACCTTACGAGCGGATAAGCATTTGGTGGAATTTGGTAACCTATCCCAAGATTTCCCTGCTGAGTCAAGTAAAGAACCCCGTCGTAATACTTTTCCGCCAAGGGCAAGTCTCCTTCGGCCCAGGTTGCCATTGCGTAGAATTTACCAGTAGCCATTTCTATGTCGCTGACAACGTATCTAACGTTCAAACTCTCAGCGACTTTTTCTACATAGCTTTCATTTCTTGCAACGAAAAACGGCGCAGCTCCTGGAATTTCATCGTAAAAGTTACCGATGCCTTGCTGGAATGGATTTGCGATCGCCATTCTTTTGCCAATTGCCAATATCCAGTGTCCATAGTCCCACCAGCTTATCACACCATAGGTTTCGAACGGATACTCGTATTTTTCGTTGAATTTTCCGCGCTCGTAAATCTGATAGTAGTACTCCTTGTAACCATTGTCTGGGGTGTTGTTTCTCAGCCAAGTCATTGCGTCGAACCACTGCTTGTTTAACGCTCCAACTCCACGACTCTGGGAATCTGCTAAGGAATACGTAGGGTAAATTAAAAGCAAAGCTAAAAGAACTGCGATTGCAACTCGGAAAACACTGAAGTTCCTTTTTTTGCTCCTCTCAATGAAAGCTTTGTAAACTTGGAACTTCTCAAATATCTTTTCCAAAGCAAGCCCAGCAAAAACTGCGCAAACCGCTGCAAAGTAATATGCAAACCTGTTTTGCCCCCAGAGAGCTATGAAAAGTGCTATTGCCCAAAGAAGAATTGAAAGGTCTTTTAAATCCTTCTGCTTGTAAGACCTGAAGGCGAGATACACAATCGCTGGAACCGCGAAGAAGAAAGTGACACCAAAGTGGTAGTATGCGGGAGCTAAGGAAAACGATCCACCCAAGAAGAAGAAAGGATATACTTCCCCAATCGTTAAAGCTCCGCCCTTTGGTTGGAGGTAACCAGTCACAGTTCCGATGGTGATCGAGAACTCGGGAAAAATCGCTGAGATCGCCAAAACTCCGATAATTGCGAGCAAGATAAGCGCAGTTTCTTTTCCAATCCTTATAAATTTCTTAAGAGCTTCGTATCTCAAATCGAATTGCCAGAGGACAAAGGTAATCGTTGCGTAGAAGAGAAGCATCAGCAATTGCATTGGTGAGTATAACACTGGACTACTCGGAGCGTTGAAAGCAAAAGGCAAATAAACGAGTGCTGCGGACAAGAAGTAGATTAAAGTTAGCTTGAACGTGTTCTCTGGGACTTTTATCCCAATGATCATGGCAAGGAAAAGTATGGAGACGATTAGCAGTCCAAAAGTAAACCCCGCTGCCCAAGAGAGTATGTATAATCCAAAGCTCAAACCACCTAAGATTGCGTATATCAAGCTCTTTCTGTTCCAATCTCCCCTCGTTATTAGTAGGAAGAATGCGAGCGAAGTTGTCATCCAAAAGACTTCCCATACGTGATGGTCGTTGAAGCTCAGCATGCTTCTGTGCAAATACTGCCCGGGGATTATAGAGATCAAGAGGGCCGAGATTATCGCACATCTTTTCCCGAAAGCGTTTTTGACGAGGAAGAACACGGAAAATATGGCCAGTATCCCCCCAATCGCTGGAATGAACACGAGCACCGCCCTAAGGCTTTCATCGCTCGTAGCGTTGGCGAGCATCGCAACTATCGCGCTCAAATAAACCAAAAATGGACCAAAATGCGTAAAGGTTCCGTAGGGGTATTGAGTCATGGGATCAAACCATATCCTTGTGGGGAAGTTATGGATACAGTTCTCTATGAGCCTGTAGTAATACCACGGATCGTTCTCGCTTAGGCGAACCGTAAACGTGAAAACGCTATCCCATGGGTTTAGGATTCTGATCTTTATGGCTAAAAGCACTGGGATCAACAGCAATAGTAAGTAGAGTTTATCCTTGAGACTCATGCTCTAAGGATTGCGTGCAATTAATAGACTTTGCGCTCTAAATCGCAAAGAGATATATGCAGATCCCAAACTCGTGAAAAGGGTGGTGATATGCTCTCAATCGGTGATTTCGTTAGGCTCAGCTATACCGCTAAGCTCGAGGATGGAAAAGTAATAGATACGACAGATGCGGAGATAGCGAGGAAAGAAGGGATTTTCAATGAGAACGCTCGTTATGGGGATATATACATCGTTCTCGGAGAGGGACATGTTTTGAAAGGCTTTGAGGAAGACGTACTTGGCAAGGATGTCGGATACAAAGGCTCGGTTGTAGTAACACCGGACAAGGGCTTTGGAGAATACGATCCGAACAAAAAGGATACGTTTAGCGTAACGAGGTTCAAAGAGACTCCGCAGATTGGGCAGAGAGTTAGAATTGGGGATAAAATAGGAACCGTTGAGCGAATCGTTGGTAGAAGGGTTCTCGTGGATTTCAACCATCCGCTTGCTGGAAAGAAGATAACGTTCGATTACGAGGTCAAGGAAAAGCTCGAAACGGTAGAGAACAAGTTGAAGGCTCTTTTCCTAATACACACTGGCGTCGAAGTTAAAAAAGTGGTGATCGAGGCAGATAAGGCGATCGTAGAGGTTCCGACGGATTCTTATCTCAACCAGCTGTTTTTGATCGGAAGATATAGGGTGGTCAGGGATGCTTTTAGGCTCCTTAACATCAGCGAGATCAAGATAGTCGAAATCTTTGAAAAAGGAGAGGTTGCGAAAGCTGTAGAGGAGGCGAAGGCTGAGATCAAATCAGAGAAGAGCCAGTGACTGCGGAGTATAGGACTTCTACGATGTCAAAGACCTTTAAATCCGAATTTTTTGTTTTAACAGCATCCTCAAGCATCAATAAACAGAATGGGCAAGAAGTTACGAGTATTTCGCTTCCAGTTAGCATCGCTTCTCGTATTCTCTCTACAGAGGGTCTCCATCGAAAACCTCGCACGATCCCCCCGCTTCCACCTCCGCAGCAGAGCGAAAGCTCTCGGCTTCTTTGCATTTCAACGAGATCGATTCCCGGAATGGAGCTCAACAAAGCTCTTGGCTCTTCAACAACGTTGTTGTGCCTCGAGAGATAGCATGGATCGTGATAGGTAGCTCTTAATTCTAAAACGCTCGAGAACCTTATCTCCGCGTTCTTGACTTTTTCGAGCAAAACTTGGGATACGTGGTAAGTTTCGATTCCGTAGTAGTTCTTCAGCGCATTGTAGCAATGCGGAGAAAGTGTTAAAACCTTCTTTAAACCGAGAGACTCGAAAGCCTTCAAATTTTTCTCTTTCAACATTTCAAAAAGACCGCTCTCTCCAATTGCCTTCACGTCGTTGCCACAGCAAAGCTCTCTTTCGAAAATGGCAAAATCGATCTTTGCCAGTTTAAGCAGTTCTATGGCTTTTTTTACGACTTTTTCAATTCTTGGGTCGTAAGCAGAACATCCGATGAAGAGAAGAAACTCGAAATCGCCTTTTTTCGCAATCTTTGCATCAAAATTCGGTCTTTTAATAGCTCCAAATGGATTCGAAAACTTCTGAATATTTTCAAGAAATTCCCTTAGATCTTTTGGCAAATCACCTTTTTCAACGACTTCAGCCCTTGCATTGTTTATCGCTTCAACGATTTTAATCCCCCTCGGGCATCTTTCTTGGCAGATTAGGCAATTTGTGCAATTCCAGAGCTCTGAATTCCAGAAGGATCTCTGGCTAATGTAGTTCGCAACAGCCCTTCTTATGTTCATGTTGAACCTCATACTACACGAAGAAGAGCAAACGCCACACTGGATGCACGTTAAAAGATCGGAATTCGAGAGCATAAGATCACTTTAAGGAGAAAACACCCTTCTTTTTCATCAACCTTCTGCTTCCGCAAAATGGGCAGTATAAATTTGGTATGTGCAACGGTGCAGAATAGCTTGTCGTTCTTTTTACCTCGAGATCAAACTCAGAACCGCATCTCGCACAGTATATGTTGTCAAGCCGAGTCATGAAAAAATTAAGAGCTCTCGGGCTTAAATCTTTTCTCAATCGTGGAAACAAAAAAGAACGTTGCAAAGGAGATCAAGAGCACCCAGACTGCTATTGGAATTCCAAAAGTCGCCTTTGTGTAGTAAAGTAGTATTGCAGTCGTGAAGCCGGATAATAGTGTCGCGATTGCTGAAAGATCTCCCCCTCTTTTCCAGTGAAAGATGCCGAAGACAAGCGGTAGTTGGCATAGGAGGATCGTGGAACTCATAACAGCCAAATCTACTATGTATGCAGGTCTTTGGATTGCAAAGAGTGCGATTGCGATGGTTATCACAACCACAAAAGCTCTTCCTACGAGAACACTTCTCCTTTTTATCACGTCTCTCGAAAACATCGAAGCCAATGTTAGAACGATGGAATTCGCAGTCGTTATCGCAGCAGCGAAGATGCTAATCGCAATAGCGACGCTGAGCTCTTTCGGCATAATTTCCAAGAACTTTGGAGTGACGAGGTCTCGGTCTGTGATTTTAGGGAAATTACCGAGTTCTGTTAAAAGCCTGAGTTGGAGGCCGAGAAACGTGACGAGCACTGTGTAAATTAACCCAAAGAGTCCAAAGAGGATCACCATCCTCTTAAGGCTCACCTCATCCTTGGGGACGAATATTCTTTGGACTACTTGCGGATTCGTTAGGGCAAAGAAAAACCATGGGAGCGTGTAGGCGATGAAAACTTCGATTCTCCAGAAGCTGTTTGGCACGTATAGAAGCTCTCCCAACTTAGAAAAATCGGAGCTTGGTAGCAGTGTTGTCGCAAATAAAACCGCGCTTATGGCCATGAGAAGCATAAAAACTCCGAAGATAGCATCAGTCCAAGCTACGCTCCTCATCCCACCAAGAAAAGCCCAGAAAGCAATAACAAATGCAGAAATAGCGATTCCGGTTTCAAAGCCAATTTCTTTGCTCAAAAGCAGTGATATGCCTATTATCTGCAGTGAAGTGTATGGAATCAGGGCGATCGCGATTAGAATTGGAAGGACCTTGGCGCTTCGACTTCCGTATCTGATTCTCAGTAGATCTCCCGGGGTTATCAAGCCTTTTTCTCTTCCCAATGCCCAGATCTTTGGAGCGTAATACGAAAGAAGCATGATCGTTCCTACGAGATAAAAAAGCTCAAAGCCAAGAGCTCCAACGCCGGAAACATAACTGAGCCCGACGAGTCCCACCATCATAAAAGCTGAATACGTCGTTGCAGCGTATGTCAGCGCTGAAACTATGCCTCCAAGTTTTCTACCAGCTATGTAATACTCTTCTTCGGATTTGACCCTTTTCATCGCATAAATTGCTATCAGCGTCCCTAAGAGCAGATAGAGCGCAAGGGCGTATATGAGCATTTTACCACCTCTTCAAAGCCACGTAGATTAGATACAAAGCCGAGACTACAGTCCAATATAGATACGTAGCTAAATCTGTGCTTTTTATTGCTATAAACGGCACGCACATGACCAGTAGCACTATTAAAGCCTCGACACCTTTCATCGAACGATCGTTCGATATTCGATTTATAAGCTTTTCGGTTGGAAAATCTTTTTACTTCCTCACGATGCATTCTTTGCTATGAGGTTCGAGGTTGTCAGCATCGAGGTTCCAAAGGATTGCAATGTGATACTTGGAATGGCTCACTTTATAAAAACTGTGGAAGACCTCTACGAAGCCCTTGTAAACTCTGTGCCCGGGATTAAGTTTGGTCTCGCGTTCTGCGAAGCGTCAGGCAAGTGTCTCGTGAGACACGAGGGGAATGATCCAGATCTAAGAGAGCTCGCAGCCAAGAAAGCCCTCGAAATTGGATGCGGGCATAGCTTCATAATCTTTATAAAGAACGCCTACCCGATAAACGTGCTTGGTAAGATAAAAGATGTCCCAGAGGTTTGCAGAATTCTTGCAGCGACTGCGAATCCACTCCAAGTGGTGATAGTGGAGACTGAGCAAGGTAGAGGGATCTTAGGGGTCGTGGATGGCTTTAAGAGCAAAGGAATAGAGGGAGAGGAGGAAATAAAGGAAAGGAAGGAGTTTTTGAGGAAGATAGGGTATAAGCTTTAACCCTCTTATTTTTGCGCAAAGTCTATAACCAAGTTGTTCAACATAGTTTCGTGAAGATCGCGCTGATACTGCTACTCTTGGCGATTTCAACTGCGAGCTCTGCGGAAGTGGTGATGGTCAAGATAAGGGGCGAAATAACGGAGGGGACTTTCATAGAGATCGCAAACGCTTATGAAGTCGCAAAGAAGGAGAAAGCAGACATAATTCTGGTTGAACTCGACACCCCAGGCGGGCTATTCTCGTCTACGCAAAAGATAGTCGAGATCTTCATGCGGAGCGAGATACCAGTTGTCGCTTACGTTGGAAAGGGTTCGATTTGCGCTTCGGCTGGAACTGTGATCTTGCTTTCTGCGCATATAACTGCTTTAGCCAATGGAACCGCAGTAGGTGCAGCAACCCCAGTTGGAATGGCTCCGGGGACTGAGAACAAGACGATAAACTACATATCTGCCTATGTAAAAGACATTGCGAACGCACGGGGAAGGAATGCTGAAGTAGCGGAGAAATTCGTGACCGAAGCGCTTAGCTTAACAGCAAAGGAAGCACACGAATTTGGAATCGCTGACATCCTCGCAGATAGCAGAGAAGAACTCATGAAGCAGTTAAACGGAAAGAAAGTTTTGATTGAGGGTAGAGAGATTACGATTGATACGAGCAGTTATCGGATAAAAGAGGTTGAGAAACCACTTCAGGCGGAGATCTATGGCTTTATATCTAACCCAGCGGTTGCGACGATATTGCTGATGGCTGGAATCTACTTGATAATCTTTGGGCTAACGTCTCCCGGGATACTCGCTGAAGTTGTCGGCGCAATACTTTTACTCTTGGCACTTGCTGGACTTGGGTTCATAGCTATCGATTACCTTGGAATCCTCCTTCTAATCCTTGGCGTTATTTTCCTCGTTGCAGAACTATTGACCCCTACTTATGGGCTTTTAACCGTTGCATCAATCTTTTCCGTTGTTTTAGGTCTCCTAATTCTTGTGAGGGAACCCCTCATGCCTCCGGAATTTTATGATTACTTCTTAAAGCTTGCAATAGGGATCGCTGCGGGGATAGCGATCGTGATGACCTTTATGATCTCGAAGATAATCAGGATTAGGAGAAAGAAGAGCATAATGGGGGAAGTTGTTGGGCTGAGGGGAGAAGTCCTTGAGTTCAAGGATGGAAAGGGATTCGCAAAGGTTCGGGGAGAGATATGGAGCATCGAATCCAATGAGCAATTGGCGAAGGGGGATGAGATTATCGTTGTAGCAAGGGATGGTTTGCTTTTGAAGGTGGTGAAATTTGAATCTCGAAGAAGAGCTGAGGGAGGAGACGAAAAAGTGGCTTGAAAAGCTTAAAGAAAAGCTAAGGGAAATCGATGGAGACAAGAGATTCGTGGAGAACATTGTGGCGTATTCGAAGGATTGCGAGTACTTTCTTGAAAAATCTGACTTGATAAGGGCTTTTGAGTGCGTGGTTTGGGCATGGGCTTGGCTTGAAATCGGATTAGAGGTGAAAAAGGTTGCGATTGGGACAGCACATGCTGATAAATCGCAAAATCGCTGAGAGAATCGCAAGTTACGCAGAGCTAAACAAGGAAGACGTAGTTCTTGAAGTTGGCTGCGGCACAGGGAATTTAACGCAAGAGCTACTTAGATTTTGCAAAGTCGTGGGGATTGAGAAAGACGCAAAATTCGTTGAAGCTATGCGAAAAAAGTTTAAAAGGGAAATCGAGGGAGGAAGGCTGATTTTAATCTATGGTGATGCGCTTAAGCTTGATTTTCCACCTTTTACGAAGTTCGTTTCGAACATACCCTACGAAATCTCCTCGCCCTTGATCTTCAAGCTGGTAAAGCATGAATTTAAGCTCGCAGTCGTTATGCTCCAAAAGGAGTTTGCAGAAAGGCTTTGTAACGAAGACAGCAGATTGGGTGTAATCTCCAAAGCTTACTGCAGGGCAAAGATCCTTGAGATCGTTAACAGAGAAAACTTTAGGCCAATTCCAAGGGTCGAGTCTGCTATCACTCTTATAGTTCCCCAGCCTGAGATCGAAGTTAGAAACAGAGAGTTGTTTGAGAAATTCGTCACCTTTTCCTTCTCAATGAGGAGAAAGAAGCTCTTAAAAATAGTTCGTGAGTTTGAAAAACGTTTTGGCACACACATAGAGCTTGAAAGAGAACTTGCGGATAAGAGACCTGAAGAAATTGGGGCAAAGAACTTTGCCAAGATCGTCGATGGTATACGAGCCAGCTGAAGACAGCGAACTTCTTCTGGAATCTGCCCTAAGAGAAGTGAGAGAAGAAGACGTTGTGCTCGAAATTGGAGCTGGAAGTGGATTTGTTGCAGAGAAAATAGCTAAAAAGTGCAGATTTTTACTAACGACCGACATATCTCCGTATGCTGTGAAAGAACTGAGAAAAAAGGGCTTGAACGTCCTTAGAACCGACATCGCAAAAGGTGTGAAGATGAAGTTCTCTCTCGTTCTGTTTAACCCACCATACTTAGAGCTGGAAGAAGAACTCCAAAGAGATCGATGGGAAGATTGCGTGATTCACGGTGGAAAAGGCGGAATTGAAGTCATCTGCAAATTCCTTGACTTGCTCAACGAGCTTCTGGATAAAAATGGCAGAGCATTGGTTATAGTTTCCTCTTTCAACACCCCGAGAATTTTCGAAGAGATCGAAAAACGCGGTTTCTCTTACGAAATAGTCCAAGAAAGATCGCTTTTCTTTGAAAAACTCTACTCTCTTAGGATTTCACGACGAGAATTAGGTGTGGATTCTCAACTCTCTCACCGTTAAGAGTCTTAGTCTCTCCTCCTTTAACAACAACCTTTTCTCCGCACTTCGGCTCTCCGGGGCTTGAAACGACTGTGTAGATTCCATCACCCACACAGCTCAATCTCTTGACATCTTTTACGCAAAGCTCGCAAATTCTTGATTCGAGAATTTCAGCAAGTCTTTCTGCAACTTCTTCGCTCATGTGGTGCTCAAGCTCGCAACCCAGTCTTTTTGCAACCTCTTCCTCGATCCCTATTACCCGAAAGAAGTTTAAAGCGATTGTGTAATGCCTCTTTATTCTTTCCGCAATCTCTTCTCCGCTTTTTGTAAGAATCACTCCTCGATATGGATTGTAATCAACGTAACCCTTTTCCTTTAGCTTTAGGAGCATTTCTGTAACACTCGCAGGCTTTACACTTAGTATCTTAGCCAAGTCCCCAGTCTTTGCTACTTTCCCCTTTTTCTGCAAGTCGTAAATAGCTTCGAGGTATTCCTCCACTCTCTCCACAACAATAGTCGCTCACGAAGATTAATAGCTTTCGATGAAAATTGTAAAAATCACGGGCTTAGAAAGCTTTTCAGAAGATCGATTATCGACGGGTTTTTCCTTATCAACTCCGCAATTATGGCTTCAATACTCATTTCTCTGATGTTTTTACCCGTAATACTTCTCGCAAGGTTGTTAAGAGTTTCATCGTCGAGCTTTAGGAAAAACTCCTGGAGTTTTTTGTTCCTCCTCAGTTTCCATCCGAAATCTGCTTTCCAAAGCTCATCGTATCTTCGCAAGAAATTTGCAGAGAAATCGTTCTTTTCCAAAGCTTCGCTTGCAACTATCCCCGCATGGTAGCCAGCGCTCAAGGCATTCGCGATCCCACCACCAGTGATCGGATCCGAATGATAAGCAGCATCCCCAGCGAGCATTATGTTATCTGCAACCGCAGTGGCAATTTCACCGTAAACCGGAACCGCTCCAGAGACGAGTTCCACGACTTTTCCCCTTATTTCAAGCTTCTCAACAAACCTGTCGAGATAAAACTTCGCGTTCGCTTTGGCAATTGAAGGCAAAACACCTATTCCGACGTTTGCACAACCATTTCCCTTTGGAAATATCCAAGCGTATCCCCCTGGAGCCAAATCGTTGCCAAGGTAGAAATACGTATAGTTCTCGTCTATGTCGAGACCAGACATCAAATACTGTGCACAGCTCTCTATTTCGCTCTTTTTGAGCGTCTTTATTATCCCAGCAATTCTCCCAACTCTGCTCTCAACACCATCTGCGCCAATCAAGAGCTTCGTTTCAACCTCCCAGTCTTCACCCATTCTCTTGAGCTTAACCCTTAGTCTATCCCCAACTCTTTCAAATCCGATAAAAGTTGTTTTTACGATGACTTCCGCTCCAGCCTTTGCCGCGAGTCTTGCAAGATGACGATCGAAGATCTTTCTCTCAAGGACAAAGCCAACTTCGTTTCCAGCCATTTCTTCAGCCATCGTAACCTCTGTTCCGTCAGGTGAGTATATCTTTGCGCCAATAACTTCAGCTGATATCCACTTCCTGTCGATTTCAACGAACCTCTGAAGACCTTTTTTGCTTATCCCCTCTGCGCATCTCACGGGTGTACCGATCTCCTGTCTTTTTTCTATTAACAGCACTTCCAGACCCTTCTCTGCACAAGTTTTCGCAGCCATGCTTCCCGCCGGTCCAGCTCCAACGACGACGACGTCGAGCATATCACACCTCCGCAACTTTCAAAGCGTTCATTGGGCAAACTTTAACGCAAATTCCACAACCGTTACACTCTTCTTTTATCTCGAGAAAAGTCTCGATGAGTTCTGCGGCGAGGAGATTGCACACAGCAACGCATGCACCACAATACGCGCATTTTCTGCGATCCACGAATGCCCTTTTTGCCATGTGGTCTCGTTGCTCTACGGAATTTATCTCTTTTGATCTCTTTTTCTAAAAATCACGTGTTCGAGGAGAATCACCAAGAGAATACCAACTAAAAAGCTGTTACTTAAAAAGGCTTTTACAGCATAGGGGACGCTTTCGAAAACTTCTCCGGGTATAAAGGAAATTAAAACGCTTACTAAGACTGGAAAGCCTACGACGAGCCCAGACTCTTCACTCTCGATCTTAGCCTTTGAAAGAGCAACTGCGATTTGGGAACAGAGAATAAAAAGGAAGACACTTGCAACCACAGCCTTTGGAATAACGCTAAAAAAGAAGATGACCATTGGAAAAAAAGCGATGGTGATTAGCGCAAAACCTGCGGGTATTAAGGCAAATCTTGAAGAACTCCTCGTCGCGTATATGACTCCCGGGCTGAGCGTGTAGTTTACAGTCCCGATTACGCCAAATAATCCGGAGATTAGATTCGAGAAGCCCGTGATCGAAACACCTTGTCTTACTCTCTTCTCAGAGTCTTCCGCATTCACAACTTTTGCGGTTGAGTAGATAGAGCTTATGTCGTTCACAGCTAAGGCTAAGTAGCAGAGAAGGAAGATCACCAGCACGTCGAATCTAAGCGAAAAGCCCAAGCTCGGTTTACCAAAGAAGCCTAAGAAATCAAGTTCTGGAATTTTTAAATCGAAAAGCTCGTTTGGAAATAGGGAGAGATAAACAAGGCTACCAAAGAGCAAAACCCAAAGAATCATTGTGCTCTGCAAACTCTTAAGCTTTTTTCCTGCTCCAAAAAGAGATAGAACGAGGACTATTGCGAAAAAGACGTTAAAGACTGCGTTCTCATTTGAGACGAGCATTTCGATGATTATTGGCATAAGGCTGAACGCTATGAGCAACAATAGCGCGGTAACGACGTTTTCGGTAAAGAGCTTCTGTAAGGACTTTATCTTTCCCGTTAAAGCAAAAAAAGAAAGAAGAATTCCGCAAATAGCGATAGAGGTGTAAATCGTTTCAAGTCCGCTTTCAAGAGTGGTGTAAATCCCGATGATCAACACAGCGGCTGGTCCGGGAACGATTGGGAGCCTGTGACCAATCAATATCTGGGTTATAAGCGTAATACCACATATAAAGAAGATTTTTTGTATGTATGCTGTTTTTTCTACAACTTCTGTGTAGTGCATTTCTGCAACCACTCTTCCACCGATGATCAGAATTGGTGCCACGATCAAAAGCCACTGTGCACTAATTGCGATCAACTCCTTTAGTTTGGGGACGTCTTCGAGATCGTATTTTAGATCTGAACCCATAGTTCAACACCGCGCTCGATCTGCTATATTTTCAGCTCGAATCTGCGATCTTGACCATGACAAAGAGCGTGAAAACTTCTAAACCTTTGGAACTCGAGCATAATTACTTTTCTGAAAGAATAATTTAAAAAATTTGTCTCCTTCTGTAGCGCATGAGATCATCGCTCGCAACATTCGCGATAGCGCTCATCATACTCACCTTGTTACCCGTGGAGAGTAAGACAGAAGTTTTGATCTATTTAGATAAAGAAAAAGTCTCAGCTGGAGATAATATACGAATTGCAGTTTCCATTAGCTTTGAAAAGCCGAGTTCAATCGAAATCTTGATTTCGGGCATGGGTGAAGTGATTTGGCTTTGCAAAAATGATTCAAAGGTTTCAAGAGTTTCCGAAGGCTGCGGAAAATCGGAGTGGAACGTAACGATTCCAGAAAGCTGGAGAAGTGGGGACTACTATGTAAAGGTAAATATCCAAGATGGATCGACTTTGGAATTTTCGAAGGTTTTTACAGTTGTTAGACCGAGAATAATTGAAGCCAAGGTTCCAGAGCTTGTTTATCATGGTAAAAAGGAGGCGATTGTAAAGGCAGAAGTTGCGGATCCTTCAAAGGCTAAGCTACACTTTAGAATCCTTGGACTCAACTCTCGACTCAACTTCCAAAGCGATTTTGACAAAGATGGTGTTGCCAAGGTCGAGATCGATCTTAGGAAAGCTCAAAGCGAGCCAATTAAGTCAGGCTATTATGTTGCGGAGTTAAAGCTGTTTTACGACGGTAAACTCTTCGATTCACGTAGTCTAACTGTAGAAGTCGTAGATCCGAAGTTGAACATTTCCTTCAGCGACGAGATAAAGGCGGGAGACCCTATGAGAGTCGAAGTTTCGACAAATAGAAATGACGACGCAGGATACAGTGGGATATTCTTAGTTCTCACGGGTAAAAACTACAGGGAGGTCAAATTCGTAGAACTCGAAAAGGACGGAAAGGCAAAGATAACTTTCGAAACTGCGGGACTCGATGAGGGTTATTACACACTCTACGCCAGAGACACGAGTTTAACGTTGAAAAAAGTCGATTTAAAGACCTTCAGCGAATCTTACTATGCGCTTGATCCATCTAATTCGAATGCGAAGCTCTTTTACGCACACGATGATGTGTTGGTTATGAAAACACTGCGAATTGTTAAAGAAAAAGCTTCGAGACCCACGGCTTTTTTGACGTTCGAACCATTTTCAAAGGAAATAAACTGCAAAGAAATCGTAGAGCTCAACGTTATCCTTTTAAACTTGCCCAAGGGTATTTCGAGTTATGAAGTTCGATTTCTCGTTTTAAACCAAACAGTCGCCCAAATAAAAGATATAACAACCCCAAGTTGGGCAAAAGACGCTTATAAGGCAGTTTTCAGCGAAAGCGCAAATATAAAAGCTATAGACATTGAAAACAAAGTTCAAAGTGCAGAAAAACTTCAAATAGCAAAAATAAAGCTTTTAGGTATTGCCGAAGGTCAAACAGAGATAAATGCGGACCTGATTCAACTTAGCGACGACGAAGGTAATTCCATGGTTGCGATCTCTAGAAATGCGGTGGTTTCGGTGCAATGTAAAGTAGAATTGGAGAAAGTCGAAAATGCAACAATCTTAGCTGAGAATTTTACGAATGAAACGAGAAATGAAATAGAGATGAGCGAAACGAAGGAGAAAAATGAAAGTCAAAACTCGCAACCCATTTTGCAAAACGAATCAAAAGAAGTGGTTCCAAAAGAGTCTTTGAATCAATTTGGTTGGCGGGGAAAACTCCCAAAGCCAAAAAAGATAGGAGTAGATAATAAAGATTTGTTTTTAGCTTTCACAGCATCTCTTGCTTTTGCGACCACTTTTTTGAGAAGAGGGTTAAATTCAAAGTTCAACAGAGAACATGGCCCACGATGAAGGTCATGTGAAAAGAGTCCTTAGAATTGCAAGGTTCATCGCTGAAAGAGAAGGTGGGAACGTTGAAATGGTTTTGAAGTCTGCGGAACTCCACGATATTGCGAGAGCCGCGGAAAATCATGCATACGAATCCGCGAAAATCGCAGAAAATCTTTTGAGAAAACAAGGATACGAGGAAAGCTTCATCCAAGCTGTTAAGCATGCAATAGAAGCTCATTCCTTCTCTGCAAAGGTGGAGCCAAGAACGCTTGAAGCTAAGATCCTAAGCGATGCGGATAAAATCGATGCACTCGGCGCAATCGGAGTTGCGAGGGCTTTTATGTTCAGCGGTGAGAGAGGAAGAAGTGTGGAGGATACTTTGAGGCATTTTGAAGAAAAACTGCTTAAGCTAAAGGATTGCCTATACACGGAGACTGCGAAGAAGATCGCAGAAAAAAGGCACGAGTTTTTACAGAATTTCTATGAGCAGATAAAGAAGGAACTGAATTTTGAAGATCTTCAATAGAGTTGAAGAATTCTGTAATACGTATCTCTCCTCGCAGGTATTTTCCCCACGGATTTTATCGCATCAACGATCTCTTCGATTTTTGCGGACTTGAAATCTTTTCCCGTAGCTCTTATCACGCTCTCCTCAATTAAGGTTCCACCGAAGTCGTTTGCTCCAAAGAAAAGAGCGAGTTTTGCAACTTCAAAGCCCTGGCTAAGCCATGATGCCTGAATATTTCTGAAGTTGTCCAAAACGATTCTCGAGATTGCAAGAACTCTTAGGTATCTCGTCGCTCCAGCCTTTGGTATGAAATCGAGTTCCGTGTTTCCGGGCTGGAAGGTCCATGGTATAAAGGCGGTGAACCCATTTGTCTCGCTTTGCAACTCCTTTATCTTTAGAAGATGCTCTATTATGTCTTCATCACTCTCCAAGTGTCCAAAGACCATCGTTGCGGTCGTTGGAATCCTTAATTTATGGGCTGTTCTCATCACCTCAAGCCATTCTTCGCTCTTGCACTTCTTTGGGCTTATCTTTTCTCTGACCTTGTCCACCAATATTTCCGCTCCTCCACCGGGAAGTGAATCGAGTCCAGCATTTTTAAGCCTTAGGAGAACTTCCTCGTAGCTGAGACCTTCGAGCTTCGATAGAAAAACGATCTCCGGTGGGGAAAGGCTGTGAATGTGAACGTTGGGAAAAGCCTTTTTTATCGCAGAAAAAACTTTTTCGAACCATTCAATGCCGAGATCTGGATTTAAACCACCTTGTAGCATTATCTGCGTAGCCCCTATGTTGGCTGCGTTGCGAACTCTGGAAAGAATTTCTTCTAGGGAAAGAATAAAGCCCCCGTCTCTTGCGTAGAATGCGCAGAACTTGCACCTTGAAACGCAGACGTTCGTGTAGTTTATCGTTGCATCGACGACAAAAGTGACTATATTTCCGCATTTCTCCTTTACTACTTCGTTCGCAATCTTTCCAAGTCTTGGCAAGGGCATGGAAAAAAGTTCAGAGTAATCGATGTTCATGGCACATCTCCCTGAAAACTTCTACGGATCTTCTCTCCTTTTGCCCCAGTTCGTGGATAAGCGATGAGAAGTAGTGGAACAGAAACTCTTCGGGCAGTCTAAACTTTTCGCTCGCAACCTTTACGACTTCTTCCACATGCTTTTTCCCCCATCTAAGGGATTCGATCACTTCTTCGTCGATTCTATCAACTCTGGATACAGCAACTCCGAAGACAGCGGGAAGTCCAGTTATATCTTTCCACTCTTCTCCTAAGTCCATCAATACTCGATAGCGCATTCTCGCTTTTATAGCCTCATCACCTATTACCAAGGCATGATCAAAGCTCTGAAGCATCTCTTCCAGTTTTCCATTCGAAACGATTAGATCATTCAAAAGCCCCTTTTCTCTTTTTATTATCCTCATCATGTTAACTGAGGTCATCGACTGTGAAGTCATTGCAATTGGAGCATCATCGAGCTTTTTTTTCTTTGAAACGACAATTACGCTGTAAACTTCACCATCAGATGCTACGCAAAATCTCTTTGGCTCGTAGCCTTTTTTAATTAACTCATAACTCGGAATTGGGGCGTAGCACAATTCTCCCTTTTCAAACATCTCTGCAAGCATTCTTGGGGTGTTTTCCAAGATCTCGTATTTTCCATCTCTTTCGAGCTTGTAGTATGGTAGGAAGTTGTTAACGAACCCAAACTTCCCGATCCTCATAGACCCTTAGAACTTTGAAGAACGCGTCCCTTTCGGCAGGGATTTTTCCAGCATTTCTTATGATTCTAACCATATCATCCACGCTTAGCCCAATCGGGGTCTTTGCCCCAGCTGAATGTGCAATCTTTTCCTTTACCACAGTTCCATCTAAGTCGTTTGCTCCATAATTCAAAGCGATCTCCGCAACTTCGAGCCCAAGCATTACCCAGTAAGCCTTGATCCCGTGAAAGTTTGAAAGAACGAGTCTTGAAACTGCAATCGTCTTTAAAATGTCGATCGTCGACGGTCTTGACTTAAACTCCGTCCCATCAGGGAGGAATGGAAGTGGAATAAAAGCCAAAAAACCCATTGTTTTTTCCTGCAATTTCTTAAGCCTATACAAATGAACGGCTCTCTGTCTTAAGCTTTCTATGTGTCCAAAGAGCATAGTTGCATTGCTTTTTATTCCGATTTCGTGGGCAAT
>JBKBUO010000001.1:80467-83056 GCA_046290005.1 Archaeoglobaceae archaeon | reverse complement strand
AAAATGGGTAAAGCTGGATTTCCGGGAGTTGAAACGATGTATCCAATCTTTGTAAGACTTGCAAAACTTGGGTTAATCTCTTTTAAAGATCTCGTTGAAAAGATCGCGGTGAATCCAGCTAAGGTTTTCGGTTTCAGGGGATACGGAGGGATCGAAGTAGGAAATCTCGCAAACTTCGCAATTTTCGATTTAAGGAAGGTTGAGAAGATAAGGGCAAGATATCTGCACTCGAGCTGCGGTTGGACCCCCTACGAGGGGTTTGAGGCAATATTTCCAACTCAAGTTTACATACGTGGCGAAGAGGTGCTTGAAAACAACCTCAGATTGGGAAGAACCCTACCTAACCTCGGTTCTCGAGAATAGATAAGCGGACAAAAACAGAGTTGCAACAAAGTAACCCAAGATGATTGCAAAGTCGAAAGCCGAGTCGAACATGGCAAATCCCGTCATCGACCATCTGACCACATCAACGCCATAGGTAAATGGACTCAGCTTTGCAATTGTCGCAACGATTTCTGGCAATTCTGAAATCGGGAATATTGCACCTGAGAGAAAGAAGATTGGAAAAACAAAAAAGTTTATCACAAGCTGAAATCCATGTATGTCGTCGATAACGGAAGAGATCGCTATTCCTGTAACCGTGCAGATGAGAGAAAGGAGAAAAATTGCTAAGAGTGAGATAAGAAACGAGTCCAGGGTTATCCTGAAGCCGAAGAAATACGATAAAGCCAAAAGGATTAGAGCTTGAATTGTCGCTATCGTCGCTCCACCGAGAGTTCTACCAAGAACTATCGCTGTTCTGCTGACAGGAGCTACCATTATCTCTCGCAAAAAGCCAAACTGCCTATCCCAAACAATCGAAACGCCAGAAAGTGTGCCGGAGAATATCAAAACCATTGAAACGATTCCTGGGGTCAAGAAATCCAAGTAATCTATCTCAAGCGATGGAAAGTTTGCTCTCCGAAATCCAAGGCTAAAAAAGGCCAAGAAAAAGAACGGCATTGCAATTGAGCCAAAGAACCTGCTCCTTGCCCTCGTGTATCTTTTTAGATCTCTAAGCCAAAGAACGTAAACGCTGTTCATTCAACCGCTTTTAGTATGATATCCGCAATCTTCTCCGCTGAAATTCGCGTCGAGTTCACGATCAAATCGTATATCCTCCAGTCGTCGACGTCAATTCCGTAGAACTTCTGATACCTCCTTTTTTCAATCTCTTCTCTAAGCTTCGTTTCTCGACGAACGTCGTTTATCTCCTTTCCTTCCCTCTTCGCAATCCTCCCATATCTCACTTCTGCATCTGCGAATATGTAAACGCGAAAGTTTGCATCCTTCACCATCCAACCCGAAAGTCTCCCCTCGATGATCGCATCCCTTTCTTTCTCTGCCATCTCCCTCTGCATCTTGTCTATCATGACATCGACTTCTGGATTTCCCTCTGCAAACTTGCTGAATTCCTCCAAGCTCATCTTCTTCTCCATTGCAAGTTGCCTAAAAACACTTCCAGCAGAGATCAGCTTTATCCCCAACTTCTCACTCAAGATCTTCGCGACAGTCGTTTTCCCGCTCCCTGGCGGACCTGAGATCGTGATCTTCAAACTCCCACCTTCATAGCCTTTTTGAAAATCTGCCCAAACACCACGGAGCAGAGCAGATACCAGAGAAGCCACCAGGGAAAGATTGCAACAAAGTCGTTGACGTGAATCGTTCCCCAGAAGGGCGAAGTTATCTGGAAAAGATCGTTGTTTATGTAGAAGCCTTCATGAATCGGTTCCCCAAATTTAACGTTTCTGTAGCTTAGATAAGCCCTTTCCCACAACCAAGCCCAAATCGGAATTGTGAATATGAACGTGTAGGACATTGGCTTGAACTGCATGCTCATGAGTTCGCTCTGCATCAACCTCATCTCTTCCTTTTTCTGCTCCAACTGCTTCAGCTTAAACTGGTTTTTCTTCTTCATCGCTTCGATGTATTCCTTCTGGTATTCTGAGACTTTCTTTTGGATCTCCTTCATCCTTTCATGGTCGATTGCATACTTCTGGATGAGGTTTGAGTAAAATGCTGTCAAGATTGCCATGATCAACACGAGTATATGGAACTTCAAATCCACAAAAGGTGAAAAAATCGTCTCGAGAAGCAACGCCAGCGCTATGCGGAACTCGTAGCTGAAGATTATGCCGAAGAGAAGCATGAATCCAAAGACCATCGCAACTTTCGAAGCAAAGCTCTTCATCATCCCTCACCGAGCATCCTACGTAACAATGGGTGCATCTCTGTGATTTGCTCCTTCGCAAGGTCTTGGTAGAAGCGATAGGCTATGCTCACTGCAAGCAGTAGCCCAGTGCCGCTCACGTTTCCAATTGTTCCAAGCATGTTCGAAATCACCGTCAGAACTCCTACCAAAGCTCCACCTATGATCGTAACCTTTGGAATATAGCGCTCAAAGAGCTTTTCAAGCACAACTGGAGATTTTCTGTATCCCGGGATCTGCATTCCAGAACGTGCGATCTGAGAAGCCACAGTCTTGGCGTCCATTCCAGTTGTTTGGACCCAGAAGATTGCGAAGATTATTCCTCCAGCGATCAAGATTGC
>JBKBUO010000001.1:39917-80369 GCA_046290005.1 Archaeoglobaceae archaeon | reverse complement strand
CCGCATCGATCAGCAAATGCAAGTAGATTGCCCAATCGGGGATCGTTGCAAATGCAGCCCCTTGTGCTCTTACAAGCTCAGGGACCCAGTCGTAGGGGCTGTTTATCGGCGAAAGGAAGAACATGATCCCGCTTACAGGCTTACCGTCGACGAATTCGCCGAATATCGTTATCCCTCTCGCATAAAGTATTTGCCCCACCATCACTATGTTCGCCTGCAAAGCCCTCACGAAGATCATCGGCAGAACGCTTGCGTAGATGAGCTTTATCGGAAAGGATCCCCTTGCTCCTCTTACCATTGCATGCGCAATTGGAATTTCAACTCTCGTGCCTTCGAAGAAAACAACAAGCAAAATTATTATCGCAGTCGTAACGAGTGCAAGGATTCCACCTTCGAGCAAGAGCATTGCGAGGCCGCTACCACTGAGGAGTAATTCGATCGGGTAATTTTGGGCAAAGAAAATCCACCTTGGAATTATTCCCGCTGGTAGCTCACTGTTGGGCGGAACAACCCAGTTAAAGAGACCTACAACAATCGCCTGCGCAATACTTGCCAAGATGAAAAGGCTAACTCCACTTCCTATGCCCCACTTGGAAACGACTTCATCCATGTAAACGATGAGCACACCACCTATGAAGAGCTGGACAAAGATCAGGAAAGAGATAAACGATGGCGAAACCCCGAGCTTCTCGGCTAAGCTTAAATCTGGAATTAGGAATCCTGCAGTAATTTGTGGCGAGGCTTCGACCACGATCATCACAAAGAC
Organism: Archaeoglobaceae archaeon; assembly: GCA_046290005.1. Taxonomy (GTDB): domain Archaea; phylum Halobacteriota; class Archaeoglobi; order Archaeoglobales; family Archaeoglobaceae; genus WYZ-LMO2. Next base: position 79,603 of record JBKBUO010000001.1, on the reverse strand, counting down.
TAAGAAGCGCTGAAACTCCTGATACGCTGCCCTGTCGTCTGGGTTTGTGAGATCGAGCTTTATTATCCCCGCACCCACGAGCAACTGCAAGAGGATCGAAGCGGTGACGATTGGACCTATGCCTAAGGCGAGAATAGAGCCACTTGCTCCAGCGAAGAGAGCTCGATAAGCTTGAAAAATGTCTATCGATTCAGGCGAGAGACCAAATATGGGGACGCTGCAGAGAATGAAGTAAAGAATTAAGATTGCAGAAGTCCACATGAACTTCTGCCTGAAGTGCACATGCCCTTTTGGGCGCTCAACACTTGGGATTCTCTCTATGTAGGGCTTGAGGGCCCTTATGAGTGAATCCATCTTAGACTACCCCACCACCGAGTTCTTTGAGCTTTTCAACCGCTTTACCAGTTGCGTTGGCAACCTTTACCTCGATAGCCTTGGTAACGTTTCCCGAGCCCAAGAGCTTTGAATAACCTAAGTTGCCTAAGTCTACGAAGAACTTTTCTCCCCTCTTCTCGGCAAGCCCAAGGGATACGAGGTTTTCGATGATTGCATCGAGATCGCCGACATTTATCTCTCTGCGAGATTTAAGGATCCTATAGGTATTTTCATCAAGCTTGCCTTGCTCCTTAAGCTCCTTCAGTCTCTGCTTCAACTCTTTTTCCCTTGAAAATTCCTCAACTACGCTTCTTGGTCTCGTAAATCCGTGCTTTCCAAACTCATAAAGACCGAGTTTTTCGAGCTTTAAGAACTTCAGATACTTGTGTTTGTGAACCCCCGCATTTCCGCGACCTCCCCTATGCCCAGCACCTCTTCGCTTTTTGTGACTTCCTCCGCCACAGGTTCTCGATCCGCGGAACTTTTTAACCTTCAGTTTCGCCATACCTTTCACCCCATTCGATGCAGAAGCTCGTTGATCCTAGCATTTTTACCGAGTTCGCCACGTGGATAATGCCACTTTATGTTCTTCAACCCTTTTCTCGGCGGATGAAGTCGAAACACTGGTTTCAAACCCGGAATATCGCTGAGCTTAGCTTTTCCATCGCAAACAGCCTTCGCAAATTCTTCAATGTTCTTGAACTGCGTTTTCTGCTGAACGTATTCATCTGTAAGCGCCACATCGCCAACGAGCTTTCCACGATTGCGCAAAAGCATTGCAAGTGTCTCAGCGTTTATCTCGCCGTAGGCTACGTAGTCTTTCACAACTTGAAGCATCCCGCGATACGATGGAGTCTCTGGGATTACTACGCAATGGTATCTCCTATGAAGCCTCAACATTCGAAGTGTCTCTCTTATCTTTCCATGCACTTCAATTGTGCCACGAAGCCTTACAACTGCGATCATTGCCATGGGCTCACCTCCTCATGAAACAAGTCTTCTTTAAAGCGTCAAAAGTCGCTAAAGCGAAGTTCAAAGTAGTCCTTGTCTCACCAGCAGTGATTGACCACACGTCTTTAACACCAGCGAGCTCGATCACCTTCTTCGCAACGTCCGCAGCGACGATTCCAAGCCCTTTGGGACCAGGGATTAGCGTGACCTTAACGCTACCACACTCACCAGATATCTTGAAGGGAACTGAGTGCGAAGAACCGCAACCACACTCCCATGATCCACAGCCACGCTCAACGCGAAAGATGTTTATCTTCGCGTTCTCCACCGCTTTTTGAATCGCAGGCGCAACTTGCGAAGCTTTTCCAACACCGATACCTACGTATCCGTTTCTGTTCCCAACCACTGCGGTAACTCGGAACTTTGTCCTTCTACCGCTGTCTGTGACCCTTTGAACCATCGAGATCTCCAAGATATCTTCCTCGAGCTCGGGCAACAATACGTCGATAATCTCTGGCTCTTTTATTGGCAAACCACTCGCCAAAGCGTCGTCCATCGTCTTTATCTTTCCATCGACCACGAGCTTCCCAAGGCGTGTTTTCGGAACCCACTCCATTTTCTCACCTTAGCCAACTATTTTCAACTTTATCTCTTCAACGTGCTTTGGCAAATCCTCAGGACTCAAACCACGCTTTTCGTATTCACTGAATCTCTCTGGATGCTCCTTGTAGAACTCTGCAACATGCTTACCGAGAACTCTTTCATCGTCCGGAACCACTTCTTCGCTGTGCGGAACATTTAACCCTGCTTCGACTGCACCACGAAGAACTGCAAAAACTCTCGAACCTTTCGTCGGCGAACGAAGACCTATATCGAGGATTGCCTCTTTAACACCAGCTTCAAGAGCTTTTTTCCCGATCAAAAGCCCTGTGAGATAAGCTGCGGGAGTGTTGTTGAGGTCTCCTTTCCATCCAAGTTCGCACAACTTCGCAGAATCGATTGCCACGATCACACGATCTCCTTCTGGTTTGTATTCAACGATTTGAGCTATTACCCTTTGGTTCGTTATCCTAACCACAAGCCTTGGCTTTTTCGATAAGAGTAATTTCAATCTTTTCCTGTAATTCGTCCTACCTTCCCTTCTTCGTCTGTTTGGCACCTTATACCTTGGACCTCTTGCCATAAGCTTCACCTTTTCATTTCTTCGATTACAGCGTTTAGATGGGCAACACTCCTGAATTCTCCACCCTTTGCCTTCCGGTAGAGAATTCTATAAGTCCTCACATCGATCTTTCCGCTACTCTTAAGCTCCCTCAATCGTCTTCTCAGAGCCCTTATTCTCATGATCCACAGTCTCTTCGACGGCATCCTTGCTGTCTTTTTCCCTTTTCTGCTACCATAACCCCTACTTCTGCCTTTTGCCTTCTTCAAACGCTTGGCATTTATCCTTGCTCTACAAATTCCTTTCACGGGCTTTTTCTTAATCGCCCCTTTTTCTATGAGCTCCCTTATGTCTTCCTTCGTCGAAGCTGTGGCGATATCTTCTAACATCTCAGGATTAAACCAAACCCTGTTCTTTCCACACTCCAAAACTTCGGATGCGAGTCTTCTTTGAAGGCTTAAGTTCATACGATCACCTTAACGGGTTGAGAACCTTAATTCCTCTTTCCTTAGCCTTTGTCTCAATCACAACTCTTTTCCTCATTCCCACACAGCTCGCAATCCTTACCGCTTGTCTCTCTGCATCGATTGCTTCGAGCTGTTTCTCGTTGTAAACCAAAACTTCTTCGTATCCGCTTGGATGCAGTCCACGAACCACCTTGGGGCAACGGAAGCCGATCTTTACTTTTTTCCTTCCAGACCACTTGCCTCCATACTCCAAACGCATAGCATTGTCGAGTCCTCTTGGCTTCCTCCAACTCTTTCTCCTCAGCTTCAACTTTCTGTCCCAGCAGTATCTTTTAAACTCGGGCTTTCTCGATTTCAGTCTTTTTCTCAACTTTAACATTGCCTTGAGGTTCATTTCAACCACCTATGGTTTCGTTACTATGTAAATCCCGTCTTGGAAAACCCTTCTATCCTTTTTCCTGATCCTCGTCGCTCTCTCGAGGTTCGCTGCAGTTTGACCGCATTCTTCGATGTCAACGCCCTTCACGATTATCTCTTGCCCCCTTACCTCGACTTTTGCTCTTCCAACTATCTTCGCTCTTCTCGGTGTCGTTTCACCAAGGAAGTTCTCGATCACAACTTTATCGCCTTCGACTCTGATCTTCATCGGGAAGTGAGCGTAAACAGCTTTGAGCTTGTATTCAAAACCTTCTTTGACTCCGCGAATTAGGTTGTTCAAATGCGCGGTAAAAGTTCCAACTATTGCCTTCCGCTTCGACTTCGGATTCGTCGTGTAGATCCTTATTTCCGCATCGAGTTTTTCTATAAAAACTTCTCTGAACTTAAGAAACTTCGAATTCTCGCCAAGAGGTCCTTTTGCCTTAACTAAGTATCCAGAAATGTTATCTCCTTGAACGCTGACTTCAACGTCTCCTGGGATCCTAACAACGCTCGCATACTCTTCAATAGACGTAGGCAAGCAGAACACCTCCCAAGCCAAGTTCCCTCGCTTCCTTCTGGCTCATCACACCCTTGGTTGTGGAGACTATTAAAATCCCAAACCCTCTCGCTGGTAGGTATCGTTTCTCGTAAAAATCGTATTCTGTTGCACTTGAAGAAAACCTCGGTCTTATAGGACCGCAGTCGTTTATGTTGCCCGTGAGCTCGACTAAGAATTTTCCGCCCACGTTCTCTTTCACGAACTCGTAGCCCTTGATGTAGCCATGGTTTTTCATCACTTTGAGCACGTTGCCAACGAGCTTCGAAGCTTTGATTTCGCAAAATCTTTTTCCTATGCTTTCTGCGTTCTTTATAGCAATCATTGCGCTCGAAAGTGTGTCAACACTCATAACGATCACCAATACTTCTTAAACCCAAGCTCCATCGCGACTTCTCTGAAACACTGCCTGCAGAGATAAATTCCGTATTTCCTCACGATCCCTCTCTTTCTACCGCATCTCTTGCACTCGTTAGCGCCCCTACCAAATCTCTTCTTATGTTCACTCATTCAACGGTCACCCCTAAGCTTTCGAGCCATCTTATTGTCTCTTCTTTCGTTATCCTATGCTTCGATCCAACTTTCGCTCTTGCAATCCTTCTCTCTGCAACTCTATAACCACGTCTTTTCAGCGATACGCATACGTCCATTCCAAATATCCCTATGTCTGGGTCGTATTCAACTCCTGGCAAGTCTATGTGCTCTTGAATTCCAAAGGAAAAGTTTCCAGCGTTTATAGACTTCCTACTGAGCCTCATTTCTTTCACTTGTAGCGCCTTCATCAAGAAGTCCTTCGCTTCTTCGCCACGGAGCGTTACCTTTAAACCAATAGTCTCCTTCTTTCTGATCCCGAAGTTCTTTATCGTCTTTTTCGCAATCGTAGTTGCGGGTTTACGATTCAAAAGCTTTTCAAGCATCTTGATTCCTTTCTGAATCCTTTCGCCACTTTGCCCAATCCCAAGGTTGATTACAACCTTTTCAAGTATGATCTCCCTCATTGGGTTCTCTTTCTCCTTCAGCTCGAGCATAATCACACCCCTAAGTCTATCACGGGCTTTTCACTTCCTTTCTTACCAACAACGAACACGTAGTCTTCGACTGTCGTTATCTCACCAAAAGGTGTCTCGACTGTCACTAAGTTCGCCCCTGAGCCCTTCACGACCTTATACGCCTTTACCCTACCTATTTCTCCCGCATGAGTCCCGCCGACGATCATTATAAGGGCGCCTTCTTCGAACTTAAGGTGATCCAATATCTGCTTCTCCGGGATCTTCAGCAACACCGAGTCCTTTGTGTTGAAGTCGTTCGTCGCGAGGATGTTCGTTCCATCAAAAAGGTTTAGCTGGATTTTTCCACCCTTCACAACTGTTTTATTCACGATCTTGTATAGCTTCTTATTGCTCTCCGCGATCTCACGCAAAACGTATCTGCCTTTTTCGTCGAAGATAACTCTGTAGCTTTTTTCAAGCTTTGGAATTGTCACAACATCGAAGAGACCAACAGGGAACTTGTAATCTCTCCTTACAATACCATCGACGAGGACTTCGCCTGAAGAGATTATCTTCCTCGCCTCCCTAAGCGTGTCCGCATACTGCAACAGATCTCGAACTACGATTGCGAGAGGGATCGCTTCCTTGTTGTGCGGTCCCGGCGAAGTTCTTACTACCCATTTACCTGCTTTCCTTGGGATCTTATACGTTTTCGGTGCGGAAATTCTTTTTTGATGCATGATCTTCACCTCTCCAAGATGCGTTTCCTCACTTCATCAACTTCGCCAAGATCGATGATCATGACATTCGAGGGGTGAATTGGAACCGCGACTTCTGTTCCGTCCGACTTCGTGACAGTTGCGCCATCGACCTTGATTCTACACCTCTTCATGTCCACCTCGATCACTTTTCCCTCGTGTCCCACGAAGTCGCCACGCATTATTCGAACCTTGTCCCCCTTCTTGACCCTCACAGACCTTCTTCCATACTTTTCCCTGAGCTTATCCGAAAGCGTTGCGTAGAGCAACTTGTGCTTCTCGTGGAGCTTTGAATCCTTGTAAAGCCATCTCCTTTGCTTTCTCGGTTGCATAACCATCACACCAATATTGAAGCGATTGTCGCTATCTTCGGAAATCTTTCCGCAGCTTCCTTTGCAACAGGTCCTCGGATCTCTGTTCCCTTTGGTTCTCCCTTCTCGTTGACCAATACGACTGCGTTGTCTTCAAACTTTATCCTTTCCCCGTTAGGTCTTCTATACTCCTTTCTCTGCCTAATTATCACGGCATAGTGTATTTGCTTTCTGATCTCTGGAACTCCCTTCTTTACACTAACAACGACCATGTCTCCGACGCCAGCAGCTGGGTATCTTCTTCTAACACCCTTGTAGTTCAAGACAGAGATTATCTGCACCTCTCTTGCACCACTGTTGTCTGCACAAACGAGCATCGCTCCAGTTGGCAAAGCCCTCGGAACTCTTGCCTTAATCGCTTGCATTCGACACCACCTCTAAGATCACGAAGCTCTTCGTTTTGCTTATCGGTCTACATTCTCCTATGCGAACCACATCACCAACTTTGGCTCTAATGCAATCTGGGTTGTGAGCGTGAAGCTTTGAACTCTTCCGCATATACCTTTCATACTTCGAAACGTATTTGATCAGTTCTCTCTCTATCACCGCGGTCTTTCCATAGACCTTCATCACCTTTCCCGTTAAAATCTGACCACGAATCGACAAACTTCCATGAAATGGGCAACACTCGTCGTTGCAAATACCTTCGGGCTTTTTAACTTCGATTCCGATGTCCCTCATACCACTACCCCCTTCGCCCTCCTAAACAACATCAAACCCCGCATGATCCTTTCTTCGGGCTTGAAAGTTATTAACTCGCCTTTCACCCTCACCACTCTTCCCTCGAACTCTACCCTAAAGCTTCTACCCTTTTTTGATACGACTTTTAAACCTTTTTCAGTCATAATCTTAAGGGTCTTTTCCGTCTCGTCTACGACTTCGCCCTTCAAAGATATCTCGCTCTCATTCGGACTTTCGACGACTTCAACCACGAGCCCTATCCAATCTCTCGCTATAAGCTCTGCTAAGCTCTTTCGCATAGCGCCATCTTTATCCTTGCAATATCTTTTCTGACTTGCCTTATCCTCCCCGGATTCTTAACTGCACCGCCGCTCCTAACGAGAGTCCTCAGCTTTAAAAGCTCCATTTCAAGCTCTCTGAGTTTTTTCACCAGCTCCTCCTTGCTCATCTCCCTTATTTCCCTCATCTTCACTTGCAACACCTCCTTCCTTTATCTCAAACTCATCCGGTAAGGTAACGTCCGGTGGGATTATTCGAATCGTAACTCCAAGGACTCCGAGCTTTTTGACTGCAACATCAAAGCCTTTCCTAACCGCGGTGTAGGCAGCGTCTCCCGTATGGATTATCGTGCCAGCCACGAATTTCTCTGTCCTCGCCCTTTCGCTGACGAGCTTTCCGCTTATCTGAATCTCGCAACCCTTTGCTCCAGCTTCCATGATCCTATAAAGGAACCTATAGCCCGCTCTCCGGAAATACCAACCTCTTTCGAGCGCTCTTGCAAGCAGTGAAGCCATGAGTTGGGCGTTGAACTCTGGTTTCTCAACTTCGTCAACGCTCACCTGCGGGTTGTCGAGCCCAAACTCCTTGAGTTTCTCAGTCAGCATCTTTATCCTTCTTCCACCTTTACCAATCACAAGCCCTGGGCGCTCTACGAAAAGCGTGACCTGTGTTCCGAGAGGCATTCTCAGTATGTCGACACCACCAAAGCCTGCGCTCTTTACCTCTTCCCTAATCCACTCCTTGACCATCATCTTCTTAACTCTCTCCTGAACGAATTTTCTCTCTACAGCCATCATTCCACCTCTGCAACGAATTCAACCGTCGTTAACAGCTTTCTCTTTGGCACCGCCCTACCAAAAGCCCTTGGTGTGTAGCGAACGATCGTTCTACCCTTCTTCGCCTGTGCGTGCACTATTATGAGATCGTCGACGTTCAATCCCTTGTATTCTGCGTTAGCCTTCAAATTCTTCATAACCTTCAAGATTTCCCTCGCAGCCTTTTGCGGATATCTTCCGGCATACCATCCAGAAATGCTCTTGTGTGCGACTTTCTTCTTGTATTTCTTCATCGGCACGGGATAACGCATTGCTATTACTCCTTCAAGAAATTTCATCGCCTGTGGAATCTTTTTTCCCTTCAACTCCCTGCAGATCTCAACTGCGTGCTTGAAGCTCATAGGAATTTCGTAGCCCATCGCTTTCACAGCTTTTGTTTCATCCGCAGGCTTGTAAGAGTAAGCGATTCTCGCCATAGGCATCACTTGAGTGGCACGAATTTGCTACTTCTCGTAGCTCCAACACCCGGACCGCTGTGCTTTTCGAATCTCCTCGTCTGAGCAAATTCCCCAAGTCTATGTCCAAGCATCTCCGGCTTTATCTCCACTCTCACGAAGTCCTTGCCGTTGTGCACGAAGATCACTTTTCCAACCATCTCTGGCAAAATGACCATGTCCCTACAATGCGTTCTAACGCTACCCTCTTTCTTCAGCTTCTCCAAGAGTATCTTCTCCTGTTCTGTCAAACCTCTTCTCAGCTTCCTTCTCTCTCTCGATGGCAAGAGCTTGATGTAGTCTTCAAGGGACATCTTCTCAATCTCCTCGAATGAGTAACCACGGAACGAGAACTCCTTTGCTCTCGAAACTTTACTCTTCAACGCCATTTATAAATCACCTCCTAACACCAGTGCGACGAGCTGAAATGCTCCCAACTTTTCTTCCCGGAGGAGCGTTCCTACTAACTGTCTTCGGTCTTCCTACGTGCTGGTGCTTTCCACCACCGAAGGGATGATAAACCGCACACATTGCAACTCCACGAACCCTTGGCCATTTCGCAGCCTTGCTTTTCATCTTGTAGAACTTCTTTCCAGCTTTGACAAAGGGCTTGTCAACTCTTCCGCCACCTGCAACGATACCAATCGTAGCCCTACAAAGCGGATGGAACCACTTCAGCTGGCCAGATGGCATTTGAACGATGACCTTGTCCTCTTCTCTTGAAACGACGAGTGCAAAAGTTCCGCTTGCACGGACAAACTTCCCACCATCGCCGGGAATTGCTTCGATGTTGCAAATTGGCGTCCCTTCGGGGATGTTTTTGAGATAAGTCGTGTTTCCAGCCCTTATCTCTACGTTTTCTCCCATGTATATCCAATCCCTGGTTCCAAGCCCCTCAACTGCGAGAACGTATTCCTCTTTACCATCTGGGAGCTTTACGAGCGCAATAGGCGAGTTCCTTGCTGGATCATGAACTATGTCTATGATCTTCGCCGAGATCGCTTGATCCTTAAATGGCAAGTGCTTTATATCTGCCTTGTATTTGTGCGAGGGTGCTGTATAAGTAGGGGTCCCCTTCCCCCTGTTCTGAGAGATTATCCTCTTGCCCATATCAGAACACCCCTACCTTTGAAAGCAACTCTTCAGCGTTGTAATTCGGCTTCAGCTTTATGTAAGCCCTCTTCTCCCCTCTGGGGGTTACCAAGACGTTCACACTTTCTACTTCGACGTTAAAAAGCTTTTCGAACTCCTTCTTTATTTCATTCTTTTTCGCCCTTATATCAACGATTGCAGTGATCACGTTCTTCTTCAACTCTATCATCGCTTTCTCAGTCAGAACAAAGCTTTGGATCAACATAGCCATTCCTCCAGAACTTTAAGCGCGGATTTCGTGTAAACTGTCAATCTACCCGCATGACAACCGGGAGCAAGTAGTTCGACGTTCAAGTCTCTTGCCTTCACAACATCGACACCCGGGAGGCTCCGAATTGCCTTAGAGATCCCATTATCTTCTCCAACGACTACCAAAATGCTCTTCTTCGAGACAAATCTCCTCCCACGCATCTTCCCAATTCCCGCTCTCTGTCTTCTTCTTTCCTTTGCTCTTTCGATGTCTTCATAAACGCCAATGGCTTTCAAGACTGAGATCGCTTCTTTGGTTTTACCTATTGCTTCAAACTCGTCAACAACTACCTTTGGCACCTCTCCTTCGAAAACGTGGTTTCTCATCCTCACAAGCTCCGCATTTGCGGTCGTAGCGATTGCAGATTTCAGCGCTTTTCTCATCTCCTTCTTGTTTATCTTCTCCTCCCACTTTTTCTGAACCTTTGGCGGATGTGCTTCTCTCCCACCCACCGCCTGCGGAACAACTACAGCTCTAAGCCCAAGCTTCCACCTCGGAACTCTCGCGTAGCCATGGCCAGGACCCCAGTTCTCCCATGCGTAGTTGACTCCGCTCAATGGATTTGGTCCATAAGGCTGTCTGCGGTGAGATTGAATAGCATGAACAGCCTTTCTTATTATGTCGGGACGAAAATCCTCGTTGAAGATCGCAGGCAACTCGATTTCTTCAACAACCTCTCCCCTCAGATTGAGAACTTTCGCCTTCATATCACTTCCCCTGCTTCGAGCTCGTGCTCAAATAAACCACATTAACTCCCGCGAACTCAGCCTTAGGAGGTCTTATCGCATCCCTTATGCGAACCAATCTCTTAACGCATCCAGGAACTGTTCCCGCAATTACTACGTAATCGCTTCTAAGAAGACCGTAGTGCGGAAAACCACCCTTTGGAGTTACTTCTCCGCCATTAGCTCCAATCTTAATTATCCGCTTGTTGAACTCAAGCCTCTGATGGAAACCCATCTGTCCATACTGTGGAACTGTCCACCTAATGCGATGCGGAAGCCATGGTCCGAGGGTTCCTACTCTTCTGTGCTTACTGCTTCTCGCATGCTTTGCATCAAGCGTTATAACTCCCCATCTCTTAACGACACCTTCAAATCCCTTGCCCTTCGTTATCGCGCTAACGTCAACTATCGCACCCTCTTTGAAAACCTCTGAAACTTTTACCTCTTTTCCAAGCTTTGATATCGCATAATTAAGCGCTTCGTTGAATCTTCCACCGACTTTTTGCTCCATCACATCCGGAACCTTCTTTGGGACTCCGCTGATCAGATACGGCTGTGTGTAGGTTATCACTCGAACTTCACTACCTTCGATCGATCTCAAAGCTTCTACATCGCCACCGTTTTTCGGAATCTTCAACCTTCTGTCAAGAAAAGCATCGAGCTGATTTACCCATACCTCTTTTGCGATCTGCAGACCGTATTGCGTCTCCTTGTAAACTCTTATGCCCGCAACCTTCATCGGCGGAGCTTCGATGACTGTAACAGGAATTATTACCTCCTCGCCATAGGTTTTCGAGTTCTTTCTGTCGTCGATCATCACGACGTGTGTCATTCCAGCCTTGTAGCCAGCAAATCCCTGAAGTCTGACTTCGTCGCATTCAGGCCAAGACCTTATCCTCGGAACTATTCTGCTCGCCCTTTTCCTCGGAGAAAACGCTAAGGATCCTCGCTTTGGTCTGTGCGTCTTCATCTAAAACCACCCCAATACGAGATGAAATTAACGATTGCCAACGTCGACATTATCGCCTCCTCGAGGCGAACAGTCTTAACTCCCTGCTCAGGAATTGTGTTCCAAGCTTCTACTTCCATTTCTATCCCCATCCTCTTCATTATCTCAAACACTCCCTCCTTTGGGTTTCCAAATACGAAAGTCGCTTTTCTTATTTCTTCAGGTCTCGGAACTCTCCCTTTACGTGATGTTACGATCACGTTCTCTTCCTTCAGCACTTCTTCAAGCTCAGCTTCTCTCACTTTATATCCCCAATACTCATTGGCTTCAGCCTTCTCGACTCGCAACGGGGTCTTCGAAACGATCCTGACGGTGACGCGTGCACCCCTCGGATCGTCGCATCGGAGGGGTGCAAGGGCTTTTACACCTATGTCGACCCATCGCGTTCCGTCAGGAGCCACCTTTTTTACGACCCCTTCCCTCAACTCTCCGATTTTTAAATGTTTCGACTTGTGTGAAGGGATCGCAAGCGGTGGAACTACACCAATGTATCTCAGATCTTCGTCGATAGGAAAAAGGAACTTTCTAAGATACTGCGGGGTTTCGAGAAACTCCAATACTTTCCTCATAAACCTCGTTTCGTCCAAGATCGGGTCTCGATAGATTACGAGCACCTTAACTTTGTAAATCGCAAGAGCCCTTGCAATGGTTCCGAGCTTGTAGACCTTTATTTTTTCGTCTGTCTCGTTTATGAGCGAAGAAGACGGTATTGCTACTTTGATTTCCATACCCTTGGGTAAATTCCACGTTCCATCAAAACTCTTTCAACATCAACCACTATTCCCTTCTTCAACTCGAGCATGTCTCCTGCGTTAACCAAAGCCCTACCAATTGCTACAAGTTCACCTTTCGCTGTAAAGACCGCAACAATTTCCCCCTCCCTTACGTTTTTCTCCACCATCGAAACCCCCTTTATGGATAGATTTGCTCCGTGGCTGATCGCATCAACTGCGGTGTCTTTGACGACTATTTTCGGAATCTCCGCGACTGCCAATTCCATTGGCTTTATTATCTCCCTTATGTAGCGATCTTCCCTCTCTTCTTTCCAAAAAACAAAAGCATCAAGCAGATCTTGAAGTGTGTAACAATCCGTTTCCGCAAAGCTTCCCGTCTTAGTTCTCCTTAGCTCTTGCATGTGTGCCCCAACGCCCAAAACTTCGCCCATGTCCTTGCAGAGCTTTCTTATATAAGTCCCGGACTCCGTCGAGACTTTGAATAGCACATCTCTGCCATCGATCTCCAAGATTTGCATCGAGTAGATCTCTCGAATTCTCAACTGCTTCTTAACCGCAGACTTCAATGGTGGTTTCTGAAATATCTTTCCCGTGAACAATCTAAAGACTTTTCTAACTTCCCCCTCCTTCACGTCTCCATGAAGGCGCATGAGGCAAACGTACTCCTTCCCAGACTCTTGCAAAAATTTCACAAGCTTCGTCGCAGTTTCTATGAACACTGGTAATACTCCCGTTACCCTTGGATCAAGCGTTCCCGCGTGCCCTGTTTTATTAACCCCAAGGATGTTTCTGACCCACACCACGACTTCGTGACTGCTGGGACCCATGGGTTTGTCTATGCAGACGAACCCTTTCCTTATGTGATCTTCAACGCTCCTCTTGTTGGGTGGACAACCATACTCGCTTGGTTCGAAGTCCTCGATCACGTAGTAATCTCCAAGTTTCACAGAGGAAAGGAGGTTAAAGGCTATAAAAACATGACTCTCACACTGCTCGAAGTCGAATGATAAAGGTCGTTCCCTTGGGAACGTTGTCCTCAACCCTTATCTCGCCCTCGTAGCGTTCTAATATCTTCTTAACAACGTAAAGCCCAAGACCAGTCGAAGCTTTTCTCCATAGGAAAAACCCTCTCCAAAGATCTTCCCCCTGATCTCATCTGGAATTCCTTTGCCGTAGTCGGAAATTCGAATCTCACAAAAATCTCCACTGCGATTTATCTTTATCGCAACCTTTTCAGTTGCAGAATGCTGAACTGCGTTCTGGATTACGTTCTCGAAAACCGTTGCAAGCCCGTCATCAGCTACCACTTCACATTCTCCATCTATCTCCACTGGGTTTGCAAAATTTTTGGAGACGTTTTCAGCGATTTCATGGAACTTTACAATCCTTAGATTCCCAGCCCTAACTGCGGATTCGAATTTTCGTAAGTTCTTCACGATCGCCACTCGATCGATGCTTTGCCTAACCTTCTCGCAGTACTCCTCGCTTCTCTCTTCTTTATAAAGCTCCATAAAGGCAGTTGCAGAAGTCAAAGCGTTTAGAACGTCGTGGCGGAACGTTTTGTTGATCAAAGAGATCATATTCGAGAACTCTTTCTCTCGCTTTCTCCTTTCCTCGAGCTACAAGACCGTATTTTTTCCCATCAATAGATGTATGCGTTCCGTAAGATATCAGAATCCTGTAAGTTCCGTCCTTTCTTTTAATCCTTAATGTATAGGGTTCAACTTTTTCTCCTCTTAGCCTCTTAGCGATCACTTCTTTCGGTTTCTCCTCTTCACCCTCAAAAAGCTCCCAGAAAACCCTCCAAGTAGCTCATCTCTACTGTAACCCGAAGTTTCTTCAGCTGCTTTTTTAACGTAGACAGCCCTTTTTCGTCGTAGACGGCCATCGGAAACGGAGCTACCTCGACGAGATTGCTGAACCACTTGAACTTCTTTTCTGCAATCTCCTTTTGCTCTTTGAGGTCTCGATAAGCGATAAGAATACCGATAAGGATTAGGATAAATCCGAGTAATTTCAGAATCCCCTCCAAAGTTGTGTCGAAAAGATTTTGTTCAGAAGTGAACTCATCGAGCGAGTCTGTTATCCATGGGATCACAAAAATTCCCAGCCGAGCATTGCCGAAGGTATGCTCTGAGGGCAAAGAAGATGACAATAATAATTGCAAGAATTGTGCCCTCTATTGCCACATCTTCGTAGTCGATTTTGTCTGGATACAAGGGAAAAGAGAGAAGCCATTCTATTGCTACGAGCGTCCAGATCGATGGAAGGATAAACTGCATCGTTTTCGCTTTGAGCGAAAAACTCGAGTTCCCTATGTTTAAAAGATTTTCCTTACAGTATTGAAATAAGACGTGCTCGCAAAGTGTTCAGATGCTCTGCTCGTGTTCGATAGTATGCGATGGAGACTTTTGCGCCACTGCAACCGTTAATGCAATTTATCATCGGATTGCTACCAAAAAGCAAAGAGGTTGTTTTTGCTGGAGATTCTGCGGTTTCGGGAGCAAAGATAGCACTGAAATCTGTCAAGAAACGAGAGGAGATCGAAGAAATAGTAAAGAGAATAGGATATATTGAACTGTCCACTGAAAAAGATTTTCAAAAAGCATTTTTGGCTTCAATTCCGTTGTAACAACTCCTCGATCGCTTTCCTCAACTTCTCCGCAACGATCTTTCCATCAACCTTTCCCCTGAACTCAGCCATTGCTAAGCCCATCAGAGGCTTAAAGGCGTTTTCACCTTTCTCTAAAATCAAATTCTTTTTAGATTCAACGAGCTTCTCTATAAAGGCATCGAGGTCTTGCTTTGATCCAATTTTTGCAACGATTTCCTTCTCTTCTGCATCTGGGTTCTCTATCAAGAGCTTCAGCGCATTCTCTGCACCCTCTTTAGCAATTTCTCCACGCTTTATGAGCTCGAGAACTATTTTAAAGTGCTTTTCTTCGAGAACTTCGACTTTTAAGCCATCTCTTTTTAGCTCAGTCGGAATCACGTGTATAACCCTCGCAACGACCGTTGGAGATATAGAAGTTGAGAATTCTTCGAAAAGCCCGTAGAACTTTGAATCTGCGATTTCGTAGGCTAAGTCAAAAGGTAAAAGCTTTGCGTATCTCTTAGCCCTTTCCTCTATTAGTTCGGGAATCTCCACGCTGAGAAAATCCTCAGTAAGCACCGGTGGAACGTCGGTTTCGGGATAC
The DNA here is from genome assembly GCA_046290005.1 of Archaeoglobaceae archaeon. Taxonomy (GTDB): domain Archaea; phylum Halobacteriota; class Archaeoglobi; order Archaeoglobales; family Archaeoglobaceae; genus WYZ-LMO2. Next base: position 64,257 of record JBKBUO010000001.1, on the reverse strand, counting down.
ATCCTCGCAGCCCCAGGAAGGGGGCGAAGGTAAGAAGTAGTAGCATCTTCGTTTGCCTTCCTCGTCTCCTCTGGGATTCCGATGAGACAATAACTTGCTCTCTGGATTATTCTCGATAGAGCTTTATCGATCCTTTCATCTTTTCCCGCAGTTAAGACGATCGCATCAACTTCGCCGGCTCCAAGGAATTCCCTAAGCTTCTTAACTTCTTCAGCTGTTATCCCGTAAGCTGGAAGTTCATCCGTGTGAAAAACTCCACCAAGCCCGAAGCTACGAGCAATGTCTGCAAACTCGCTTCCAAGCCTTCTTCCGGGCTGAATTTCTTTTCCGACAAGTCCAGCGAATCCACGGAGCAAAATAGCCTTAACCTTTTTCCCCCTCAAAATCTTACAATTCGTAGATTCAAAGAGCTTTGAAACATCGAAGATCTCCTCAACGACTTCCGCCCTCTTGTTGATGAGCTCTTTCTTTATTTCCAAAAGATTTCTTTGCCTGAGAACTTCGTATTCAACGACCTTGTCGATCAGATCGAGCTCTTGAACGCCTTTTATCTCAACCCTTGCCCCTTCACGGATGCTTACGTTCACGTCTTGCCTTATCGTGCCAATTCCTCTCTTCACTTTCCCTGTAGATCTCAAAATCATCCCAAGCCTTTTTGCAACCTTTTTTGCCATAATCGGGCTTTTAATTTCTGCTCTCGTTCCAATTTCGATCAAAGGAATTCCAAGACGATCGAGAGAATAAACTGCGAATCCTTCACCCTCTTCAATTTTTCTACAAGCCTCTTCTTCAAGACAGAGCGTTGCGATACCGATTTTTTCGCCATCAACTTCGATTTCTCCATCAACCGCAACGAGTGCAGTTCTTTGGAAACCCGTGACGTTGCTTCCATCGATTACGATCTTCCTCATCACGTGAACTTCGTCGAGAATTGTCATCTTGAGCATCTTTGCTATTTGGATCGCAATCCTCAAAGCTTCTTCGTTCATCTCCCTCGGTGGCTCTTCATCAGCCTCGACCAAGCAAGTCGTGTCGTGGAACTTGTATAGGAACTTCCTACCCCTCTCAACCTCTTCTCTCGCAGCCCTATCTTCTTCACCCATTTCGCTCTTCCTAAGCCTGAGATAGCGCTTTATCTCAAGAACTTCTTTTCCTTGCTCTGTAGGACAACGACAGAACAGCTTTTCTCTTGTGTCCAACTGTTGGTGGATTTCTATTCCAACTTTCAGACCAACGTCCTCAAACATACCTTCTTCACGCCCTCCTTTAGATCTACTACCACCGCCTCCGGCGCGATCAAGGGCTTTAAGCCTGCAAAGATCTTCATCACTTCTAACGCCTGAAGTCCGCAAGTTAGCGTATAGCTAACCGGATCTCTTTTGAGCTCCGGATACTCCACTTCCCCAAAGCGAACACCGTCTGGCAAAAAAACTGTGACTATGTCTGGTATGAAGGGTATCCCTATCTCTTCTGCGACTTCCGCGACTTTTGCCATATGCTTGTGTGCTATGACCAAATCCACGCCTTTAAGCAACTTTCTAAGCTCGGATTTGTCCTCTGGATAAAGGTAAGATATCACACAGCTATCTTCAGATCTCGGATGAACGATGTCGTAGCAGTTCGATTCCAATGGGCTTAGGGAGCAGTCGTAAAGAGTTTCGAACGTCGTGACAAAATCAGATATGTAGCGGATGCAACCAACGCCACATCGCCAAAGTATTTCCAAAAGCAGTCTGCTACCAACGATTCCTACGCTGAACTTTCCCAAATAGTCTATCTTGTCTTCGCTCATCAAATCTTTCCAGAAAAAATACTTCATATCTTCTCGAATCTCTCCCTTAAGCTCTCTAGAACCTTCGGCAAGGTTGTGTATTCCATCTCCTCTGCGGAGAGTCTATGAGGTTCAAAGGGACCGTGTCTGCGCATGTATTCTGCGATCTCGTTCGCCTTCTGTCTTGTATAGTCAAAAGCCGGGTCGTCGAAGAGGTCAACAGGACCAATTAGCTTGCCATTGCAAAGCTGAAATCCTGCTGCGATGCACCTTGGTGGGCCATCAAAGCGAGTGCACTTCGCATACCTGAAGGGCACGGGCATGATTGGTCCGTTGTGGCTTCCACGCATCCATCCGCTTACCAAATGTGGGAAGGCGAATGCTTCAAGAATTTCACCAACCGCAGGCAAACCACTTTGGGCACGAACAATCGCGACTGGATCGTCTTTTCCAACGTATTCCCCAGCAACTTGGTAAAGCTTTTCCGTGCTTATAACCGCTACCGGCTCATCAGTGGGAAGTTTTCCCGGCTTCGGATAAACTCTTTTAATTACGAATCTGCTCTTTGCACCGATTAAAGCGAGAATGCTATACATCTCCTCCGGAGATTTCATCATCACTTTTTTGTGCTCCAATATGTCCCAAATTTCAAAAACGAATCCAGAGTGCATCGATGGATCAATCACAAGTCCCGCGGTGTTGAATGGGTCTGCAAATATCTTGAAAATTGGCAGATTAAACGCTCCCGGCTCGGTTTTGTCCATCATGAAGGCAATAAATGGTTCAGCCTTCCTTTCTGTGAACTCCATTTCTGCAACTCCCGGTCCAAGTCCTCGAACGTTTCCAGAAAAAGCGTCCTTTAACAAGTCCTGCCCAGCTCCATATAGTTTGAGCTCTTTTGCCTTTTCCGCACATTTTTTAAAGATTTCCCAGGCAAGGCTGTGTATTTCCTCGTTGTCTACGCCTTTTTGGTGGGTCATCAGCAATTCGAGATCATCGCCTGCGTTGAAAACGCGGAAGTCTATTATTCTACCGTTTTTAACCGCCTCTTTAAGACTTTCCTCCGCAATAGCCTTTAACTCCTCTGCAACGATTGTGTGTCCAGCGACACTACCAACGTCTGCTTTTATCAACGATACCGTGACCTTCATGCGCAGAATCCTGCGTAAATAATTTAAACTTTAAGGTTTCAGATGTGACAGTGATGATAATGTTGGAGCGTGTTCCAACCGGTATTCCGGGTTTCGACGAGCTCTGCGGAGGGGGTTTGTTGAGGGACAGAAGTTACCTCGTCTCCGGTCCCTCTGGATCGGGAAAAACAGTTTTTGCGATGCAGTTCTTGGTAAATGGCATAGAAAAGTTCAACGAGCCGGGGATATTCGTTGCAACAGAGGAGAGACCTCAGCATTTGAGAGAGCACTTTCTAACCTTTGGATGGGACCTCGAGAAGTTCGAAGATGAGAATATGCTCGCAATCGTCGATGCTACGTCGACGAAAATTGGTTTGCCAAGCGATGAAAAATACATCGATGTCCGTCCATTTGATACGAGAAGTCTTTTAGACCAAATAATAACGATTCAAGACGAGATTAGTGCAAAAAGAGCCATAGTTGACTCTACAACTTCGATAGGTTTCACCATAGGCGATCCCGCGAAGTTTAGAGTTGAGTTGCTGAAAATTTCTACAACGATGGAGATCCTCGGATTAACATCGCTTTTGACTTGCGAAGTCATAGAAAATGGACCAGACAAGATCAGCAGGTTTGGAGTCGAGAACTTCGTAGTAGAGGGGACGATCGTGCTATACTACACAAGAGTCGAGAACACGAGAATGCGGAGCATAGAGATCTTCAAGATGCGCGGCACGAACCACAGCAAGAAGATCCATCCGTTCGAGATAACAAACCGCGGGATAGTCGTGTATTCAAAGGAGGAATTGCTCTAAAACCTGTGGAGGATATACTTTTTGAGGTTCAGCGGATCGGAAAAGTGAAACACACTCGATTTACCGCAGAGCTTAGCCATCGAAGTGCATAGGTCGACAAATCTCTTCTCGTTCCCAAACATGACTATCTGGAGTTTCGCATCGATCTTCCGAAGCGTCTTCGCCTCCTTCAAAGCACAATGCCACGGTGTGAATTGCGGATTGTAGCTCGAAGTTGGCTCGCCATCTGAGATCAAAAAAACGATCCTATTTCCGCTTTTTTCTTCCAAGATCTTCCTCGCAAAATTAAGCGCCAAGCCTATGTCCGTTCTCCCCCTCGGTTCGAGGTTAAGGATTTCCGCACCTTTTACCCTTGAAACCCTGTGGTTAAAAGCGACGATTTCCAACTCGCTGTCGTGTCGCTTTATAGCTCTTTTCAAAGCTATCCCTGCTTCGATCGCACCGATTATCTTCTTTCCCCTCATCGAATCGCTGACGTCGATGAGCATCACATAGGAGCATTTTTCCGCATGCTTCGATTGTCTCGCGACGAGTTTCTCAAGATCTCTTCGCGGGGATTGAACGAAGCTCTCAACGATGTCGATGTTGTCAAAGCTATGAATTGTCTCGTCGAAGTCGACGATCTTCTCCGCGGTGAAGATCGAGATTCCCTCCATCTTTGTCACTTCTTCTCCAGGCTTTCTTTTATCGAGATTTTCGAGTGCAATCGAAAGAATTTTGTCGCCAACTATTTTCTCCGCAATCGGTTTGTAGCGAATGGTTTTGCGATGAAATCTACCCTCTGAGGTTTCGATGTAACCCATTTTCTCGAGTTCTTCCACAACTTCTTCGAAGAAGATTTCCACGAGCTGGCTCATGCTTATATCATCTTCGCCCAACTCTCCACTTTCGAGCTTTCGCTTCAAATCCTCCCAAGCCTTTTTTCTCACCTCACGGAGCTTTTCAAAGTCTTTCGACCAGTAATTGCCAAATAAGGGCTTTGAGAAGTTCCTCAGAGGAACGTCCTCTTTGAAATAGTTTCGCAAGAACTCCGACAAGTCGAAGTTCCCTTTATCTCGATGATAAGGATTGAATAACGAATACAGCATGTTTTGGGCTAAGCTCTGCATCGGATTCTCTTCCTTACAAAGTCTACACTCTGGTTTATCGATCGTATGCTTTGTAAGCATACATTCCGTCCCCGATTCTCTCCACAAGTCCAGAACATCTTGCAATTGACTCTAAGATTATCTCGATCGCAGATTTTATCTCAGAGCTATGGCTACAGATCGAAGCTGCGAAATCCGAGATTCCATTGGCTTTGTAGACGTTCACAACCTTAATCTCCGCAATTCTCTCTATTAGCTCACCAAAAACATCTCTCGGTATTGAAGCGTATATGGAACTGCAGACGTTGTCTATCGAATCGTTAACAACACCTTCAACTATTTCGTCCTTCGAAATCTCTGCATCGTAGTCCACTTCAAATCTACTCCTCAACGCGAGCTTAACGATCTCAAAATTCTCGCCGTAATCAGATAGCATCACCGCCTCATGCCCTTTTCTCGTGGCAGATGCACGAATATGGTCGAAGAGCTTTATCGTAGCCCTACAACTCGGCTCAACTTCGATGCGATTTGCAAATCTGCAGTTCTTACTCCTCATGCATCTAACTGCGTTGGCAAGTATTTTCAGATGCCACTCCGGAATCCTCGCCCCTTCTTTAAGGCTCATGTTTCTCAGCCCTATCTCTATCTCCTCCCCTATGGTTTCCGGAGCTCCGATGTCGATTTGTTCCATTCTATCGAGCAAAGGTTCCTTTATGTCTGAAACGCCTTTGTAGTTCGCTGGATTCGTGGATGCGATTATGAGTGCATCGATCCTCATCGGAACTATGTCGCCTTCAGGCGTCGTCACTTGCTTCTCCTCAAAAAGCTCGTGCAAAAGAGTTTGAAGTGCAGAAGGGATTGAGCCAAGTTCGTCGAAGTAAGCAATGCCCCTATGGGCTTTTAAAACCCTTCCTGGGGTGAAAACATCTGGATGATCTAAGTCGTAGCCCTCTCGAATTTTCTGAATGCTTATCCCACCTATAAGTTGCCTCGTCGTCATCATTGGATCCCCGGGGATGCGGATCCATTTTCTCGGAATGAAAACGAGGTCCACGACGTTCTCTTCAAGCACCTTCTTTTTGCAAGAAAAGCAGACTGGTTGCGTCGGATCGTCGTGGATCTTGCAACCCTTTATCGCAAGTATTTTCTCAGGCAAAAGCTTTAATATGCTCTTGGAAAAAGTTGTCTTTCCATAGCCTTTCTTACCCTTGAAGAGAATGTTGGAACCACTCATCAGCGCAGTCTTAACAAGCTCCTTCTCCTTCGACTTTCCAACTATCTCGTGAAATGGATCCTTCTTAAGGAGCTCATAACGAATCAGATTCTCACGAACGTAATCTATTATGCTCTTAGAGTGAAAATCGGAAAATTCCTTGCTCCAAATGTCGATATCTTCTCCATTAAGCCTAAACTTCGGAGCATTGCTCGGTTTTACCTTGACTTCCTCGAAGATATACTCGAACTCCATGCATAGCCTTAGACTTCCTCTTATTTTACCATTTTGGTCTTGTGCCAAAAAAATCAAACCTTCACAATTGCCCTTATGAACTCCACGTCTTCCTTCGTCACACCCCTGACGAGGAACATGAGGGCAGAGTATACGAGAACCGAGATTGGAATTATCAAGAGGATCGAGTCGAAGTTCATCGCTAAGAGAAGCATGATGCCTGAGCAGAAAATTGGCTTTGCGATGAACTCGAGCCTTGGGTATATTGCGAACTCTCTTGCACAAACAAAAGCCAAAAAAACCCAAAAAACGATATTCGAGACAACAGTGGCGATCGCAGCTCCTTCTATACCATAGATCGGTATCAGTGCCCAGTTAAGCACCACGTTCAACAGCATGGAAAAAGTTAATGGATAAAAGTTCAGCTCGGGCCTCTCTTTGCTACTGAAAATTGCACCATAGATCCCAAAGGCTGGAGAGACCAAGAGCAAGGAAAGGATTTGCATCGCATTCAACCCTTGGATGTATTCGATACCGTAGGCGAATAAAAGCAAGTTTTTAGCTATTAGAATTACTCCGAAAGCAGAAGGAATGCAGAGGGCTAAGGAATACTTGAAAGCCCTTGAGAATGCTTTGCTCAAATCTTCACCCTCTAATTTAACGAAGACCGGCAGTAAAACTGCGGGGATCGAAATAAAACCAGCGATTGCCGTGATTATGCTGAACCCGGCCCTGTAAAACGCAACCTCCTTCGATTCAAGGAAGTAACCGATCATCACCATATCAACGTTGGCAAAGATCACCCAAGTCGTGCTGAGAACCGCTGTGAAGGCTATGAACCTAAAAAGCCTCGTTTTATCAACGCCTCTCTTCGCAACAAAAATGCTTCGATACTTTCTCAACACGTAGTAGACAGCGAATAAAAGCGTTATTATCGCAGAGAACACAACTGCGAGGATTGCGCCGAGGAGAGAGAGCCCAAGAAGAACAAGGAGTAATGTGAAGAAGAGCTTTGTCGTTCCCAAGAAAGTGTAGTTTAGGAAATTTAGCTTGAAATCGTTCATCGCATTTGCGATGCTGAGAAATAGAGAGTTCATTGAGGATAAAAAGAGGAAGAGGGAAAGGATCAGCAAAGGCTCCGCGATTGGCTTTTCAAAAATTTGAGAGAGAGAATTAGCTGAGATTGCAACGATTGCAGAGATTACGAGCGTAAGAAAGGACTTGAATTTAAAAAGAAAGTGAAAGTAACCACCCGCAAGGTTGTAATCGTTCTTAGCAACCGCATCCGCGATGTAACGAGTTGTTGCGTTGTTTATTCCAAGATCTGCGAATACTGCAAAGATAGAGATGATCGAAAAAGATAAAGAGTAGATCCCGAATAACTCGGGCTTTAAGACTCTTGCCAAGAATATTATGACAAGTAGACCCATTAGGTTCGCCACGAGTAGCGAAAAGCTGTTGTATGCCACGTTTTTCATCACAGTCCTTGCAAGCACAGAGGCTGTCTGCGTTGACTTTAAAAATCATACCTTTCTGTAAACCTTTTCCGTAAGGCTCACACACTCGAATCCTTGCCTTGGAATAGACTCGCTCTTGCCTATTATCAGATAGCCACCATCTACGAGAGCGTCGTGAAAGTCCTTGAGCACCTTCGCCTTTTGCTCCTCTGTAAAGTAGATCATCACGTTCCTACAAAAGATCGTGTCCAAAAACTTTGTTATTGGCTCTTGTGAGGTCAAATCGTGTCTCTTAAATCTGATATGCCTCCTTACAAACTCCTTGACCTTGAACTTATCACCGACTTTCTCGAAATACTTCCTTTTGATCTCTTCATCGAGGTTTCTTAGCTGAGGTTCGTCATAAATTCCAAGCATCGCTTTTTGCAAACAATCTTCATCGATGTCGGTTGCATACACTGTGAAATTGGATTCAATAGCTTCCAATGCACAGATTGCGATACTGTAAGCCTCCTCACCGTAAGCACAGCCTGCGCTCCAGAATCTAAGTATCTTCTTATAACTGATCCATGGCAGAATCTCGTTCATAAAAAACTCGAACGGCGTTTTGTCGCGCATGAACTCTGTTACGTTGATCGCTATCGCATTTATAAGCTCCCCGACTTCCTTTTCGTTGCTTCTCAGGTAGCTGTAGTATTCAGAAAGGTCTTTCAGACCAAGGATACGCATTCTGAGCTCAACCCTTCTCCTTAGATAGCTTTCCCTATACATCTCGAGCTTTAATCCACTCTTCTTTGAAACTTGGTTTACAATCGCCTTGAATATCAAATCCATAGCTCATCGCCGTTGCTGTAGCGAACGAGCATTCTGCCATCGCTTGCGTAAAGGTAAACAGTTCTCCCAAGGGTTCCACCAACGTCTTCAGACACGATCCTTATCCCGTTGCTCTTCAACTCTGTTCTAACCGCTTCAACGTTCCTCTCACCAATTTGAAGGTTTTCAAGGGTTAAATGCTTAAAAATCTGTGCTCCACCAGCGATCTTCGCAACCATGTTTTTCTTGTCACAGCCCGTCGAAAGAAGAGAATCGAGCATAATTTCGACCGCTGAGTCAACGAACTTTGCAGTCTTTAACCCATTGGACTTCGGAAGCATCGCATGTGCAAGCCCTGCGACCTTGAGCTTAGTTTCGTAGATCGCAATCGCAACGCAAGAGCCGAGACCAATGGTTTTTAGAACTCCGGATTTCGCGATCTTCGCCTCCCCTATTCCCACGACGAGCTCCATGCTATCCCAACATGTCGAACATCCTCATTATGTATCCCAAAAACCTTTCGTCTGGAACGAGCGTGATCAAGATGTCAATCGCGTCATCTTTCTCCTTGAGCTCCGTCTCAAAGATTATCACGTAATCTCCTTTTTCTGCGATTTGTGCGACGATCGCTTCAACTATCGCGATGCTCATCTCATAGGAAAAGCTGGGTGGCGATGGAATTAGCATTATTCCGAGCATGTCCGCGATTGCGTTGCAGAAAGAAGATGAGAGAATATTTCCGACCTCCATTATCGTCGATTCAACAAGACTTAGATCGTCGATAAGGAGTTTTGCAACCTTTTCTGCGTTTGGGAAAGAGATGTATAGATATCCGCTTCTACCATCCTCCACGTCTTCGAGAGCTGTAACAACACCACTAACGAGCTCATCCTTGAAGTAGTTGTGGATTTCCGATATCTTTACAATCGCTACGCTCGGAACGCTCATATCCACGACTTTCCCAAGCATCGTCGAAAGCGATGTTGCCGCATGCGCTACCCCTATGTTACCAAGCTCTTTGAGGGCATCCATCTCCTCGGGACTTAAAGACCCGAAACTCGCCTTATCCAAATCTATCACCCCCCAATAGACTCGAAACATCCACGATTGGCACAACAGTGCCATCACCAAGAATGGTAACCCCGCTAAAACCACGGACTTTCGAAATTAAGCCTGTAAGTGGTTTTACAACTATCTCCTGCTGATCCACAATCGAATCGACGATCAGAGCGAATTTTTCGCTCTCCTTCTCAACGATTATCCCCACCTTCCTACCGTTTCCACCGTTACAACCGAATATCTCGGAAAGTGTGAAAGCCAAGATCGGCTTTTCTCGGACTATTAAAAACGGATTCCCGTGTATCTTCTTCCAATTCTTCTCGTCTACGTAAACAGCTTCAACTACGTTTGAAAGTGGAATTGCATAGATCTGCCCACCAACCGAAACCAAGAGGGATTTTATTATCGCAACCGTAGGCGGGAGTATTATCTTTATCTTCGTCCCCTTTCCCTTTTCCGAGATCAGCTTTAAACTACCACCAAGCCTTTCGACTGTCGTCTTCACAACATCCATCCCAACGCCACGCCCGGAGATCTCCGTGGGAGTGTCTTTGGTCGAGAATCCCGGCAAGAAGATCAGCGCTTTTATCTCTTCATCGCTCAAATTTGTGTTCTCCGCAATTAAACCCTTTTCTACTGCTTTCCTCTTTATCTTCTCCAAATCCAGCCCTCTACCGTCGTCTTCTATCTCTATGACGACGTTACTCTTCTCCCTCTTAGCTGAGAGCTTTATTTTACCAACTTCACTTTTTCCAGCCACAATTCTTTCTTCTGGACTTTCTATACCGTGATCGACTGCGTTTCTAACTAAATGCATTATGGGGTCGCTCATTTCGTCGAGAACGCTCCTATCAAGCTCTGTGTCAAGTCCTTCCATCGTAAATTCAACCTTCTTCCCAAGTTTTCTCGCAAGGTCTCGAACCATCCTTGGAAACTTGTTGAAAACTCTCTCAACCTTAACCATGCGGAGCTTCATGACTTCGTCTTGAAGCCTCGTAACAGATTTATCCATGATGTTTATCGCCTCGCTGAGCTCTGAAATGCTGTATTTTGAGGCGATCTGCAACAATCTTCCCCTTATGATGACGAGTTCGCCGATCAAGTTCATTATCGTATCGAGAACCTGGATGTCAACGCGAATGCTCTCAGACTTCTTAACCTCCCTTTTCTCGACTTTGATTTCACATTCTTCGCTCTCCACTCTCTTCTCCGCTTTTGGTTCAACTTCAACGGTTTTTTCAGCACTCGGCTTTACGATCTCGCTTATCGAAAACTTCTCTACCTCCGAAATTGCGCTTAAAGCTTCTTCAATTGCATTCGCATCGCCTTTGGCATAGAGTATGAAGAAGTCGCATCCTTCTTCGATCTTCGCTTCCTCTGGCTCCGTGGCTTTTATTTCGCAAACGCTTTTCAGCGTCTCAAGTATCAAAAGACCGCGAACTCCTTTCATCTGGCAATCTTCTGCCAGCTTGATCGTTATCTTCAAATTAGCATCTTGAAGGTCTTGTAGAGCAAGTTCGAGCTTTTTCGTATCGTTTTCCTCTTTGCAGATTTCGATGCTTGAGATTTTTTCCAAAATCTGCTCAAAATCAACGTTGTCATTGTTTTCAGATTCGATTTTGTTTAACATTCCCGAAATCACGTCGACGCTGGAGAGCAGAATATCAACGACTTCTTCACTCACATCCTTTCCCCTAAGCTGTCCAAGAACGCTTTCGAGTTTGTGGCAGAATTTTTCAAGATTCTTGAACTCCATGAACCCTGCCATTCCTTTTATCGTGTGCACAGCTCTAAAGATCTCATCTATCGCACTCTCTTCACCCTTCTCAAGTTTTAAAAAGCTCTGATTCATCAACTCAACAAATTCCCTTGCCTCCTGTAGAAACTCGGCTTTATAGTCAGTCAACTTATCACCTCCACGAACCTTGCAATCTCCTCCGCGATTTCAAAGAGTGGTTTCACAGAATCCGCAGCACCGAGCTCGATCACAGCTTTTGGCATCCCAAAGACGATGCACGTGTCTTCACTACAGGCGATTATTTTTCCACCGAGTTCGTGGATCTTTTTCATCCCTTTTGCACCATCTTCGCCCATTCCGGTGAGCATAACTCCAACGACGTTTCCACTGTAGACTTGTGCAATCGAATCCGCGGTAACGTCCACCGAGGGTTTCACATTGTTCACAGGTTCGCCGTCGACTACTTTTATTCGCACGACGTCGAATACTTTCCTTAACTTCATGTGTTTTCCTCCCGGAGCGATGTATGCGACCCCTCTCGAAACTTTCTCGTTGTCCTCTGCCTCCTTCACCTCTATTTCCGAAATCTCGTTCAATCTGTCTGCGAGCTGTTTTGTGAAGTTGGGGGGCATGTGCTGGACAACAAAGACTGGCGCTGGAAAATCGGATGGTAATCTTGGAATAACGTGCTCCAACGCAGAAGGACCGCCTGTAGAGGAGCCTATGAGAACGCATATCTCCTTGCCGACTTTCCAACTTCTTCTCAGAACTTCTCCACGCATTTTTCTCAAGTTCTGGAGTCTAACCACGTTGGGATTGACTGTTACTGCCATTCTGACTTTTCTAACAAGTTCTTCTGCTATCTCATCTACTCCAGAGCTTGGCTTTGCGATGAAGTCTACTGCACCAAGGCGAAGGGCTTCAATCGTTTCCTTTGCGCCTTCGTATGTCAAAGAACTCAGCATAACGACGGGTTTTGGTTTAATTTTCATCAGCCTTTCAAGTGCGCTCAAGCCGTCCATTTTAGGCATGTTAACGTCCAACGTTATCACATCTGGATCGAACTTCAGCACTTTCTCGAGCATTTCAACGCCATCTCTCGCTGTGACGACTTCGAATCCTGCGTTGCGAAGTATTTCAGAAACTTTGAGCCTTACAAGCGCGGAATCGTCAACTACGAGTACCATCATACTTTCGCAACCTTCTTAAGCTCTTCGACAACCTTCGGAGCTTGGAAAGGCTTGACTATGTACCCCCTCGCCCCAAGCTTTATCGCAGTCTTAACCATCTGCTCCTGTCCAACTGCGGTGCACATCACAACTTTTGCGTTCGGATCTATCTTCTTTATCTCCTTAAGCGCTTCTATCCCGTTCATTTCCGGCATAACAATGTCCATTGTTACGACGTCGGGTTTAAGTTGCTTGTAAAGTTCCACCGCCTGTTTACCGTTTTCTGCTTCCCCTGCTATGTCAAATCCTGCGGAGAATAGGATGTTTTTTAACAACTTACGCATGAAAGCTGTGTCGTCAACAATCAGAACTTTAACCAATCTTACCACCTCCTAATTTCTTCGCAGATTCGCTAACCAACACAACTCCCTTTGGGGTTAGCTCGATTTCTTTCCTAACCTTTACAACCCTCGCAAGACCCAAACCAACGAATTTGTCGTAGATCTTGTTCAACTCATCCGTTGAAATACCAAGGATGGATTCGATGTTCGAAGAGTCTAAGCCAGTGTAAAGCATTGTCAGAATCTGCTCCTCGATATCGCTGAGCTTCTCCTTTGGTTTCTGCTGTTCCAGGATTCTCCTCAAGTAGTCCATAAGAAGCTCAAGCGTCGTCTCAGGGCATAGGATGAAGCTTGTTATGACTTCCTTTCCCTCCATGTGTGTTATAGACAACACAACTCTCTGTTTGTCCCCGACTGTTCTCTTGTCCTTGTTGACAGAACCAAGCGCATTGAGGGAAACTCTTATCTGCTTCTCCGGAGATAAAAACCAAACCGCACTATCGGTGACACTAAAATAACCCTTTTCCCACCTAGAATTTGCAACGAGGACCCCTCCACGCAAAGCAGGGGATAAAAAGTAGACCGCAAATTTGTCTGACTTCATGTTGAAAGTTAAAAACTTGAAGACTTGCCTCTGCTTTTCCCCGAAAAATAAAAGGTATTCCCTATTGCTCTTGATGCGAATGCACTCTTTGCCACCGTGCTGAACGATTTCGATGTCTGTTATGGTCTTGAACTCGATTTTCTCCTTGCCCAAGAGCAAATCCTTTTCGGTGATCAAAACTTCCACCTTTTTCCATCCGTCTGCAAAGATTTCCGCAATTAGCCTCGTTTCCGCCATGTTACCTTAGCCTTTCCACTTCTCCTTCGTTTAGGACTTTGTTCAGATCGATCAAGATCAGCAGTCCGTCTGGTAGTTTTCCAACACCCTTTAGGAACTTCGCCTCTTCTCTCGAGGTGATAATACTTGGCAAAGGTTCGATGTCCTTTTGAGAGAGATACTTAACCTCGTTTACAGTGTCAACCATCATCCCGAGGACCGCGTTGTTGTATTCCACCACTATTATGCGTGTGTCATTGTCTATCGGTGTTGGTGGCATCCCAAAGCGTTTTCTTAAGTTCACAATCGTTGTTATCTGCCCACGCAGGTTTATCACGCCTTCAACAAAATCTGGAGCATTTGGAATCCTTGTTATCTGCGTCGGTCTAATTATTTCCCTAACTTGGGATATGTCGACGCCGTAGCGTTCTTCTCCAAGCTTAAAAACGATAACTTGAACGGTATCACCTTTCATTGCTTGCATCTCATCACCTCAGAAACGAATTTCCCGAGCTTCTTGTCTGAGCCCAAGATATGCTCGACGAGCCAATTCTTCAAGAAGTTCATGAGATCGATAGCTGTCAGAGAACCGTTCATGTAGCCCTCATAAAAAGATTTAGCGATTTCCACGAATTTTTCGTGCTCTTTTTTGTGTTTAAGGCTGTCAGGATATTTGTAGAGCTTCATATACTTCTCCTCAGTCGCAAAGTGCTCCTTAGCGTAGTTCAGCATCCCTTCGATTGTTTTTGCCATCAAAGCTCTGCCTTGCCCTCTTTTCATCTCTTCAAGCAAGTTTCCAAGCATTTCCACAAGCTTCTCGTGCTGCGCATCTATCTCAGCAACGCCGACTCTGAAGCTTTGGTTCCAATTCATCGTTGACCACCCAAAAATTAGAGTTTGAAGCTCTCCGAAATGGCTTTCAACGTCTCATTCGCAATCGCGTTTATCTTCTCAATGCTCATACTGACTTGTTGAACCGCTGCGGTTTGCTCTTCAATCGCTGCAGATGTCTCTTCACTGCTCGCAGCGTTCTCTTCTGCAGTAGATGCAACTTCTTCGAAACTCCTCGCTATCTGCTCGATTTTCGTAACTCCTTCTTTTGCCTTCTGAGCGATGCTTGTGATGAGTTCGCTGATCGATGCTATGATGTCCGCAATGTCCTTCGCACGGCTGAGTGCGACTTCGATTTCTTTGCTTCCGCTCTCTGAGTTTGTTCTAACCTTCAGAATCGCTTCAATCACCTTCCTCGTTTCATCTTGGACACTGCGAACGATTTCCGCAATCTCCTCCGTGCTCTTCCTCGATTCTTCCGCAAGCTTCCTGACCTCATCCGCAACGACTGCGAATCCTCTTCCATGTTCTCCGGCCCTCGCAGCTTCGATTGCAGCGTTTAAAGCCAAGAGATTCGTTTGATCCGCTATTGATTTTATCCTTTCGGTGACCTTTCCTATGTTTCTAACCGCAGTCTCGAGGGATTCAACGATCTTTGCGGTTTTCTCGATCTCTGAGACTATCATCGAAAGCTTTTCAAGACTCTTACCTCCTACCTCCTTTGCTTCGATTGCACTCTTAACAGCCCCTTCTGCCTTCTTAACCGCGTCACCAGCTACTTTTTCAAGCTCCTTGAAGAGCTGATCCGCAGATTTCACGTCCGCAAGAGAAGTGTTTGCAAGCCTCGACAAGTTCTCGCTCCCCGTTGCGATTTGTTGCGAAGCGCTGCTTATCTGCTCCATCCCAGCGTTCAACTGATTCACAGCTTCGTTTGACTCCTTGAGCAGCCTTACCGTCTCGCTCATACCCTCCGAAATCCTATGGATTATCTTCTCGAGTCTCTCCGTGAACTCGTTGAACGCTGTGAACGCTTCTCCGAATTCGTCGTCTTTTAGTTTCTGCAATTTAATTCCGAATTCACCCAAATGCAATCTTCTTATTCCATCGCTGAGCACGGCTAAGCATTTGCCCGTGTAAGCGAGCATTTCCTCGATCTCTCTTTCTTTGTTCTTCAGCTCTGTCAAATCCTCTATCGTCTCAACCACGCCGATCAGCTTTTCTCCAACGTATATCGGGCAGGCGGTAGCTCTTACGTAAGCTTTTCTACCAGTCCTTGGAACTGTAAGCTCGGTTTCTACGAGGTATGCGTTTTCAAGCTTATCTGACTTTGATACCACTTTGTAAAACTTATGAGCGTCAGTAGGGTTATCCAAAACCAGATCAGCAAGGACTGGGCGCTTTTCCTTGTAAAAAGGCATCCAAGTTTTGTCTGTGCCAACGATTTCTTCCGCTTTAACCCCTGTGAGCTCTTCACAGGCTTTGTTCCAGTAAACAACACGATGGTTTGCATCGATAAAAAACGCTGCTGTAGGTAGACTGTCGATCAGCTCTTTGAGTTCTTCTTCTTTCTCTTTCAAAGCGGTGATGTCGTTGAAGACTTCGATGTAGCCAACGAACTTTCCATCGATGTATATCGGATAAACCGATGCGGATGCGAAGAATTCTCTATCCTCTGCTTTCAGCTTTAGTTCGATGTTCTCTATCTTTTCACGATTCTTTATTGCTTCAACGAGCAACTTAGCGTTCTCTTTGTAGCTTTTGTCTACTACCGCTATATCTGTAGGTTTTTTACCAACGACGTCCTCTGGTTTTTCAAAGCCAGCAAGCTTTGCTACGTTTAAGTTTGCATACTTAACAAACCCGTCTTCGCCTACGAAGATCACGTAGCCCGGCATGTTCTTTATTATCTCTCTGATCAGCTCGTATGCCCTGTTTGCTTCCTCTTCCTTTGCCTTAATCGGTGTAACGTCAACGAAAAATCCAACCATGCCCTCGAGGTCGCCGTTTACTCGAACTGGAGCACAAGAGGTGAGTATGTAGAGCAAACCTTTGTCCGAGTTTATCGAAGTTTCGATGCCCTCGACCTTTATCCCTCCTCTCTCCAACGCTGTTTCGATGATCGTCTTCAATCCAGCTTCTGCGAGTGTCCTCTGTCCTGTGGGGTCCTTGAAGATTTCAGAAGGTCTGAATCCGATGACTTCGCTTGCAGATCTTCCAGAGAATTCAATCGCGTAGTTGTTAACGAACCTAATCCTACCCTCTCTGTCGACGAAGTAGAAGAAGACAGGCTTTGGGACACTGCTGAAAACTTGTTCTACGAACTTCTTCGTCTTTTCAAGCTCTTTTTCCTTCTCTTCCAACGATTTTCTTAGCTTAGCAACTTCTTCCTTTTCCTTGCTGTCCGCGGAGTCAATTATTGCTTTAAATCTCTTCAAAAACTCCTCGTTGCCAAACAAGTTCAGGAGCTTCTGCATGTCTTCCATACAACCACCGATGGTAGTTGCGATGAGTAAAAATAAAATTTTCTATGTAAAATATAATTTTTCATATGTAATTTCAACTTCGAAATTACGAGATAGTTATCCTCGACTCGACTGAAGTGCCTCTCTGAAAAACAGCGGATAATAAAAACCACTATTACGAACCAAAAGCTCCAATTCACGTTAATTTCCGAAATTCGAGCAAGCTATGACGTCAAAGATATCAGAATATGTGCCAAACAGAATTCTTTCTAATTTCCCATACTTGACAAATCCAGTAAACTATTTATACCTGACTGTTTTAGTCAACTATATGCTGAGACTTTCGACAAGAGGAAGGTATGGGGTTAGGGCGATGTATGAGATAGCGAGGGCGTATCCAAACCCGGTGACTACAAAGCACATATCCGAAAGGCAGGCGCTCAGTGTTCCGTATCTTGAGCAAATTCTGAACAGATTAAAAAACGCTGGGCTTTTAGTGTCTATAAAGGGTCCTGGAGGGGGATACGTTCTAAGCAGAAAACCGGAGGAGATAAGCATCATCGAAATTCTAAAAGAGCTCGACGGTCCTCCCGCTATCGCTTCTTGTCTTGATCCCAAAAAAGGCTGCATTAGAGTTGAGGTATGCGTGACACATATAGTATGGAAAATGCTCAGCGAGCAGATAGAGGGTTTTCTAAGAAAGATAACCCTCGCAGATCTGCTGAAATTTGGTGAAAAGATAGGAGTTGGTAGATATGTTGATGCTTAAATTTGTGAAGAACGTTAAGGCGGATTTAACGGTAGACATTCTACATTTGATGTGTCCTATGCACCTGCTCAAATTAGAAGAGGCAATAAGGAAGGTGAAACTTGGTCAGATCATCGAAATAGTTACTGACTACGATGGGGCGCTTGACGACATACCCCATTGGTGCGAGAAAAGAGGACAAGAGTTCATAGGGGTAGAAGAGGATGGAGAGTATTTTAAGTTTTATATAAAGAGGGTGAGATAATGATCTACTTCGACCACGTGGCAACAAATCCCCTTGATCCGAGGGTTCTCGATGCGATGCTCCCCTACCTTAAAGAAGAGTTTGGAAATCCGCAAAGTGTTCACGACCTTGGAACAAAAGCAAGAGAAGCGATAGAGAAGGCAAGAGAACAAGTCGCTTCTTTAATAAACTGCAAGCCTTACGAAATTGTCTTCACCTCAAGCGGTTCCGAGTCAAACAATTTCGCCTTGAAAGGGATCGCTTTCGCGAAGCAGAATGAGGGGAAGCACATAATTGTCTCGAGAGCGGATCATCATTCGGTCCTAAACTCCGCGAGATTTCTCGAAAGGCTTGGATTCACAGTGACGTATCTTCCGGTGGACAAATACGGAATGGTCGATCCAGCTACAGTGGAAAGACGCATTACGAAAGAGACAATAATGATCTCCATAACACATGCAAACAGTGAAGTCGGCACAATACAGCCGATTGAGGAGATCGCGAAGATTGCTAAGGAACACGACGTCGTTTTTCATACGGATGCGGTAGCGACTGCTGGTAATATTCCCGTAGACGTAAAGAAACTCGGAGTCGACTTGCTCAGCCTCTCTGCGCATCAATTCTACGGACCAAAAGGAGCTTCTGCGTTATTTATAAGACGAGGGGTGAGAATAGCGCCACTAATCCATGGCGGGATTCAAGAAGACGGTAGACGCGCTGGAACCGAAAACGTGCCTGCAATAGTTGGAATGGGTGTGGCAGCGGAACTCGCAAAAAGGGAGCTTCCAGAGAGAGTTGCTCACGTAAAAAATCTCAGGGACACGCTTGTTAAAGAGCTGACTTTGAGGATTGAAAACATCTACTACACAGGACATCCTGAAAAACGACTCCCGGGACATGCGAGCTTTTGTGTTGAATACGTTGAAGGCGAGGCAATGCTCCTCTTGCTCGCAGCAAAGGGAATTTACGCTGCAAGCGGATCTGCGTGCACGAGTAAAGCGCTAAAGGCTTCACCAATTCTGCTGAGCATGGGCATTCCAGCGCACATTGCACAAGGATCGATTGTTTTCAGCCTTGGGAAGGACAACACGTTGGAAGAGGTGAACTACTTCCTGGACGAATTTCCACAAATCGTAAAGAGGTTGCGGGAGATATCGCCATACAAAAAAGGTTGGGACGAAACTTATTCTCATCCAAAAGCAAAAAAGGAGGTGTTGTGAGCATGTATAGCAAGAAGGTTTTGGATCATTTTATGAATCCGAGAAACGTGGGAGAGATCGAGAACGCAGATGGCATCGGCACAGAGGGAAATCCAGTTTGTGGAGATGTCATGAAGCTTTACATAAAGGTAGAGGACGATAGGATTGTTGATGCAAAATTCCAGACATTTGGTTGCGCTGCAGCGATTGCGGTAAGTAGCATGATCACAGAGATAGTAAAGGGAAAAACCCTTGAGGAAGCGATGAAGATCTCAAAAGATGTGGTTGCTGAAGCGCTCGGTGGACTTCCACCGCAGAAGATGCACTGCAGTAATCTCGGCGCAGATGCCCTCAAAAAGGCAATAGAGGACTATCTCTCAAAGAAAAAGAAGCCATCAGTTTAAAAGACGAGCGGTAAGTCATCTGCATAAGAGCTCTCAATGCGGTTGTAGCGAAACAGCGATAAGTTTTTAAGCTATAACCTAACAAATTTTAAGTGGTGATGAGTATGAGGTTAACCCCTAAGATCGTCGCCATAGTTTTGGTCGCAAGCCTTGTGCCGTTGCTCGTGCTTGCCCAGCTTACGATTTTAGGGATTTCTCAGTTTGGAGCCACTGCGAAGGAAGGTGTTACAAACACGAGCCAGCAATACTTGATCAGAGCTGGGCAAGAAGCGGTGAGAATGAAAGCAGAAGATTTAGCTTGGCAAGTAACTATTTACTTGAGACAAAAACTCGCAGAAAATCCAAATCTAACCACAAGAGACCTCATGAACGACCCTGAATTTCAAAGGATTGCGGTTCAGAGATGGGGACCAAACGAATACACCTGGGTCGGTGGAGGGGAGATCATAAACGGTGAGCCAAGGGGGATTCTGATAGCCCATCCGACTGTGCCAAAGCAATACCTTGGACTTGATCTCAAATACCACCTGAAGTGGAACCAAACGATGCCAGATCTTTACGAAATTGCTGTTGTTAAAGCCTTGTCGAAACCTGAAGCTCCGGAAACTGTCTGTGGTTACTACAAGTGGATAGAACCAACAACAAATAAAACCGTGGACAAATATATCTGTCAAGCACCCGTGAACATAACCCTTCTAGTATACGATCCCATGCTCAAGCAACCCATCAGGATATCTGCAGGAACATCCGCTTACATCGACGGTTACTTCCAATATCTAACGCAGAATCCAGCGAACCCATCAGAAACAATAGCCAGTGAAGTCGAGAAAAACGTGAACGCTGCAAGTCAGCAAGTGTATATGAGCATATTGATCGCCTTCGCAATTGCAATCGTGTTCGTCGTTATCATCGCGGTCTTCACGATTAGCAGAATTGCAAACCCGATCGTAGAGATCAGCAAAACCGCAGACAAAATTGCAGAGGGGAATATAGATGCGGAAGTTCCATACCGTGAGAGAGGGGACGAGCTCGGAATACTTGCGAACAGCATCGAAAGACTTAGGAGGAGCTTGAAGGTAACGATGCAGAGCCTCGAGGAGGCGCTGAAATGATCACCTATAAAATTATTTTAGATTTATTGAAAAAAGAAGTTGGACCAGTGGCAAAGCTCTTCTTAGACAAAGCTATGAACACGCTTGGGATAACAGACATAAACGAGAAGAACTACAAGGAAGTGCTCGAACTTCTCAAGATGAATAGAGAACTGCGCGATTACGTCATAGAAGTCGAGAAAAAGCTGGAGAGAATGAAGTGATTAGAAATGTGAGTAGCCTTTGAAAAAAACTTCTTTTTCGCCCAAATAGACGCCAGAGCCTTTTTCAACTTTTCCGATCTCTATCCCGATGTCGCTTTCTTCTGCTGTGAAAAGTAGCTCGTAATCACCACCGCCGTAGAGAAAGAGTTCAAGCGCTTTATCTTCGTCAACAAAATCGAGCAAGGGCTCTAAGGGTAACTTTTTCTTTTCAAGCGATATCTTCACTTTGCTCGCATTCGCAAGCAAATTCGCGGAAATCGCCAAGCTGTCACTTATGTCTGTCATCGAGCTCGCAAACTTCGCAACCCTTAACCCTTCCGCAATTCTCGGCTCAGGTGTGTAGAGCTTTTCCGCAAAAGGCAGATCTTTTCGCTCATATCCTTTTTCAAGCAATTCCAAGCAAAGTTGGACTTTGCCGAGGGTTTCGGTCACAAAAACCTTGTCTCCCGGTTTTGCACCACTTCTCGTCACAATTCTCTCAGCTTTTCCAACTGCAAAGCCTGCAATGGTTAAAATCGGAGCAAAATCTATGTCCCCTCCAGCGACTTTTACTCCGAATTTATTAGCCCACTCTTTTATTCCGAGCATTATCCCCCTAAAAAGCATCTCATCTGGTTCTCTGAGTGAAATCGAGTTGAGAAAAACGATTGGTTTTGCACCACTTCCCGCTAAATCAGAAAGAGTTACAGCGACAGCCATCTTTCCGTATTCCTCTGGCTCCATGAATTTCGGAAAATCGCTGATCTCGTTTACGGTATCGCATGTGAAGACCAAGAATTCATTGCAGTAGCGAAGAAACGCAGCATCGTGCTTTCCAGCAGGAACTTCGAGTTCTTCATTTCCAAAGATATCCCCAGCTATCTTCAGCAGATCGAATTCTCTCATATTCGCAGAGAATTCTGCTCGTTACATAAAGGCTTGTGTAGCTTTCTTTACCGAGACTTACTGCCTTATATCTCCCAAGATTTCTAAGCGTTTCATCAAAAAATTCTCCATGCGCAAATCCTCCGATACAAATCACAACGTCTTTTTCAAGCATCTTCGCTTCAAATCTCTCGCCTTTTTCGCTGAAGAGAAGGACTTTTCCATCTCCCACTATTTCGGGGAGCTCAACGTTTAGGATTTCGATCAGAACTTTTCCATTCGCTTCGATTTTCCTCCTTTTGAAAAGATCCTCCATGAGTCCGACGAATCTGTTGTAGTTTCTTGGCAACCTCGTATCTCTTGAAACTCGGATTATCTCGTTTTTTATCGTATGAACGTATATATCAAAACTCCTCAGCGGTGAGTCTAAAAGCAAAAGGAGACATTGGTGAACTATGTCGGGTCTTCCTCTTTTTTCCCTGTGCTCGAGGGTTTTCATCGCTGAGTGATGCTTCGAATCGTCAAGTAAAAGCTCGACAGCTTTCTTCCTTCTTCTCCTCGCATCCGAAACAATCGCCGGGTGATTTGCGATCTCCTTGGGAACTAATTCGAGTGGAGACTCGAGGAAGATAAAACAATCCATACTACTTCAAGCAAACCACTGGTTGCTTTGAGTTTAGAATGACTTCTTGAGCTACGCTTCCAAAAAGGAGCTTCCCCGTCTTTGTTTTCCCCCTCGTTCCAACCACGATAAGAGACGCGTTAACGTTGTCTGCGAACTCAATTATGAACCTCGCAATGTCCTTGCGCTTGGAAAGAACGGTTTCGAATTCCACAACCTTGGATTTTGCTATATCTGCAGACTTTTCAAGGATTTCTTTGCCCATTCTCTCGCTCACATCTTCAAGCGCTTCCTCTACAGCCATTTGACCGAGTTTTGGGACTTCGACGCAGTGTAAGAGATACAATTTCTCATTTCTAATCTTTGCCTCTTCAACTGCGAAATTCACGAGTTTTTCCCACCTTTGCGCGTCAACAGCGCAAACGATCGCCATAATTTGTGTAGTTACTAAATATTAAAATCTTTCTTTTAAAGCCCGATCGCTAAGATCTCAGAAAATTAAGACTCTCCTCCAATTCAACGAGACTCGCAAAGTCTCCGAGTTCTGCACTCTTCCAAAAAACCTCTACCAGAGAAAACCGCGGCTTGACTTCATTGAGAATTCGTTTGACGAAACTCAAATCCAACTCTCCCCTACCAAGTGGTAAATGATCGAACATCTTTGAAAGGCTTACATCGTGGACATGGACAACCAAGATTTTGCTTCCATGGGTCCTGCAGAAGTTCTGCAGATCTGATCTGTAATCTCTTCCCCACCTCTTCGATTCAATCGCAAGGTGCCCAAGGTCGAGCGTGAGCTTCACGTCACCGATTATGAAATCTTCGGTAAAAAAAGAGTCGTTTTCAATGCAAATTTCAAAACCAAAGTCTCTACCAAGCTTAAGCGCAAGTTCAAATGCCTTCCCAAGCATCCTTACTCCTTTCTCCCTTATCTCAGGGAATAGGAACGTTGGAGTGAAGTGAAAAACGTGGAAGTTGAAATAAAGCGTTTCAAAGCTTCCCGCGAATCTCAGGCATTTTTCGAGAACCTTTAAAGAGGCTTTGAAGATCTCTTCCCGCGGTGAAGCCAACAAAATGTCGAGAGGTGCGTGAAAAGCTGGCTTTAGATCGTAGTCCTCGATCGCCCTCTTCAGTTCTTCGCTCTCATCTGGAAACGGGAAGTCGAGAGCTATTTCAAAGTAATCGAAACCAATTTCGAGGAGTTTCTCTATTCTCTCACCAAAGGGTCTGTGCCCATACCACAGCGTGTTGCCGATCATACAAGTTCTATCTCTATCTCTTCCCCCTTTGAGTTGTAGCACTTCCAATCCCTCATCGTGAAAGGATAGCAGACTATTATGTGAACCTTGCCAAACTTCGTGAAAAGAAAAAAGTCTTCTTCGCTTGGCTCACAACAAGGCGATGGATGGCTGTGAACTGTGCCGTAGACAGTTAAGCCAAGAGGTAGCATGTCCAACCTTATAATCGCAGATTCTTCTCCAGAAATCGAGGGTAGAAAGATCAGTTCACTTATGACGTCTTTTTTTCCAGTGAGTAACGCAATGAACTCGTAGGGATAAGCTTCTTTTGCAGATTCGAGGATTCCGATCAGCAAATCCCTCTTTATCTTCATAAGAACTCTCTTGGATCAGTGATTTCGCCTTTTATCGCACTTGCAACCGCGGTTGCGGGGGATGCGAGGTATATGAATGCGTTCGGATTCCCCATTCTACCCTTGAAGTTCCTGTTCTGCGTTGAAACGCAAACTTCTCCATCCGCGGGAATGCCTTGATGGATCCCTACGCATGGTCCGCAGCCTGGAGGGAGAACTATCGCTCCCGAATCGAGGAGCACTGCTATTATACCTTTTTCAATAGCCTTTAGATAAATCCTTCTGCTCGCAGGAGCTACGATTAGTCTAACACCTTCCTTAACCCCTCTACCTTTCAAAAGTTTGGCTGCGATCTCAAGATCTGAAATCCTACCATTCGTGCAAGTTCCGAGAAAGACTTGGTTGACCTCGG
>JBKBUO010000001.1:0-39819 GCA_046290005.1 Archaeoglobaceae archaeon | reverse complement strand
GTTCCCAATACTTTCTCAATCGGAACGACTGCATCGACTTCGTGAGGTTTTGCAACCACCGGCGAAATGCCTTCAACATCTATGTATATTTCCCTCTCGTAGCTCGCATCTTTGTCCGCTCTTAGCTCTCTAAATTGCTCCTCTCTTCCAAGTTCTGAAAGAAATTCGCGCGTTTTTTCATCGCTTTCGAAAAGCCCAGCTTTTGCACCACATTCGATTGCCATGTTTGCAATCGTGAGCCTTTCTTCAACGCTCATGTCCTCGACCACGCTACCATGGAACTCCAACGCTTTGTAATCTGCGCCATCTGCTCCAATTTTTCCAATAAGATACAAGATGAGATCCTTCGCATAAACCCCTTTCTGCATTTTTCCATCATAAACAACCATTATGCTTTCGGGAACCTTGAACCAGTTCTTTCCCAACGCCATCGCAACTGCTATGTCCGTCGACCCCATTCCAGTTGCAAAAGATGCCAACGCTCCATAAGTGCAGGTATGGCTGTCTGCGCCGACTATAAGCGTTCCAGGCTTCACGAATTTCTCAACCATGAGCTGATGGATTATACCTTCTCCAGGCGGATTGAAATCAGCGCCGTAGGCTTTTGCAAACTCGTATATGAACTTCTGGTCGTTGCTCAACTCCCTTCTCGGCGAGGGCGCTGCGTGGTCTACGAAGAAGTGTGCTTTTTTAACAGCCTTGAAGATCCCGATTTCCTTCAGCTGTCTAATTGCAAGCGGAGCTGTCCCATCTTGTAGAGCGATTTCGTCAATTTCCGCTATTACTATATCGCCAGCAAATGCGTCTTTCTTAGCTTTCTCGCTGAGTATCTTCTCTGCCAATGTCTTCCCCATTAACACCACCTATGCTACGATTGTTTCTCGATTTTAATCCTTTCTTCTCTCATTTCCCGAAGCAATGGTTCGACCATAAGCTTTGAAAATTCAACAAGTCCTTCACCCTCGCCAACGATTCCAATCGCGACGTTGTTCACGAAAATTGCGAAGATCTTGTTTGAGTCAATGATCATGAGCCCGTGAGAGAACTTTGGAGTATGCTCTTTAACCACTGGACTCTTTATCTCGTAGCACTCACCAGCTAATTCGCTTGCATTCGATGATATGACCACAAGTTTACACTTCGCCTTCGATACTATCTCCTTTATCTCTGGCTTCAAATAGGAGATGAGGATTACAATTTCCTCTTTCGCGGATTTCACAAGCTCCTCGAGTTTCTCGAGGACCGATTTTCCGCGGTAAAGTCTCACGAGTTCAACTTCTTCTCCGCTTCTCAGTTTCGCTATCTCTTCTTTAAGTGTCTCCAAACCTTCTTTGGCTCTTCTCGAAAGGGTTTCGATGATCTCTTCATTTGAAACCGCGCGAAACTTCGCGGGCTTCCCAAATTCCTCTACAAATCCCTTGGCTTTTAAACTCTCCATCACATCGTAAACGGAAGTCCTCGGAATTCCGCTGAACTCTGCAACCTCTCTTGCAGTGAGGGAGCCTTTTGCGATCAAAGCAACAAGGGCTCTGGCTTCGTATTCTGTGAAACCAAAGGATCTGAGTATTTCGATCATCGATCAAAAATACTCGGAAAAGCTTAAATACCTTTCGTTATGAAAACTACGACAGGTGAAACCATGAAAAAAATGCTCTTAGCGCTATTGCTACTGCTGTTCGCAATCCCAGCTTCTGCTTTAAGCTACGAAAGGGAGCCAAGCATCGAAATCGTGAGCATAAGCTACTTGGATCCGCAAAAGGGAATCACTACGCCGATAAACTCGAACTACATTGGCAAGGGAGATAAGATACTCGTGGTCACGATCTACAACCCAGCGATAAGGGAAAAAGTTGAGTACTCGAACATCAACGAATACCTGTTCTTCAACTCCCGCGAAGACATGCTCTTCACCGCATACAACGTCGAGATAGAACTTTTAGGCAACGAAAACGTGAAGGTCAAGGCTGGAAAAATTGCACTCCCAGCTTTGCCATCGATGCAGACTGTAACGCTACAATTTCCGATCGAAGTTCTTGGTGGAAACGAGTTTGATCTCAAGCTATTGGCCAAGTATGAGGTCATCGACGAGTTGCAAGATTTATCAAGATTTTACTCTTACCCAGAGTTAAAAGTCCCCGTCGAATTTACGAACACGCTTACCTACAACCAAACGGGGGTGTTAAATCAAATAACAAACACGACACGCTATCGAATAGACATTCCATTCGAGAGATACGAGCTCGGATACGTGAAAAAAGAGAAAGAGTTGTCTTTAAAGCTCTTCGTAGAGGAGAAGGACGTCTCGCTCGAGGTCAAAGTCATTCACACGGACAAGCTCGTTGCTGGGGGAAAAGGGGATATCGAGGTTGAGATAAAGAACGTTGGCAAAAAGATTGCAAGGAACGCCTATGCAATCCTTGAACTACCAAAACAGCAACCGCAAACTACTGCAACCGCAATGGCTACGATGTTGCCAACGATGCCATTTGCCATGACTTCGCTACCATCTACAACAAGTGCATCGACCTCCACAACTCAGCCGAGCTACTACGTAGGAGATCTCGGTCCCAAAGAAGTTGTAAAGGCAAAATTCCGCGTAACACTCGACTTTCCAACGGGAGGAATTTACCCTGTGAAGCTTAAGCTCATTTACACCGATGAATACGGAAACGTCGAGGAGAGCGATGCTGCGACATTTGGAATTGAAGTTCTATCGAAGCCAAGGATTGAAGTAAAATCCGTGCATAGCAGCGTTTACGTAAACTCCAAAGGAGACGTTGTTGTGAAGCTTATATCAAACGTGGGAATTGAAGAGGTTTCCGCGAGAATTGCCGTTTCACCGCCGTTGTCTGCGTTGAGCAGTGAATGCTACATAGGAAACGTTAAAGCTGGGGAAGAGTTCACTGCGATGTTCAGGTTAAAGGCTTCGAGCGAAGCGAAGGAGACAAGGTATCCCGCAGACATCTTCGTGAAGTTCAGAGTAGGCGATGATTTTGTTGAAAGCGACGCAATAAGAATTGGGATCGAAGTGAATCCAGAGGTTGAGTTCGAAGTTCTTGGTGTTCCAGAGATTCGTGCTGGAGAGGAGAAAGTCTTGACGTTTGCGATCAAAAACATTGGAGTTGCAGAAGTAAAAGATGCGACCGCAAGAATTGTCATAGTTTCCCCATTCTCGTCTTCGGACGACAGCGCATTCATTGGAAACCTAAAGCCCGGAGAGATTGCAAACGCGAGTTTTAAGATTTCGGTCGACAGAGATGCGACGCCAAAACTCTACGCTTTAAACCTCGAGGTTAAATACAGGGCTGAAAATGGGGAATGGGTAATAAGTAAGCCCGTAAAGGCTGTGGTAGACGTGAAAACACGTCCAATGGACTACATGATCTTTGTAATAATCGCAATAGCTGTAATCGCAGGAGTAGCCTATTACATGAGAAGAAAGAGAAGATGAAACCGCAAAACATCATTTTAAAGAGACCCGGACTCATTATAATTTTTATCTCTATAATAATATTTGCGTCGATGATCTCAGCGATGAACGTCGAAACAGTTTCGGGCACGGATTCGTTTTTCTCAAAGGAAAACAAGGTCTACCAACAATACAAGGTTTACGAGAAAAACTTTCAAGTCGCGACTGGTGCGATTTTCGTCTTCATAAAGAGCGACGACGTTCTGAACTACGAAACCTATGAGCTAATGCTAAGGCTTGGCAAAGAGATAACCAAAGTCGAAGGAGTTGAAAAAGTCATCTCTCCCGCTTCGCTCATGATCGAGAACTTTGGAACGATTCCAGCGAATGAAAGACTCCTCAAGGATTTGAGCGAGCAATACTTCTCAGACCTCATCCCGAAGAGATCCCTTGCAATGATGATGATCCAAATTCAAGCGACAGACGCGAATAAGCAAGAAGAGATAGCAAAGAACATAGAAAAAGCGATAGAAAACGTTGAGATTCCTCCGAGGGTGGTTGTTGAGATCACAGGCTCGCCTGTGCTTGGATACCAGATAAAAAACGAGATCATGAAAAGCTTGGGAATCACGATGGTCGCTTCGATACTTCTCATGATCCTCTTCCTCGTCGTAACCTTTAGCAGTGTGGTTAGAAAAAAGGTGACCACCTTCTTACCACTGCTGATCTCGGTTTCAGCGGTAACGATTGTTTATGGGCTCATGCCAATACTCGGAATTCCGTTGTCGGAGCACACGAATGGAGCGTTGCCGATGCTCATCGGACTTTCCATAGAGTATGCGGTGCAGATACAAAACAGGTTTGAGGAAGAGATCAGAAAGCACAGCGTTGACGAAGCTCTTAGGATTTCGATTGAAAAAACCGGAAGAGCGATTTTTTTAGCCTACACAACCACAGCGGTCGGCTTTCTCTCGATGTTAGCCCCAGGAGTTCCAGCTATGAGCTGGTTTGGGATCGTAGCTGCGCTGGGACTCTTGATTGCCTTAATATTAAGCCTAACCTTCCTCCCTGCGATTCTCAAGCTGATGGAAAGAAAGCCTACTGTTGAAAAGGAGAAAATTGAGGGAATTTCCAAGCTCGAAATGTCCCTTTCCGTGATCTCGAATCTCACCGCAAAGAGACCCCGTGGTGTGCTTGTCGTAGCGATCGTGATCTGCGTTCTTGGCTTCTACGTCTCACCCCTGATAGAGTTGGAGACTAACTACAACAAATACGTTCCCCAAGATCTGCCAGCAATTCAGAAGTTTAGAGAGCTCGAAAGCGTTGTAGGAGGGCAGACGATATACACTTTGGTTTTAGAAGCAGAAGAGGTCGACGAAGATGTCTTAAAGAAAGCAGAAGAGCTTGTGGAATACGTTAAAAGTAGAGACGATCTCATTTACTCCTATCAATCTCCAAATTCGCTCGTTAAATCCTATGGATCCCTTGAAAAAGTTCCTGAAGAGCAATTGCAGAGATACGTTTCAGGTAGCACGATCGCAATTCAGTTTTACTCGATCGCGAGTGGTTACGAGGACTACAAGCACACCTTGGAATCGATAGAGCGTAGCGTTTCTTTCCATGGCTGGGAAGGCAATTACTTCATCACCGGAGGAGCTGTGTTATCAACTGAGATAGGCACGATCATGATCAACAGCCAAACCACGATGACGATCGTCGCCTATGTTGCAATTCTTATCTTTCTGCTCGCAATTTACAGGTCGATAAGAAAATCCGTCGTTCCTTTGATCGCAATCACCACTGTGATCGGTGTAATGAACCTGATAATGTTTCTCTCCGGCGTAAAGCAAACGATGGTATCGATTGCGCTGAACTCCATAGTTCTCGGTCTTGGTATAGACTTCTCGATAATGATAACCGAGAGATACTTGGAGGAAAGGCAAAGGGTTTCTGAAATTGAAGCTGTGAAGAGAGCTATAGAGAAAACTGGAAAAGCAACTACCACTTCTGCCTTAGCCATGATCGGTGGTTTTGGATCCCTCATGCTATCAACTTTCCCCGTGATGAGGGACTTCGGATTTCTTTCTTTGGTTGCGATCTCCTTTAGCTTGCTTTCTGCCTTCACAGTAGTTCCAGCGTTTCTGATGATAACGGAAAGGATTTCGAGGAGAATTGGCAAAAAATACGCGTAGAACCTCGTTTCTACCTAAGCCCTTTCGCAGAAAATAATTTTAAGCTCTTTCACGACTCAACCTCATGAACCCAAAA
The DNA here is from genome assembly GCA_046290005.1 of Archaeoglobaceae archaeon. Taxonomy (GTDB): domain Archaea; phylum Halobacteriota; class Archaeoglobi; order Archaeoglobales; family Archaeoglobaceae; genus WYZ-LMO2. The sequence continues at coordinate 34,142 of JBKBUO010000001.1, read as the reverse complement.
GAGCTCGATCTAATATTCAGGAGGGTCTCGATAAGGAAGTTCCAGCAAAGAGAGGTAGATGAAAAGACAATAAAGCTCATACTCGAAGCTGGAAACGCTGCACCTTCAGCGGGAAATCTGCAAGCAAGGGATTTCATCGTCGTAAGGGATCCAAAAATAAAAATAGAGTTGGCGAAAGCTTCACTAAAGCAGATGTTCATAGCTCAAGCACCAGTAGTTGTAGTCGTTTGTGCAAACTATCCAAGGAGCATGCGAGTCTACGGAGAGAGGGGAAAGTTGTACGCCGAGCAAGATGCAACGGCTGCGGTTGAGAACATATTGCTGGCTGTGACCGCGCTGAACTTGGGAGCTTGCTGGGTCGGAGCTTTTTACGAAGAAGAAGTTTCCAGAATTCTCAGTCTTCCAGAGTTTGTGCGCCCAATGGCGATAATACCCATAGGACACCCAGCTGAGCAACCCTCGAGGAGGAGTAGGTATCCGATTGAAACGCTGATTCATTACGAGCATTGGTAGAATGATCCCGTTAGAATCTTACAGCTTCCAGCTCCTCCTTACATTGGTAAGCGCGCTTGGTTTTTCTTTCGTGCTCAAGGACTACGTGGCAAGCATAATTGCTGGGATGATTTTCAGAAAAGTTAAACACATAAAACCGAATACGAGAATAAAGGTTCTCACAAATCCAGTGATAAAGGGAGACATCGTGAACATTGGACTCGTAAGAACGACGTTAAGAGAAGTTGGAGATGGTGAAAGACTCCCAAGCGTTTACACTGGGAGAATCCTGAAGATTCCAAACTTCTTCCTATTCAACAATCCCATAGTTGTTTACAGCGATGTCATAACAGATGAGGTGGTTGCATACATCGAGAACGATAAGTTCAAGCCAAAATGCGTCGAACTGATGCGGAGGGCAATTGAAGAAGAAGGACACAAGGTGGTTGAGGTTGGAGTATACCAGAAGGAGAAGTTCTTCATCGTCCACGGGATATTCGAAAGTAGTATTTGCGAAATGGTCGATGTTAGGAGTAAGATTTTGCTCAGATTTTACAAAAAAATGCTTGAGAATTAAACTTTTGCGAATCTTTTGGTCTTTTCTTGTACTTCGTTGTAAACACCCCTCGGCATTAGGATTGCAACCGCAATCAGTATCGCATACAGTATGATCTCCTCGTTCACGACGCCGAATCTGAACGCGGTTAACCACCAGTTCTTCGCGAGATAAACAACTATGCCCATCAAAAAAGGTCCCCAAAGCGTGCCCAGCCCACCGATCACTGCAGAGAGGATGATCAGAAGCATGAGCGGGACATCGTAGAGATCAGGAGCGACGGTCATGCGGTAGTTAACGAATATCGCACCAGCAATGCCAGCGAAGAACGAGCTAAGCACAAAGGCCAAGATCTTGTATTTCGTGGTATCTATGCCGAGTGCTTCAGCTAACTCCTCGCTGTCCCTAACCGCTTTGAATCTCAGCCCTATCTTGCTCCTTGCTATCGCATACATCACTGCGATTGAGACCACTGCAAAAACAACTGCGACGTAGTATTTCTCAAGCGTAGTCGCAACCAAGAGCTTTTCCGATGGGATTGAGAAACCTTCTTCCCCACCAAAAACGCTTCGCCATACGAAGACTTTCTGCATGAAAACCAGTGGAAGGATTGCAGTGACGAGAGAGAAGTAATAACCCTTTAGCCTCAAGGTAAGCAGTCCTATTGCCAAGCCAACGAATGCTGAAAAGATCCCAGCCAATACTATAGCCATGAGTGGATGGACATCTAAGGCTGCACCAATTCTCGATGGCAGTTGAAGGATTGCAGCTGTGTAGGCTCCAAGTCCAACAAAAGTCGTGTGCCCAAGGTTAACTTGTCCAGTGTAACCGACCATCAGATCCCAGCTCGCAACGAGAATTGCGAAGATCAAGGCGAGTCCAATCAAGTATAGATACGCGCTTGGCACGAACATTGGAAGGATAACCAAGATAAAAGATATGGGGATGATCGCTTTCATTCTCTCACCCCGAAAAGACCAGTTGGTCTTATTGCAAGGATCGCAACGATCGTGATCAGCATGACGAATTCTGACCATTGAGCGCCAAGAGTTTTCATCGTCGCTACGAAGATGTATCCGATGATGAATGAAGCAATAACGCTTCCGCGGAAGCTACCAAGCCCACCAAGGATTACAACTGCAAATGCGTAAATCAGAACCCGAAGAATCATCGCTGGATAGATGTTGAAGATTTGCGCATACAAAATTCCTGCAATTCCTGCAAGGGTAGAAGAAATTACGAAAGTCGCTATCAGAACCTTCTCAACGTTTATGCCAAGAAGCATCGAAGCTTCGCTGTCTTGTGAAACCGCGTTTATCCTCTTGCCAATGAGGGTTTTGCTTATAAAAACCTCCAGAGCTGCGAGTGTAGTGATTGCAATTACGATTGCAAGAAGTCTGATCTTCGCTATCCTCAGATTTTCGTAGATGACTTGGATTCCTTCGACGAAAGGTGGAATCGTTAAGCCACGGTTTCCAAAGCTAAGGAGTAAGAACTGCTCCACCAGCAAAGCAAAGGCGAGGGTTACTATTATGACCATTACGACATTGTGTCTAATGGGTCTCGTCAAAGCGTAGATAAGAAAGCCTACGAGAATGGCAAAAAGGATTCCAAAAAGCGAAGCTGAAAAAACATCCACAGAGAACTCTTTGAGCAAATATATGGCAAGATATGCGGAGATTGTAAAGCAGACGCCGTGAGCAAAGTTGAGAATTCTTGAAACACCAAAAATTAAGGAGAAACCTGATGCAAGCAGTGCAAAGATCCCACCTATTGCTGTCCCAAAGACGACTATTTCCAATAGTTCGATCATAGCCTTTAGCTCATCCACGGTGGTAACTTGAGTTTACCTGTGGCAACGTGCTCGGGATATAGGATGGCTTGCTTTCCATCCTGCCATTGCGAAATCCAGTTTCTGATCAATTTGTCACCCCAAGCTAAATCGTGGTTTGCGGTGAACGCTATTGGTCTCGTTAGAATTATCGGATTTGATTCGTTGAATCTTTCCAGGTATTTTACGAGTGTGTCTGTATTGAACGGATCTTTTTCTCCGTTTTTGCTCGCCTCCTCAACGACTCTCTTGTATAGATAAACAGCGTCGTAAGCTCCGTATGCCTGATGCGCCTCTGGGTAGTGCCCATACTTTGCCTTGTATTTCTCAACGAACTCCCTGCAAAGCTCAGTTACGGGCGCGGTGACGAGTGCACCACCGTCTGCAAGGAAGATCACGTAATTAGCTGCCCCATTTGTCTTGTTGTAGAATCCGTAGTCGATCGCAGCCAAGTCGTGCCCAGCAAGAAGTATCTTTGGCTTTAGACTTGTCCACTGCTTCACAAGCACATCACCAGTTCCAGTGAGTGCAAGAATCGGGACTATTAGATCCGCGTTTAACTTCTCCGCCTCGAGTATCAGTGACTCGTATTCCGCATAGTTGCGGGGGACTTGGACGTCTTTGATTATCTCAACCCCTAAGTCGAGCAGCAAAGGTCTCAGAGCTTTCATGACGTCTTCCGCCCATATGTGCTCGTCCCTTATTATGTAGATCTTTTTGACCTCGTAGCCATTGTTCCGCAGCATTTTAACCATATCTGCGAGGTCAAAGGCGAAGGTTGTTGCATTGTTTTGCGCAATCCTGAACCAATACTTGTATTTTTCGTAGTTCTCAGCAACCTTTGCAGAATGCGAAGGTGATGAAGCGTCTGCCAAGAAAAGCGTTTTTGTTTCTGCCATCGCCTCCATTGTTGCCAGCATAACACCACTTGAAAACCCACCAATGATCACGTCAGCCTTGTGCACGGTTGCAAGTCTCTTGAACTCGGCAGCACCAACGCTGGGGTCGAGCTTGTCATCGCCTACGACCACTTCTACCTTGTATCCGAGAATTCCGCCCTTTGCATTTATCTCCTCTACCGCAAGTTTCACCGCCTTTTCCTGTGCAGTCCCCTCGGGAAGAGACATTGGAGCCAAGACTCCGATCACAACCTTGTCCCTCTTCGCAGTTGGTTGCTCTGGCATAGCACATAAGGCTATGAGCAGTGTCAACGCAACTAATACAGCCCAGCGCATGCCCTTTGATTGAGGAAAAGTATTTAAAACTTTGCATCTTAGATACACACATGCTAAGGCTCGTCGATATTTCAAAGAGCTTCAATGGACTCAGGGTTTTGGACAATGTCTCCCTTGAAATAAAAAAGGAGAAGCTCGGAATCCTTGGTCCAAACGGTGCTGGGAAGACAACGCTCTTTAACATAATCTCGGGTTTTCTAAAACCAGATAAGGGAAGAATTCTCCTTCATGAAAAGAACTTGGTTGGCAAAAAGCCAAGTGAGCTTGCGAAGCTCGGTATAATCAGAACCTTCCAGATAATGAAGGTCTTCGAAAACATGACTGTGGAGGAGAATCTGTTGACAATAAGCGACGATCTTAGCGTTCTCAGAGACTTTGATCTCGAAGCCAAGAAAAAAGAGTTCGCAAGGAACTTGTCTCAAGGAGAATTGAGAAGATTGAGTATCGCTATGGCCTTTGCAAAGAAGCCAAGACTTCTTCTCCTTGACGAACCATTCTCTGGGCTCAGTAAGAAAGAAGCGGAGAAAATAATGGGCATAATAAAAGAGATCGGCGGAAATGGCGCTTCAATCGCGATCGTTGAGCACAGAATGAGGGAGCTTTTCAACGTAGTCGATCGAGTCGTTGTTTTGAACAGCGGAAAGCTAATCTTCGACGGAAATCCCGAAGACGTGCTCGAAGACAAGGCTGTAAGGGAAGCATATTTTGGAAACAAGTATGTTGAGAGTTGAGGACCTCTACGCATCCTATGGAAAGGGGGAAGTGCTGAAGGGGATAAACCTCGAGGTCAACGAAAGCGAAACTGTTGCGATCCTCGGTCCAAACGGTGCTGGGAAGACGACGTTGTTAAGATCTATTTGTGGGCTCGTAAGAACAAGGGGGAAGATCTTTTTCAATGGAAACGAGATCTCAAAGCTAAAGACGCACGAGAGAATCTCCCTGGGAATTGCGATAAGCCCAGAGGGCAGAAGGGTTTTCCCAAAGATGAGCGTTAAGGACAACTTGCTTGTAACAGGCTTTAAAGATCTCGAGAGAGTCTATGAAATTTTTCCAAGGCTAAAGGAGCGTGAAGACCAGCTTGCTGGAACTTTGAGCGGTGGAGAGCAACAAATGCTCGCAATTGCGAGGGCTTTGATGTTCAAACCTAAGTTACTACTGCTCGACGAGCCGAGCTTTGGATTGGCTCCCGTAATAATAGAGACGCTTTCACAAGTCCTTCAGAAGATAAGAGAGCTTGGTGTCTCGATTCTCTTGGTCGAGCAGAACTTAAGCCTCGTAGCAGACGTCGCAGACCGAGTTTACATCCTCTCCAATGGAGAAATCGTCGATAGCGGTGACGTTTCCGAACTTGGAAGAATGGAGAAGAGCTACTTTAGTTAGCGTTTCATCTCGGGGTATAGTATTTCCTTCACAGCGTTCAAAAAACCTTCGTAAACGTGCGCATCGACTGCGAAGTGCATGTATTCATAGCCCTTAAACCCACTAAGCTCGGAAAAGTATTTCGTAAGCAATGCAAACGCGACCATGTTCGCATGCATCGCTCCAAAAACATCGTTCGAGCGCATGTAAAAAATGCCCGTAAGCTTTTCCTCTCTACCAACGAATTGGTATCCACGAAGGCATGGCGGATCTTTGCTTTCCAAGTCCCAAGGTCTCGAAACTCCAACGTAGCAATCCCTTCTAAACCTATCAGCTTTGAGCTTTTGCAAGACTTCGAAGAGCTGGTCTACCTTTACTTCATCTTTTTCGCAGAACCTCGCCCTTTCTGCGTATGTGTACTCTTCCCCTTCCTTCAACAAAGAGCTCGAGACAATTTCAAAAGTATTCCCGATCACGTAGCCAATCGCATAGTCTAAACAATACTTTTCGGTGAATGGAGCCTTGTCGTGTAACTTGTTTTCTTCGGGCTTTTTGACTTCGACAAGTAGTCTGTGGACGAACTTGCTTCTCTTTTGCCCCTCGAACATCTCCCACTCCGTAGCCTTGAACTTCCCGTAGTTGTAAACGATTTCCATCGCGGAGTGCCAAGCCGATGAGATGTAATCCTCGACTATGTGACTTCCAAGCTCTGTATAGCCGTATATCTCCTTAAAATCCTTTGCAAGCACTTCCACCCTTTTCCTGTCCCTCTCGTATACATGCGGAATTGCGACGAGCATTGCAATGCTTCCAGTTTCGAGCTCTGCTTCACTTGCAAAATCTTCAAGGGTATTGGAGAGAAAGTAGAAGTTGCTGTCGAAGTAGTTCAGGCATTCTAAGGAGCGAAAATAAGCAGTTAAATGGAGTTTCTCGTCGAAGAGAAACGAGATCTCTGTGATCGCGAGTGGGTTTTTGGAATTGTGTTCCTCCGGGCTCCAAAGTGGAATAGAGACCCTTCTCGTGTATGGAGCGTTCTTTAGTTTTGAAATTGCAACCTTTTTGGATTTTTCGATCGTTCTTTGATATTTCTCGATGAAGAAATCTGGTATCATCGCTGAGCTTTCAGGCTTTTCGACTACAATAAAGCTTGGATCTGAGCTTAAAGCATTTCCGAACCTCGACTTGCAAACCAAGTGATCATCCAAGGTCTTTCCAAGAATTTTCGCCTTCGCTTCACCAAAGTCTTTGGAAAGGATCATCAAAAAGAGATAAGAAGTAGGTTAAAAAACTAACTCAGATCCACTGACAGCGGTTGTTGACGCACTTGCAACCCACACCAAATTTTGTATGGTTGTAGCAATCCCTGTATTCACAAGTCGTAAAGATCTCTTCTTTCGAACCCATGCAAACTTGTCCAGAACATCCGCCGATCTTGCAATCCGCATCTTCCTTGCATTCAGCAAAGGTTGAAATTCCGCAGAACCCATTTGTTTCCTTCTCAAGCTTAATGGATTCGTTCCCCCAGTTTACGAACTCGACTTGGGTTTCGCTTACATTGTAGATTCTGACTTCTTTCTGGCAAACGCATCGTGCAAGCAGACCATCGTAGTCCTTTTCGATAATCCTGATCTTTTCCCCCTTCTCCACCAAGATCTCGTCGCTTCCACAGTTCACAGTTACGAAGGCGTATAGCGTCTTCGATTTCTCGTCGAAACGGTAGTAGTTTCTATAGTCACTGAAGTTGGAGCAGTTCAGGATTTCGTATTCTCCTACAGCAGAGCTTAAGTCTTTTTTCTTCTCCACGAGTTGCAGAGATGCGACTGCCAACGCAATTATCGCGAATATCCCGACCGCAACCAATTTCCTCATGCTCAGATATTCGCATGGAGACATTTATAGGTAATTTATTCGTGCTATTTAATTTATCCGGTGTTTACATCAGGTTTTTATTCTGGAAATGCCCACAACCTTCATGATCGCTGACGTTTACATAGAGCTGAAAGAGGGGGTTGCGGATCCAGAGGGGGAGTCGACGTTGAAGGCGCTTAGACTTCTTGGCTTCAAGAGGGTTAAGAGGGTTTCCGCCGTAAAGGTCTTCAGAATCGAGATAGATGCGAAGAGCAGAGAAGAAGCTGAGAAAGAGATAAGGGAGATGTGTGAAAAGCTCTTAGCAAATCCCGTGATACAGAAGTTCAGGATCAACTGGATTGGGTGAGCCTATGTTCAAAAAAGTCGTAGCGCCGTTTGAGCTTTACGAAGTCGAGATTTTGAACGCCAAAGAAGAGGATCTCATTGAAATAAGCGAGAAAATGGGTCTTGGATTAAATTTACATGAGATGAAGCTCATAAGAGAGTATTTTAAAGGAAAGGGTAGAAATCCCTACGATATAGAACTCCAATCCTTGGCACAAGCCTGGAGCGAGCATTGTTGTTACAAGAGCTCGAAGTTCTTCCTGAAAAAGTTCTTGATCGACGACTACTCTCGATACCCACACGTAATATCTGCAATAAAGGAAGACGCTGGAGTTGTTGAGTTTGACGATGAATACGCCTATGTTGTGAAGATCGAGAGCCACAATCACCCGTCTGCGATCGAACCATATGGCGGTGCTGCGACGGGAATCGGGGGGATAATAAGGGATGTCCTCTGCATGGGAGCAAAGCCGATTGCTCTGATCGATCCTCTCTTCTTTGCAGATTTAACCACGAGCTACGAAGCACTCCCAAAGGGAACTAGACACCCGAATTACCTACTAACCGGAGTAGTTGCGGGGATAAGGGATTATGGGAACAGGGTTGGGATTCCAACGGTTAGCGGTTGCGTTTTCTTTGACGAATCCTATTTAACGAACTGCATCGTTAACGTTGGATGCGTTGGAATTGTAAAAAAGGAAAAAGTGGTTCCAAGCAGAGCTAAGAACGTTGGAGACCTCTTCGTCTTAGTTGGCGGAAAAACTGGTCGAGATGGAATTCACGGCGTAACATTTGCATCAGCTGAGTTGAGCGAGAAGAGCGAAGAAGAAAGAAGCGCTGTTCAGCTTGGGAATCCAATAATGAAGGAACCTTTAATCCACGCTTGCCTCGAAGTCGTTGAAAAAGGGCTTTTAACTGGGATGAAGGATCTTGGCGGTGGCGGATTGAGCTGTGTTGTCGGTGAAATGGCCTTCTCTGCTGGATTTGGCGCAGAGATTCACCTCGACAAAGTTCCATTAAAAGAAGAAGGGATGGCACCTTGGGAGATATGGATTTCTGAAAGCCAAGAGAGAATGATGCTCACCGTGAAACCGGAGAAGGTTGACGAAGTCCTTTACATTTTCCAAAAATGGGACATACCCGCGACGGTAGTTGGAAAGACTACTGAGGACAAAGTCCTTCGCATCTACTACAAGGGCTACAAGGTCTACGAACTGGACATTGAGTTCATCGTCGGAGCGGTTGAATACTGCAGAAACTACGTTGAAAAGCCAAAGAGGGCTTTAGAACAAGAGATTCCGAAGCCGAGGGATTACAAGGAAGTTTTCATGAAGATGATCTCGCATCCAAACGTTGCAAGCAAGGAATGGGTTATAAGACAATACGACCACGAGGTAAAGGCTTCTACGATTTTAAGACCTCTGCAAGGAAAGATAAACTACGAAACCCATGGCGATGCTTCAGTGATAAAGCCAACCTCATCGCAAAGGGGAATTGCAATCACAACCGCGGTAAACCCATGGTTAACGAAAGCGGATCCCTACTGGGGAACCGCGAGCGCCTTTGATGAAATGGTCAGAAACCTTGTTGCGGTGAACTCGAGACCACATTCTTTCGTAGACTGTCTCAACTTCGGAAATCCTGAGAAGCCTGAAAGGATGTGGGAATTTGTCGAGAGTGTTAGAGCGCTTGGGTGGATGGCGAAGGAATTTGGAATTCCATGCGTCAGCGGGAACGTGAGCTTCTACAACGAGACGAAGTTCTCAGCAATTCCGCCAACACCGACACTTCTTGGCGTCGGAATAGTGGAAGACGTTTCGCTTGTGAACGAAAGCTTTTTCAAGGGCGGTGCGGTGATCCTGATCGGCGAAACCAAGAAGGAGTTTGGAGGTAGCCTCTACTCGAAAATCGTAGGGGTTGAAAGTTACGAAGTTCCAAAAACTTCACCCGAGAAGCTTAGAAACTACAGCAACGCTCTACTCGAATCCTTTAAGAAGTTCAAAGTGAACGCTTGCCACGATGTTTCCGAAGGTGGCATTGCGGTTGCGATCGCTGAGATGTGCTTTGGGCTCGGAGTAGGGTTCACAGCGACAAAGAGCTTTGATTTCGTCGATCTATTCTCGGAATCTAACACGAGATGGATCGTTGAGATAAAAGACAGTAAAGCAGAAGATTTCGTAGATTTTCTAAGAGAAAAGGGTTTGAAAGCAGAGATAATCGGGTTCAGCGAGGGAGAAAAAATAGATTTCAAGGCTTTCGCGTGCGATGTTGTGGAAGCGGAAAAAGCTTGGCACACTGGGATGAGTAAGTTCTTGATCTAGACTTTGATTTTTTCGTAGCACCTCCTTATGTTCAAGGCTTTTTCGTAGCCCCTGTTGATGAACGCAGATGCCATCAGCGACCTAAGACTTATAACCCCAAGCTTTGCCATTGCGCTCAGCATTTGCTCGCTCGATCCACTGATTCTTTTGCAACACTCAAAGCTTTTGACTTCAACAAAGCCGATACCATTCATAAGCCCGACGGTTATCTCCCTATTCCAATGCCTTATCCGCACCACCCCCTCTTCTGAAACTTCAAACCTCCTTCCCTCCATCTCCAGTGCGTCGACCATTATCTTCCAATCCCCCAAATACGATGTTCTCACCTCCTTCGAGGATAATAATTTATCATTGCATATAAGCTTTTCGCATGATTGTTATATATAAAACTGTTTTCACAATGCAAAACATTTTTAACCTTGAGATGTGACGCAAGCCAGGGCCGGTAGCTCAGCTGGTAGAGCGCCGTCTTGGCATGGCGGAGGCCTGGGGTTCAAATCCCCACCGGTCCATGGAAAAAAGTTCAATTTTGAGGAGGAAAATTATTAGAGAACCATTGAGAGTTTGATTCGACATCTCTTGTGAGCTTCGGTAGAATGCGAGAGATTCAAAGCTTTCTTAAGAAAAACTCCCTACCACCTTCGAGCCTTATCTCCCCTACTTCAACGACGTCGAATTCCGAGACCTCGGATTCGATCGCGATCTTTTCGTTCACAGACTTGAGAAGGCCCATGCCTTGATACCTCTCGCCCTTGTAGAGACCTACGACGATGTTTTTGGGCTCTTTTTCAGAAAAAACAAAGATTTCTTCGATTCCGTAGAGCTCTTTCAACTCCCTCGCGATCCCGTAATCTATCTCAACTTCTCCTTGCGTGAAAATCGCCAAAAAGTCCTCCCCGAGCTTTGCGGAAACGCTTGCCCCTAAAACCATGGTGATAAACTTGGAAACGTCTTTTCCTTGGAGAAAATCTGGCTTTAACTTAACCCTTTGCCTTTCTACTTCAAGAACCTTTGCGTTTCTCAAAAAACGCGCATAGGATTCGCACCTCGCTTTCAATCTTTCAGCTTTGTCTCTCTTTACTGCGTAGCCTTTCTCAACTTCGTAAGTTTCCAACCCTTCAAAGGGTTTCCCTTCAAAGGAGACGACGAGATCTGGTTCTATTATCTCGATCTTCGCCATCTTATACTCTCTTGCCCTTTTCCCCCTTACCCATCCAGTTGTGTTCACGATCTTTCTACCTTCGAGTTTCCTGAGTTCTTTCCAAAGTTTTGCAACCCCTCGCAAACACTTCACCTCTCTTCCCTGAGGAGTGGTGCTACCAACGAAAAAACCGTTGATCATCTTCACGTCGCTCAGAGTAACGATATCCTTTGCGAATCCATATGCCATCGCGCCCGGATGGGCTATCTCTGCTTGACCTATATCTAAGTCAAGAACGTAAGCACCACCGACTTTGTTCGCTAAATATGTTGCGAGTGTGCTCTTTCCACTGTCGACGTCGCCGTATAGAAAAATGGTCCCCCAATATTTCTTTGCGAGTTTTTTCCAAGTTTCAGGAATTGTAAAAAAGTCGATCACTATGAAATCTCCATTTACTTCAGCCTCGACATCAGAATAGCATTCAACTGGAACGTATTTCTCGCACTCGAACTCCTTTACCTTCGACCCCACCACCTCTGCATCGCCTTCGAGCTTTACTTTCCCTCTTGCAATCAAAGTTTTCCCCTTCGGCACAATCATTTTCCGAAGATTTCGACCTACTGCTCAAAAATTTTTCCTAAACCCGGCTGAGCAAGTGGGGCAAGAAAAATTTATTAGATTTTTGGAGGTAAAAGATCTCGTGGGGAAGGTTTCAAAGTTGTTTTTGATCCTACTCATAGTGGTCTGGGGTATTTATCATTTCTACCCCGAAATGTTCTCAGAAGCGCTGAGATCTCCTCAGTTGTCATTTGCAGATAAATACATTCAAAGAAATTGCCCTCTGTGCCCTGAGCCAACAGAGTGGAGCAAATGCGATAATTTTATTCAATTTCGCACAGTCTATCGCTGTGATGTCACCACAAACTACGAATGTATACCCGAAACCGAGACCAAGGCTTGCATACCGCCGAATGAGACTGAGAAATACATTCAAAGAGAATACAAGTGGAGTTACAAAGGGAACGAATGGACTTGGAGCGTCGTATTTCCAAAGTCCTTGTATGAATATTACAAAAACAAGCCCAGACTGCCGACAAGAGATTACTCTGTATACGTTACAGATCCCTACGACGACGAGGTAATGAAACAGCTCGTGGAAGTTTTCAGGAATTCTTCGAAGAGGGAGGGCTTTAATGACTGGGAGACCATTAATTTCGTCATATCTTTTGTCCAATCCCTACCATATACCGCAGACAACGTAACAACCCCCTTCGATGAGTATCCCCGATACCCGATAGAGACCTTAGTGGATAACGGTGGAGATTGCGAAGACACCTCCATCCTTACCGCGGAGCTGCTCTCCAAATTGGGATACGACGTTGTTCTCATATTGCTCCCTAACCATATGGCTGTTGGAGTCACTTGCAGCAATTGCTATGGAACCTATTACGAGTATAAGGGTGTTAAATACTTTTATTTGGAAACTACTGGAGAAGGTTGGAAAATTGGAGAGATTCCCAAAGAATATGAGAACGTCGGAGCCATAATTTACCCACTAATTTCCAAGCCCCTAATAACCGTCGACTGGGTCTCAAAACCAATAGCCTACAACGCCTTTTACGTAGTTTACGAGACCAACATAACCGTAAAGAACGAGGGATCCAAAACGGCTAAAAACCTCAGGATCTGGGTTGGATTCGATGCAACGCAAGAAAAAAAGGTATACGCTCAGGAAATAACTAATCCGAGCGATTTAGAGCCCGGTTCCATTCTATATTGGAACGTCGCTTTATCTGTTCCAAGAGGGGTTTATACGAGGTTACATATCGTAGTCTACGGGGAGAACTTTATAACCGAGAGAGTTTCTGAATGGTTTAAAACTTAGAATTCGCGAATCGGGTTGAAATTCTCTTGGAATCTCCTTTCCGCTCTTCATGATCTTCATCGCCCTCTCATCTGGATTGAGCGTTGCCTCGAGCTCAGCGGTTTCAAGGAGAATCGATGCAAAAGACTTTGAAGGTGCAAGTTCTGAGACTTTCTCTTGAATACAGAAACATAATAGTCCTCGGCTCTTTTTTCTCGTTTTCAACAACGTCAGCGCTGGTTTGCTCAATGGGGAAGGGAGTGCCCAGAAATCGATGTATGCAAACGTTGCTGGCTCGCTGTTAAACATAGTCCTTGATCCAATATTCATCTACGTTCTCTCGCTCGGAGTTGCTGGCGCAGCGTATGCAAGCGTTGCATCGCTGTGCGTCTCTTCTGCTATTTTCGCCTACTGGTTCTACAGTGGAAAAGGCTACGTCAAACCATGCCTTTCTAAATGAAGCTGGAAGACCGCTTTTGATTTGATCAGAGTCGGGATTCCAGCATCGATTGGTATGATCATAATGTCGATCTCGATCGTTTTCGTAAACCACATAATTCTTGCTACCAATGGCGAAGAGGGGATTGCGATCTACACGAATGTCTGGAGACTCATGCAAATTGGTTTCATACCACTTTTTGGAATCGCTGGTGCTTTAACCGCTGTTTCAGGGGATTCTTATGGGGCAAAGAATGCGAAAAACCTTGAGAAAGCTTATTACTATGCTCTGAAGTTTACTCTTAGGGTAAACGGTCTAATCTTGGCATTCATGCTTATCTTCGCTCCGCAGATATCATACGTTTTTGCATACACTGAGGAGAGTTCTGTTATCTACGAAGGGCTCATGAGCTCCCTGAGGACTTTATCCTTCATTCTTGTGTTTGCTCCGATCGGCATCGCCACAAGTTCCATGTTTCAGGGAATGGGAAATGGTGAGAAGGCACTGGCTTTGACAATCCTCAGGGTATCGATGCAAGTTATGCTCGCATATTTCCTTGCAATTGAGTTGGGAATTGGATTTGAAGGGGTTTTGTTTGGAATAGTCTTAGGAGATGCAATCTCAGCTATGCTCAGCTTTTCTTGGGCAAAAATCGAGATGTCAAAAGTTTAAAAAATTACTCGAGCGTTTCGACTTCCTTTATTATAATGCCCATCACGTTCGGCCTTGCTTCCAAGACCTTTGTGAAGTTCTTGTCCCCCATAACTGCGACGCTAAAGCGATCTTCAAAGTTCTCGAAGTAGTAGTATTCGAAGTCCTTTTCAGTTTCGTTTAGCCCATAGAAGAAATAGTTCTCAGTGAAGTGCATTCCCAATACCTTTTCGTAATTACCCGAACTTTCGTTGAATCTGAACCCTTGGAAGAAGAAGTCCACAGGGCTTTCGTTCTGAGTAAACCTTACGTAGCTTCCAGTTGCGTTTCCAAAGATTACGAGCGCAACTACGAAATCTTTTTTCATATGAGAAAGATAAACGGAGTAATCAGAAGCTTTTCCTTGTTCTATTTTCTCCGCAACACTTAGCACGAGCGGAGCGTAGCCAATCACCAGCGGATGAACTTCTTCTGCAATTGCAACGCCACCGTGGAACTTAACTGTGATGTTTCCGATTTTTTGCTCTGTTTGTTTCGCAAAGTAAACCTTTGAAGCGTTCTCGTTCACGAAGTAGACGTCGAAGTCGCCGTATCTCGCAATTATAAGCTCTTCAATGTTATGGGTGAACTCGACTATTCTCCTGTCCAAATAACTCCCGTAAGCGTAGCTTAGCTCCTGAACTGCTAAGTTTTCAACATGCTTCACTAAAGCGTCGTTTTTACCGAGCTTTTTCGCTAAAGCATTTAGCTCGGTAAGATTGTAGTAGTATACGATAGAGTTCTCTGGCAAGTAACCTATGGCTTCGAGCATTGCAAAGTTGACTTTCGTTTCTCTTTTTTCCCTCGTCCCTCCACCTGAAACGTAGGCAAAGACTGATCCGAGCATTATGAATGCAAGTATTATCGCCAAGATCCTTGCTGACCTCTTTTCAAGTTTTCGAGCCATGAAGCTTGTTTGAGAAAAGAATATAAAAGTTGCTGAGCTTTAGCTCACGTAGTTTTCTCCCTCATAACCAAGGCTTATGTCTTGGAGCATTTTCGAAGCCAAACCTATTAGAACCTTGTCATCCCCTACGAGCTCTCTTATTAGCATGAGGGACGTGGATTCCTTTAGTTCAACGCTTTTCAAATCCTCAAGTAACCTGAGCAACTTGATCGCCAACTTGTAGATTTCAGTGAGCTTTTCGCTATCTTCTCCACATATCTCCTCGTCTTCTTCCTCAATCAAATCAAACTCATCCATAGAATTAGTGATGCGTGTTATGTGGATTTAAATCTTTCTTCCTTTTCTGAAAGATGTCATCAATGCGAAGCGAAAGCTATTTATCTTAAAAAACCAAAAAATAAGCGGTGGTAATATGGGTTACATGGGTAAAATTTTGAGAGTAAACCTTAGCGAGGGCAGTGTTAAAGAGGAGAAAATCAACATGGAGATCGCCAAGAAATACCTTGGCGGTAAGGGATATGCGGTCCGACTTCTCTACGACTACCTTCTTGAATACGAGAAGCTCGGCATTTCCGCGAAAGATATTGATCCTTTCGGAGAGGAGAACGTTTTGATATTCGCCACCGGTCCAGCGACTGGTGTCGTTGGATTCCCAGAGTCTGGGAGATATCACGTAATGGCTTTGAGGAGTCCGCTTACCGGTAGCATAGGCTCCGCAAACAGCGGTGGAAAATTCGGACCTTTCATGAAATTTGCGGGCTACGATATCATTGTCATTGAAGGTAAAAGCCCCGAGCCTGTTTACATTGAGGCAACAGAAGAGGGGGCTGAGATAAGGGATGCAAGGAAGTTGTGGGGGCTAAATGTATTTGACACAACGAAGGCGTTGGAAAAAGGTGGTAGCGTTGCCTGCATAGGTCCAGCTGGAGAGAACCTCGTTTACTTCGCTTCAATAATGAACGAAGAGCATAGAGCTGCAGGTAGAACAGGATTAGGAGCGGTGATGGGCTCGAAGAAGCTAAAAGCAATAGTTGCAAGGGGTAAGAAGAGACCAGAGGTTGCAAAACCTGAAGAGTTTAAGCAGATATCAAAGGAAATGCTTGAAAAGGTCAAAAATAACCCAATTACTGGAACAGGTCTGCCGAAATACGGCACTGCGTTACTTATAAACGTGATCAACAACGCTGGCGGACTGCCCTACAAGAACTGGCAGAAAGCCTACAACGAAAGAGCGGATGAGATAAGTGGTGAAAGGTTGGCTGAGAAATACCTAAGGAAGAGAGTTGCTTGCTGGGGATGTAGCATCGGTTGCGGTAGGGCAACAGAGGTTAAAGAAGGCCCATTCATGATCCTGAACACCGAGGGACCAGAATACGAAAGCGTCTGGGCTCTTGGTAACGACACCGCGGTTATGAACCTTGAAGCAGTGATAAAAGCGAATCACTTGTGCGATGAGCTTGGCTTAGACACGATAACCATGGGCTCAACAATCGCCTGTGCGATGGAGCTACACGAAAAGGGCTACGTGAAACCAGAGGATTTGCAAGGTATGGACTTGTCATTCGGTAACGCTGCTTCGCTCGTGGATGCGATATGGAGAACCGCATACAAAGCAGGGTTTGGGAAGTTCCTAGCATTGGGAAGCAAAAGGCTTGCAGAAACATTTGGTGCCCCAGAGCTCTCAATGGCTGTGAAGGGACTCGAGATGCCTGCATATGATCCAAGAGCGATCAAGGGAATTGGGCTAAACTACGCAACTGCAAACCGTGGCGGATGCCATGTTACGGGCTACTCAGTTGGCTCCGAGATTGCGGGGATGCCGACGAAAACAGACCCACTTGTCTACAATGGGAAAGCTCAGCTCGTAAAAACTCTACAAGATTTCACATGCATCGTTAACTCTGCAGTCAACTGCTTGTTTACAACCTTTGCATTGGGAGTAGAAGACTACGCAAAACTGCTCTCAGCGGTCACTGGTTGGGATTTGAGCACGGATTCACTGCTCAAGATGGGAGAAAGAATCTACAACCTCGAGAGGGTGATAATAAACAAATTCGGCTTCGATGCAAAAGATGACGTTTTGCCAACAAGGCTAATCACCGAACCCCTGCCCGACGGTGTTGCAAGAGGGCACGTCGTTGATGCTCAGAGCTTCGAAAAAATGAGAGAAGAGTATTACAAGCTACGCGGTTGGATAAACGGAGTTCCAACAAAGGAGAAGCTGAAGGAGCTCGAGATCCTATAATTTATTTTATAACTCTTCCTTTTTCTTCGATCAGGAACTCGGAAAGCTTTTTGCTCGACAAACGGAGCTTGATCGTTGATGCGACGTTTTGAGCTCTACTCAGCTGCTCTGCTTCCACGTTGATGAAAACTTCGTCCTTTTCAATCCCGCTCACGAAGAACTTGAGCTCAACCTCAACGTCTGTGATCTCAAAAGTCGTTAAAGGAAAATCTTTAAGGATTTCATCCCTATCGTAGACTTCCCTTTTAACCTTTGCACTTTCAGAATCAAGTATAGCCTTGGATTTCAAGACCGAGGTTGCAATGCTTTGCGTAAGTTCTCTCAGCGTCAACCTCTTGCCAGTTCCCACGGGCTCTGTTGGGATCTTCGATGGATCGATTTTAAATTCCCTCATCTTTCGTCACCGGTATCGAGTTGCTCAGCGCTGTGATCGTTTTCGCAATACCCTCGGGAACTTCGAGTCTCTTAGCCCTTATCTTCACGTTCAGTTCAGCGCTGAGATCTGCGCTTGCATGACTGTAGACCGCAAAGAATTTTCCCTCTTTGAATGCAACTATCTTAGCCTTGAACTCTATCTCAGCCTCGTCAACGCTTATGTATGGGAGTGGCACAAGCGTCAGAACGGGGATGCTTATCTTCATCGGCAAAATCTGAATTTTTCCTGTCTCTGGATCTTGCAAAGCTTGCGTGTAGCTGAACTCGACTGATAAAGGGACTTTTTTCTTTTTTCCCGCTTCCTCCTTTTCTACGAGATGGGAAAGTAAAAAATCGAGGGTAGCTTTTGCGGAGTCTTTCTGCGCATGAACTATTGCTGTAAGCGGAGCTGATATTAGCTGTTCCAAGAAAAGCGCAACCTGTGCCATGGAATCACTTGGCTGGAGCCATCGATTCCCTTAGAATTGTGAGAAGAGTTCTCAACCCCTCGGGCATCTCGTCCTGAACTGCGTTAACTACTATGTCGAGTTCTGCGCTTCTGTCAACTTGAGACCTCGTTTCCCTCTTGTATCCATAGCTTGCAGTAAGTTTAACGCTCCCCCAACCCCAACCAGCTTTCGCAGATAGCTTTGTTGAAAAGTCGCGCTGAGTGGTGTCAACATCAGTTGTTTTTATTATAATATTGAAGTGGATAGTCATGTCTTTGATCCTTATAAAAGGCACGGGCAAAATCGTCAGCAAAGGAGCCTCGATCGTTGTATCTTCCGCTCGGACTTCCCCTGTGTCGGGATCGAGTATCTTTCTTTTGAACTTAAATGTAACACTTTTCACGTTTCCCTGGTCGTCTAACCCAACCTCCTCCACAAATCTCGCTGTAGTCATCGCTGCATAGGCTTGCGCCCTAACCGCAGATTCCAGGGGTTTCCCTATAAGACTCTCCAAGGGCAGAGCGGACAGCTCTGCAGGTATGTTTGGCATGCCACCACCAACAAAACTCTCGTGATGATGAGATATAAACTTTTCCATGTTAGCAATTTGCAAAAAAATAATTCTCGAAAATAATCAAATATGATCGATATTAGCCTTGAGCTTCTCGAGGACCTTGTTTTTCTTTTCTATCGCCTTTGAAACCGCCTCGTCAATCTTCCTCTTCATTTCCTCAAAATCTCGTGGAGTCTTCTCGCCCACGACTTTCTTCAAAGGTGTGTATGCGGATTCTCTAAACTTCGGCTTTATCTCCTTCCTAAGGTTGTTCTCGATCAAATAAGCACCTTCACCGCTTTCAACCCAGCCAACTTCTTCTATCTTTACACCTATAGCTCTTACGACTTTCTTGACTTCATCGGCAACGTCTTCTGGACAAATGATCATAAGCGAATCAGTCGATACTCCCATGAAATCGATCTTCAACTCATCGAGCATCTTAAGCACTTTTGGATTCACTGACTTTCTCAATTTTTCGAAATCGAACACCAAAGCTTTTTTTGCAGTTTTCGCAATCTCTTCAGCATCTCCCCTTATGCCACCATTTGTCACATCGCTCATCGAGTGGATCCTCGGAACAAGGTTTGAGGAAAAGATTGCTCGCACCGCTTTTATGAAATCGAGGTTTATAGTCTCTTCGATCACTTCATGCATCCCGTAGTAGATTGCCGTCGTTGTTATTGTGCCACCCCCAGCGCCTTCGGTCAAAAGGATTAAATCTCCCTCTTTTGCGTTCTTCCTCGGCATTATATGCTCTGCAACACCAACACAACCAACACAACCTGTCATTCTTTCCCCAATGACCATGTCCCCGCCGATTCTAAGCGTCGAGCCTGCAACGAGTGGAACGTTTGTTGCTTCGCAGACAGTCGCAATCCCAGCGATGTGGTCGAAGATCTTGCTCACATCGCCATCGTCTGCAATGTGAATGTCGGAAAACACCGCAACAGGTTCTGCACCTTTTACGTAAACGTCTCTCATCGCAGCCCTCGTGACATGGAACCCGGCGAGGAATGGGAACTCGCTTAAACGAGAGTGAATTCCATCGACTGCTACTGCAATGTACACGCCATTTTTTTCAACAACCCCTGCATCGTCGAGATCCCTCGGCGATAAAACTGCAGAAACTTTGCTCATCTCTCCGATCTTCGAGTGAACGTAGAAGTCACCCCTTCCTCTGCTACCAACACCAAAGTTGCCCATCGTCACTCCTGTGCGATGATAATCGAGAAGCCAGTTCGTCTCTGAGTAGGCGTTCTTAACTTCCAAGATAACTGCTTCTGCCCAGGAGAGGGCTTTATCGAAGCTCCAATCCTTTATCTCTACTATCCTCTCTGCAAGTATCTTTTCAACTTCTGCCTCGCTCATTTTGGTAAGCATTTTCCTTGCATAGCCTTCGAGGTCCATGGCTACACCTCGCTGACCAAGATTATCCCGATGACTATTAACAATATCCCCAATGCAACCTTTGCAGATAATCCTTCTGACAAGAATACCACAGAAAGCAACGCCGTGATCATCGGATAAGCAGCGGTAATCGCAACCGCTCTACTTGCCCCAATGATCTTGAGAGATTCGAAGTAGAGAATCATCGCAAAGGCTCCGCTTATAGCTCCAGAAACCAAGAGGAGAATGATTGCTTTGGATGCGCTTATTTCTAAGTTTTTCAAAACTAAGGATAGCAAGAGAATTGCAAAAAATCCACCAAACGCCCTTATTACTATTGCTGGGTATACTGGGAGTTCTTGAAGCGCGTATCTGTCGAGAATTGGCGCTATTCCCCAGAGAATTGCTGCAAGTAGCGCAAGGATTTCGCCTTTCATAGCTCAAAAAACTTGGCTGAGTATTAAGAGGTTGTGATCAAAAAACTTTAAATCTCCGTGACTCACGTTTTTTTATGAAAATTGTTGTTTTGGGTGGAGCTGGACACATAGGCTCGAGAATCGTCGATGAAATTCTCAGACTTAACCCCTCTGTCGAATTAACAATCGTAGACATCGATGAGGGTAAGGGGAAACAGATTGCGAGGGAAAAAGGTGTAGATTTCGTTAAAGCTAACGTTGCGGTTTTCGAAGAGCTTTTAGAAGTATTGAAAGGAAAGGAAGTTGTTGTGAACTCAGTGGGACCTTTTTACAGATTTGGAGCAGTTGTTCTCAAAACCGCGCTCAATGCTGGGGTTAACTATGTAGATATAAACGATGACTACGACTCCACGTTGGAGGCGCTTGCGCTCGACAAAATGGCGAAGGAAAAGGGTTCAACCGCTGTAATAGGAATGGGTGCAACCCCTGGAGTCACGAACGTCTTAGCGAGCATAGGTGCTGAAAAAATGGAGGAAATAGAAGAGATTGGAACCTACTGGGTGTGGACCGCGATGGATCCAACGATGGGGAGGGCGATAATAGAGCACTTCTTCCACGCGATCACTGGAAACGTAAAGGTCTTCAAGGATGGGAACTGGATTGATGAAAAGGCTCTCTCAGAAGCCGAAGCCTTCGAGTTTCCCGAACCCATTGGAACTTGGGAAGTCGCAATCGTTGGCCATCCCGAACCAATAACGATCCCAAGATACATAAAGGCGAGAAAAGTGTTCAACAAAGGTGGCGTTTGGCCTTCGGAACTGAACGAAATCGCGAAGGTCTTCGCTCAGCTTGGTTTAACGAGTGAAAAAACCTTAAACTTGAGGGGAGAACAGTTCAAGGCAATCGAGATAGCAGTTGAAGTGACGATGTCTTTGGGCCAGCTTATATCAGCGGAAGAGCTCCAAAGCACCTTGGCAAGGGTCTACGAAAGACTTGGCGACTACACGCTAATGGGAATGGGTTTGGGTGTGAGAATAAAGGGCAAAAAAGATGATAAGAGCTATGCGATAAAGTATGGTATAGCATTCAAAGATGCTGCGCAAGCAACCGCTTTGCCTTGTGCCGTCTGCGCTTTAGAGCTTTTGGACAAGGAATTGCCGAATGGTGTATTTCCACCAGAAGCCAAAGTCATCGACCTTGGCAGAGTGATTTCGGAGGTCAAGAAGATATCTAAGATCGATTGCACAGAAATTAAGAACTATAGTTTATAAAATTTTGAAATGGTGATGTGCTATGGCGCTTTCTGGTGGAGAACTCTTGGTGAAGTGTTTGTTGAAGGAAAGGGTGAAATACGTCTTTGGAGTCCCTGGAGCACAACTTCTTCCGATCTTAGATGCGATAAAAAGGTTTGGAGAAAAAGAGGGGATGAGGTTCGTGAATTGCAGACACGAGCAAGCTGCTGCGAGCATGGCAGATGCTTACGCAAGGGTTAGTGGAGAAATCGGTGTATGCATAGGAACCGTTGGTCCGGGAGGTGCTGACTTAGTCCCCGGAGTATATCCAGCCTATGCAGATGGCGTTCCGATGCTTGTGATCACCGCACAAAACCAAACTTGGAAAAGCTACCCCGATCGTGGCTCGATGCAAGCGCTCGATCAATACCACCTTTTGAGGGCAATAACAAAGTGGAGCGCCATAGTTTACCATGGACGGAGAATTCCTGAGCTCTTGCAAAGAGCCATCAGAGTTGCGCTTTCTGGAAGGCAAGGACCTGTGCACCTCGATCTACCTTCGGATGTCATCTTCAACGATGCGGAAGAAGAGGAATACGCTGGGATCTATCCGCCAGAGAGATATAGGGCGATGAAAAACCCGGTTGGCGAATTAGAGCTCGTGAAAAAAGCTGCTAAAATGTTATACAAAGCAGAAATTCCATTGATACACGCGGGTAGTGGAGTTTTAAGGGCTAAGGCTTGGAAGGAGTTAAGAGAACTTGCAGAGTATCTTGGTGCAATTGTCACTACAAGCATGTCCGCTCGTGGAGCTATGCCGGAAGATCACCCCTTGGCCTTGATCCCATCGAGTCCCGCTGCAATAGCTGCGCAGAACTCCGCTGATGTTGTGCTTATCGTTGGCAGTAAACTTGGTGATACAGACTTCTGGGGTAGGCCACCGGGTTGGGGAGATCCAGAGGTGCAGAAAACGATACAGATAGACATAGAGGCTGAGATGATAGCCCTAAACAGACCAGTAGACTTAGCAATTCTTGGAGATGCCAAGGAAACCCTGAGATTGCTCTTGGAGGAGATAAAAAAGCTTGGCGAAAGAAGAGAACCGAACGAAAAGTTGAAAGAATTCAAGAAGATTCAAGAAGAGTGGGTTGCAGAGTTCTTAAAGCAAGCAGAGTCGAAAGAGAGGCCAATTCATCCCCTTAGGGTAATAAAGGAGGTTAGAGAGTTCTACCCAAGAGATGCGATCGCATGCATCGACGGCGGAAACACTGCAGTTTGGGCTTACTACCTGCACCGCATATACGAGCCGAACACTTTCCTATGGGCTGCTGACTCCGGACACCTTGGCACTGGGCTACCATATGCGATTGGAGCAAAGTTTGCAAACCCGGACAAGCCAGTTTATCTAATAACCGGCGATGGAGCCTTTGGTTGCACGATGCAGGAAATGGAGACTGCGAGCAGAGAGAGTGTAAAGGTTACCGTGATCGTAATGAACGACGGCGCTTGGGGGATGATAAAGGGTGCCCAGAAGGCTATATGTGGTGGAAGATACATCGGCGTCGATTTCAGCGACATCAGATACGACAGGATCGCGGAAGCGATGGGATGGCTTGGAATAAGGGTTGAAGATCCCGAGGACATAGCTTATTCCATTGAAAAAGCTGAGAGCATCGAAAAACCAGCTTTGCTCGACGTAAAGATCTCGCAGGAAGTAAATCTCAGCCCACCTGATTTGATAACGTTGGGAATACTGTGGCTTGAGGGTTGCGATCTCCAGAGGTATGCGGGCGATCGTTCTTGAGTTCAATTTGCTGAAAGCGGGAATTACACTGTTTCTCTCCAAATTTTCCAGCTCAGCCTATTTCGGACCATTCTCGATAGTAAGATACTACAAAGACTACCCAGAGCCGAAACTACCGGCGGAAGACTGGGTGGAGGTTAGGACAAGGCTAAGCGGAATTTGTGGCTCAGACATCAGGCTGATCACACTTTCAGAGAGCTTTTACTTGTATCCGCGTGTCTCTTTCCCAATGATCCCCGGTCATGAGGTCGTTGGAATCGTTGAAGAAGTGGGAAAAGAAGTAAAAGATTTTCAACCCGGCGAAAAAGTCGTTCTCGACCCCGCCCTTCCGTGCAGAGTTAGAAAACTCGAGTTATGCGAAGCTTGTAAAAGAGGTCACCCTGCGGTTTGCTACAACACAGATAGAGGTGCGATTTCACCGGGAATTTTCACGGGAATCTGCAAAGACGTCGCAGGTGGATGGGCTGAATTTTTTGTCGCACACGAATCCCAGCTTGTAAGAGTTCCCGAGAGCATTAGCGATGAGAACGCAATCTTTGCGGAGCCTTTGTCAATTGGAATCCACTCTGCCTTGAGATCTTTCCCAAGCGAGGATCAAAAGGTCGCAGTAGTCGGTTGTGGGATCATAGGACTGATGACAATAATTGCTTTAAGGCACTTTGGCTTCTCGGGGGAGATAATAGGGATAGAGAAAAACGAAAGGCTTGTTGAGGTTGCAAAACGCTTTGGAGCAGATGAGGTTATCGTTGGTGATCCCATAGAGGAGATTTCAAAGCTCGTTGATGGCAGAGTCTACAAACCCCCAAGAGGGGGTAAAGTCTTGGTCGGCGGGGGAATCGATGTGGTCTTCGAATGCGTGGGAACAGCTGAAGCCGTTGACACCGCCTTAAGGATTGCAAAACCTCTTGGAAAAGTCGTGATCGCTGGAACTGTTTCCGAAACTCGCTTAGACCTTGCTCCAATTTTTTCCAAAGAGCTCGAAGTTCTCGGAACGTTTGGATGCGGAGAAGAAGAGATTGGAAGCGAGTGGAAGAGGACTTTTGACGTAGCGATTGAAATTCTAAAGAAAAAAGACTTCTCAGAGCTTTTGACACACGTTTTCAGCGTTGAAGACTACAGGAAAGCCCTCTGGAATGCTGTAAACAAGAGAAAGTCAGGAGCGATAAAGGTTGCATTCGAATTTTAAGGTAAAAACGATTGATAAACCGGAATTCTGCGTTTTCGTTTACTCCATTGAAGACTTGGGCGTTGATATGAGTTCCGTCAAATCGATTTTTTTATCAAACCTACAGAACTATCCTCTGCCTGTAACCGCATTCGGGGCATCTTGTGTCGTTTAAATTTATTTTTCTGACGTAAAAGCCCTCTCTCTCGATCAACAACTTGCCACAGTTCGGGCAGTAGGTGTTCTCGTATTTATGCCCCCAGACGTTACCCGCGTAGACATATTCCAATCCCTCGTTTCTTGCTATCTCAATCGCCTCCTCTATTTTCTTCACCGGCGTCATCGGCTTATCGAGCATCTTAAAATCTGGATGAAATCGTGAAAAATGCACGGGAATGCTTTTATCAATTGATACAACCCATCTTACGAATTCCGCCACCTCTTCTCTGCTGTCGTTCTCACCTGGTATAATCAGATAGGTTATCTCAACAAAAACTCCTTTTCTATGCATGTATTCCACTGTTCTCAGCACGTTTTCGAGCTTCGCCTTGCAGATCTTGCTGTAGAATCTCTGAGAAAAAGCCTTCACGTCTACGTTTGCAGCGTCCAAAGCCTTGAAGTCGTCGAATTGATCTACCGCATCCGGGGTCATGTAGCCATTCGTAACGTATACAACGAAGAAACCCTGATCTTTCACGAGCTTCGAAGCATCCAAAGCGAACTCGTGCCAAATCGATGGCTCGTTGTAAGTCCAAGCAACGCCGTCTGCTTTCCTCTCCTTGCAAAGCCTTAGAACATCTTCAGGGCTGAGTTCCCTGAGGTATGGATAGCTCAGATCCGCGAAGGAGATTTCGAAGTTTTGGCAGTGATCACATTTAAAGTTGCAACTTATGCTTCCAAAGGACAAAACCTTGCTCCCTGGTTTGTAGTTGTGCAAAGGCTTCTTCTCAATTGGATCCAAGGCTATGGAGGAAGCAAGTCCGTAGTTGTAGACCATCAGCTTTCCATTTTCGTTCTTTCTCACGTTGCAAATTCCCCATCGCTCATTTTTTATCCTACAGTTGTGCCAACACGTTTTACAGCGAACTTCTCCGTCCAACTTCTCGTAAAGATAAGATTCGATTACCATATCTCCCTTAGCTCCCTCGCATAGTCTTCTGGAGCAAAGAAGACGACGCTTTCATCTTGGAACACCTTGGGGAAGAACACATCGCACCAGTAGAATTTTCCAAATGGAGTCCTTGCAACGATGTGGAAGTTCGTTCTGAAGTGCTCCCCAAGCTTGTCTGCGCAAAAGAACGTGAAGTTGAACGCATTGAACCCCTTGGTCTCGTAGTATTTCAGGATCTTAACGATTCCCTCTGAAAACCCATAAAGCTGGTCATCGCTCATCTTTGCAAATTCTCTTTCTTCAGGTATTCCAATCACGTGCATAAAACCCTTCGGAGCGAAGGCAGAGATCCATTCCGTCTTCTTCGTTCTCCCTATGTATCTCTCGTCCTCTCTTTCTCGATCCAAAAGCGCACGCCAAAAGTCTTTTCTATTGCTCTCCATGAACTCCAGAGCGCTCCAGTCGAGCCTTGCAAAGTAATCTGGGGAGTTCTCAGAGACCAAGAACTGGATGTGGGGGTGCATTATGCTGCTGCCTGCTGGCTTCAGGTAGTTCATCCCGACTGTTATGAAGAACTTATCGTTTGGAAGCATGTTGATGTAATCCTGCACGAGCTTGAACGCATCAAAGAAGTGCGCTTCCTTGAACTCAGAAGGTCTTAGAAAATGCTTTTCAGTCAATCTCAAAACGAGAGAATATCTCGAATATGGAATTAGATTGGAAAAAGCCCTGCATTCTCCTCTTTTCCAGATTTCCCCCTTCATAATCTCTGGATCTCGAGCGACCATGCTTTCTATTCTCTCCTCACAGAACGGGCACCAGCTTTTTGTGCTCTCGATCTCCTCTTCAAAACCTTCGCTTTTTAATGAAATGCCTTTTTTCACAACTCTGCTCGTCTGAAGTGTCAGCGGATCGTAGCGAATCTCGACAACGCTCTCCTCGACTTTACCGCCTATCAAAATCTTAGAGACCTCGAGTTCTTTTCTGAACTCCATGCGTATCTCTTACCGAATTATAGATTTAAAATTTGCGTTCGATCTCCAAAGAGTTGTGCGCGAGAAAAGCAAAATTCTTTCGAAGCAGAACGAAGCATATTTCTCCTTAACTATCAGCCTTCTTGTAGTTCAAATGCCTCGTTATCACTTCGAGGATCGTTTTTCTGTTGAAGGGTTTTCCAATCACTTCCCTTGCACCAGCCCTGAGCAGTTCTTCGCCACGCTGAGTAGCAAAGGCTGTAACCCCTATTATCACTGCGTTCGGATCCACCTTGAGGATCTCCTTTGTCGCCTCCACCCCATCCATGACCGGCATGGATATGTCCATCAAAACTACCTCTGGCTTGAAGAACCTATACACCTTCACCGCCTCCTCACCATTCGTTGCTGTCAACAAGTCGAAATCTCGGAGAAATACCCTGTAGATCTCGATCAAAACTTCGTCATCGTCAACAACGAGCACTCTGACTTTTCTGTTACCCATAATTGTTCTGAAAGAGCTTCCTATTTAAGCGTTGCTTCCAATTCTGAAATTACTGTCAAAATTGTCGCTAAGATATTCGAATCGAGTCTCCTTGGGTATTCTGAGATCCCAATTTTGGTGAATTTCACTTGATTGTATGGACTTGACATCTCCGAGAGAAGTAAAGGGGGGAAAGATTTTAATTTTTTCAGGAAACTCGAGGCATGTTCGACGTAGCAATAGTTGGTGGTGGTCCCGCTGGTTTAACCGCTGCGATTTACTCTGCGAGGTATGGATTAAAGACGATCGTCTTTGAAACTTTTGACCCCGTGTCCCAGATTTCAATGGCTTCAAAGATCGAAAATTACCCCGGCTTCGAGGGGAGCGGAATTGAGTTACTCGAAAGGATGAAGGAACAAGCTTTAAAGGCGGGCGCGGAGATAAAAATGGAAAAGATCGAAAGAGTTCTAAAAAAAGGCGATTACTTCTTGCTCATTGGAGAAAATGAACACGAAGCGAAAACAGTAATAGTAGCGACCGGTGGGAAGCACAGAAGCGCTGGTTTTGAGAACGAAGAGTTTTTCGTTGGAAAAGGTTTAAGCTACTGTGCAACATGCGATGGAGCCCTTTACCGGGGGAAGAGGGTGATAGTTTACGGAAGCGGAAAGGAAGCGGTGAGCGATGCGATATACTTGCACGAAATAGGTTGCAACGTCAAGCTCATTTCAAGGTCTCCTTTGAGGGTTGAAAAAGCCTTGATCGACGAGATTTCGAAGAAAAACATCGAGGTAATCACGAATGCGAATCTGAGAAGGGTCGAGGGAAAAAACAAGGTTGAAAGGGCGATAGTTTTTCTAAGAGACAGAAAAGAGGAAGTATCAATAGAGTGCGATGCGATTTTCGTTGCAATAGGCATGAGACCTGCAACGGATTTGGTTGCAGAGCTTGGCGTGGAAAGAGATGCGATGGGCTACATCAAAGTAGACAGAGAGCAGAAAACGAACGTTCCCGGTATTTTCGCAGCTGGCGATTGTTGCAACAATCCATTGAAGCAAGTAGTCACCGCTTGTGGCGACGGGGCAATTGCAGCGTTTTCTGCATACAACTTCCTCAAAGGGTGGGATTAATCTCCCCTCTCGTCAACTACCTTCGCAATCTCGATCGCGATCTCAACTGCTTTGCTTATCGAATCCAATTTCAAGTTCTCGGGCAAATCTTCCAGCGTGTGCCAGTAATAAGGAGCTGAGTCGTTTGCAAGACCAAAGATCGTGGTTGCATGCAACCCCTTGCGGGAGAAGTTAGCTGCATCGCTACCAGCGAATTTTAAAGAACCGACCCTGAAATCAGCTTTAGCCCTTTCACAAGCCTTTTTTGCAATTTCAACAGCCTTGGCTGAATGCTTTGCAAAGAACATCTTTTCTTCGGTTGCAACCAAAAAGTAATCCGCGGAAGGACATTCGAAGTTGAAGAGAATCGCATTCCTTAGTTCTTCACGATGTCTTTCAACGAACCTCTTCGATCCCCTCATGTGCTCCTCTCCAGCGAAGGCAACGATCCATACCTCGGTGTTCTTAAGCCTATTTGCGCTCAGAAACTTTCCTGCTTCGAGAACAACACCAACGCCGGCGAGGTCGTCGTTGGCTCCAAAAGATGCCTTACTCGATCTAAGCGTGGAAGCGATTAACAACAACCAAGTAGCCCCGAGAAGAAGCAAAGGCTTTTGCAAGAAATCAACGTCGTAGTAATACCTGAGCAAGCTTAGAAAAGCGGTTATGAAAACGATCGCTATAAGAGGAGAGATTACGAATATCGACTTGCTCCTAAGCCTTCCAAGGAGGGGAAACTCGTAGGGCGAATCGTAGTGCGCTGAGAGCAAGATTCTTTTCTCAACCCTTTCCCTCGGTTTGATCTTCCCGATCACATGGAACTCCTGAACCTTCGGAAAAAGGAAATCGATGATCTCGTAGTGTAAGCATTGCTGGAAAAGGAACAAGGCGAAGCCGAGCAAGATGAGAAAGAAACTCATGAGCCAAGATCCCATGAAATAGGAGATTGCTGCAAGAACGTAGAGCGAGAAAGTGACCCATATGTAGTCTGTGAATCCCCTCGGTCTCGAAGTGAAGAACTCTTTCTCAACCTCGTCGCAAAAATCGCTCATGCTCTTGTATATATACTCCCCAGTCTTCGTTTCACCATCGCTTCCAGCGAGCCTCGTGCCGAAGTTCTTGTAAACGTGGTTCACGAATTCCAAAACATTTTCGCAGTTGCTCATGAAAGTCTCTTTAAATTCTCAGCTTCGGAAATTCCAGAGAGCAAGGGCTCGAGGTTTAGATTCTTCTCAACCTCTTCCGCCAAGAAATCGAACTGATTTTTGAACTCGATCTTCACACCCAGATACTTCTCCACTGCTTTGAGCAAGTTCTCGTTCCAAAAGAGTCCATGGAGATAAGTTCCCCAGCACATCCCGTCTTCGCTCTGGCAACCATCGTCCTCGAAAATAGGTCTTTTCGAACTCGTTATGCCCTTGTGGATCTCGTAACCCCAAACGGTTTCGCCTTTGATGCTCTTTATTATCTCTGCATCCCCCGTGACCTTCTTGGAAACTTGAATTGTCCTCTTTTTGTATTTCTCGAATCTCGTCTCAGCCTCGAGCAATCCAAGCCCTTTGACCCTCTCCACGCTATGCTCTACTCCGAAGTCGATTAGCTCCTTGCCGAGCATTTGGTATCCGCCACAGATCCCAATGATCAACTTTTTTCCAGCAATTTTCATTATATGCTCATAGATGGGCATCGACTTCAAAATCTTGAGATCTGCGATCGTATCCTTGCTTCCCGGGATTATGAGTATCTCACACTCTGGATTTTCCTTCAGCCCAACAAAGCTTGCGATCTTCCTCAAAGGCTCAAAATCTGTGAAGTTGGAGATCCTTGGGATTCGGATGATCCCAATTAACCCAGAGCCCTTCCATTCCTCGATGTTGAGCGAGTCCTCGGATGGAAACTCTGACTCCAAGAAGGGAATGACTCCGAGAACAGGAACGTTGCAAAGTTCTTCAATCTTCTCTATCCCATCTCGAAGAAATTCCTTGTATCCACGAAGCCTATTTATCACAAAGCCAACGACGAGCTTTCTTATATCTTCCGGGAGAAGCTTGTAGGTTCCGTAGAGCGATGCAAAAACTCCACCACGATCTATGTCGCCAACTATTACGATGGATGGCCTCGCATACCTTGCAACGTGTATGTTTGCGAGGTCTCGATTGTAGAGATTTATCTCAGCCATCCCACCCGCGCCTTCGATCACAACTATTTCATAGTCCTCCGCAAGCTCCTCGTATGCCTTCTCTACGACTTTTCTCAGCTCTGGAACCATTTTGTAATACTCCCTCGAGTCCACGTCTCCGATCGCTTCACCAAGAACAACGAGTTGCGAAACAAAGTTTCCCTTTGGCTTGAGCAAAATCGGGTTCATCCTTTCGTCTGGCTCAATTCCCGCAGCAAATGCCTGCATCGCTTGAGCTATCGCAATCTCCTTGCCCTTCTTTGTCACGAAAGAGTTCAGACTCATGTTCTGCGCTTTAAAAGGGGCGACCTCGTAACCTCTTTTTGCAAGAATTCTGCAAAGAGCTGTCACAAGCAAAGACTTTCCAGCGCTACTCGTTGTTCCGCCAACCATTATGGCTTTCATTCCCATCTCTTGTAATCTACGTCGATTCCGAGCTGCTCCATGATCCTCGCAACTGTGAAGTTGACGAGGTCTTCAATTGTCTTCGGTTTCGAGTAAAAGGACATAACGAGAGGAAAAACGATCGTTCCAAGGTTTGAAAGTCTCAAAAGTGCTTCGAGATGTGCAGAGTGAAGCGGGGCTTCACGAAAGGCTACCAAAAGCTTTCTCCTCTCTTTCAAAGTTACATCTGCGGATCTCGTCACGAGGTTTGAAGCTATTCCATAGGCGATGCTTGAAGCTGTTTTCATCGAACAAGGTACAATAGCCATGCCATCGTGTCTAAAGCTTCCACTCGCTGTTGGGGCGTAGATTTCGTCTTCATCGTAGAACTTCGTTGCAATCTCTCGAAGATAACCTTCGTCAAAGTTTGTTTCGGTTTTCATCGTTATCTTCGCCGCTCTTGTTGCGATCACGATTACCTCGTGGCCTTTTTCCACGAGCTTCTCTATTAGCCTAATCCCAATTATTTGACCACTCGCTCCCGTTAAAGCGACTACGAATCTCATACCAATGGCTCTATGTCCTCGTCGAACAGCTGAAGTGTTTTCTCAACCCTCTCTTTTTCCGCAGACTCGA
Organism: Archaeoglobaceae archaeon; assembly: GCA_046290005.1. Classification (GTDB taxonomy): domain Archaea; phylum Halobacteriota; class Archaeoglobi; order Archaeoglobales; family Archaeoglobaceae; genus WYZ-LMO2. The sequence continues at coordinate 2,573 of JBKBUO010000001.1, read as the reverse complement.
TCCCTTCCTTTGCCTCAAGCGCAAGTTGCTGCAATTCCTTAACTCTCGGCGCATCTGTTATGTTCGCAAGCAAAACGAGAGCTGCGACATACTTCGTCCTTCTCGTTGGATAATCGCCCGCTCTAACTTCTATGCCTGCAATTTGTTCTTCAATCCAGATCTTCGCCTTTTCGAGTCCTTTTCTGTCGAGGTGCTCTGGGGGGCCTGCTACCAAGATCAGCGCCCTTTCAGCACTGCTTATGTTACAAGGCAAAGTCAACCTTCCGAGAGCTGCTCTTCGAACAAGAGATGCAATTTTCATCGCTTTGTCCCCTTCAATCGTCTCCATTGTCTCTTTTTTCTTCTTGAACAAGGAAAATCCCTTTTTATCGGTTTCAGCCAAGCTTGTAGCATAGCCAATCGAAGAAATTCCTCCACCGCGAAGTGTGTTTATGACTTCGCTACTGTCCACGACCATCTCGCCCACAAGATCTTCCTCGATTGGCTCGCCCGCTCTTGCCAACAACGCTATTCTCCTAACTATCTCCTCGTTTATCTTCGCAAAGGATTCTCTTAAGCTCATTCCCTCAAACTTCCAAGCTCCGTTATCGAAAAGAATCAAGTTATCGACGTATTTCATGAGGCTTACCATGCTCCTCGCAGCGTTCAAAGAGTAAAGTTTACCCTCTTCGGGAGCTGGTAATACTCCGAAAGCGTAAACGGGCTCGGAATACATCTCCTGCAAATGCTTTGCAACTACAGGAGCCCCACCGCTTCCCGTTCCCCCGCCAAGACCCGCGATTATTAAGAAGGCATCGAGATCATGGGTTCCACGCTCGTCAATGGCATTAAGGATCGTTTCGATCTCGTCCTGAGTAATTTTCGCTCCAAGTTTGTTGTCCGTGCCAACTCCGTGTCCCTTAACAATTGTTTGACCAATTAGGATTCTGTCCTTCATTGGCACGTGCTTTAAACCAATCAAATCCGTTCTCGCAGTGTTTACCGCAAGCCACCTCATCTTTGTGTTCGAACCGCGCATCTTCTCGTTTTCAATGAACATGTCCAATATCTTTCCTCCCGCTTGTCCGAAGCCGATGAGAAAGAATCTCATCTTGTCCCCTCAATTGACTCTTTCGCTATTTATTTAAAATTTTTCGCGAACGACTACTCGTTCAACAAAAAACTCTGCAAAACCCTTCTTATAAACTTGTTCGAGAACTCCTCGTAGTCAACGTCTGAAATCGCTTTTATCATCTCCAAAACATCCCTATCTTGGAAATAGAAGAATTTCTTCGCTGTTTTGCTCAAATTTCCGTTGTAAAACGTGCTCTTGTAAGCAACTCGAAGCAAGTACAATGCGTTAAGCATCGTTCTCAGCTTAAAAGCCTTTTCAAAGTCACCAAGAAACTTTTGGAGCCTAATTCCCACTCTCTTAGCCCTTTTGCACTCCACACTGCATGGATAGAAGTTCATCGTGAAGAACTGCGGGAAAAAGTCTATTCTCGAATTTTTTAGTGAATCTACCAAGATTTTAAAAGTTCCACTCTCAAAGCACTCGAGTATAAGCTTTGTTTCAAGTGGAAAGTCGTTTTTACTCCTTGCGTAGGCTCTTACGCAACAATCTGGATATCCGAAGAGTTTACCTTCGAGCTCTATCAACCTCTTGCGCCCCCTTTGGAACGTGAGATCTCCAGAAAGGATCCTATTTTCGAGTCTTTGAATCATCTTTAAGAACTTTTTGTCCTTTGTAACAACGAACAAAGTCGTAGGGCTTATCTTCGAATCGCTCAAAACTCTGCTTATTTTCAAATCGAGGAAGAAAGCCTTTAAACAATTTATTTCGCAGAACTCCGCCTCCGAGCTTTGAAGTTCAAATGGTTTTAAAGTTACAATCTTAGAAATGTCCCCGAGGATACGAGATATCTCAATAAAAAATACGGGATTTGAAAGAAAACTAGAACTATCAACCCTGAGCACGTTTTTTCTCAAGTTCTTCGATATACTGCCTTGTCGCTACGTAAGCGGTGGAACCAGCGGACCAGTAACCAGCGATTCCCTCGTCGATCAAATCCTGGACTATTTTCTTAACCTTCGCCTTGTCAAGTTGGGTTATCTTTGCAAGTTCAGGTATTTTCCAAGTTTTTTTGCTTAATTGCTCCAAAACCTTCTTTTTCTCCTCTTCTGTGTAAGTAACTTCAGCCATTTTAACCACCAAAAAAAGTAGGAGTTTAGATTTATAAATCTACCACCTGAACTGCATGCTCGTTCGAAGCTCGCTGTAAACGTACGGAGTGATTCTGTAATCGTCTATTAGGTGATCTGTGAACTCGAGCCCAGTGAGCTCGAAGAATTGCTCCCAACCAACTCTGTCGACCCATTCGATGAGTCTCTCGTGCTTTCTTGCGTTGTTTGCCCATGCTTCGAGGATCTGCTTTATGTATTTAACGAGCGTTGGCCATCTCGGTGGTTCATTTGGAACCCATGGCACGACGACTTTCGAAAGCTCTGACATTCTTCGGGCGTCGCTTATCTTACCACCAACCATTATCGCAGATCCGTCGTTTTCTGGATCGAACAACGGCATTCCTGGGCAC
>JBKBUO010000019.1:11640-23316 GCA_046290005.1 Archaeoglobaceae archaeon | reverse complement strand
CCTCGGTGTATCGCTCAGCTACTCTTTAAAGCTTGCAAGCCCATATGAGATAGATGCTTCTGTGAAGTCGTTTGGGTTTAAGTATGGTCTCTTTGAAATCTTCGACAGAATAGGCTTAGATGTATCCTTGGATGTCCTGAAGAGTCTCGAAGAGGCTTATTCGAGATTTTCTTCGGATTTTATAAAAAATACTCTCATCTATTTCGTGGAATCGGGAAAGCTTGGTAAGAAGAGCGGCGAAGGTTTCTACAGATGGATGGGTGAAGAACCAGTTGCTGAGAAGGTTGAAAGCTACGCTGATGTCACGATTTTACTCGCAACCATAGTAAACGAGGCATTTAGGATAATCGAAGATGGAATCGCGGATAAAGCGACGGTGAACGAAGTTTGGAAGCTAGCAACTCTTTCCCCGGGGATTTTTGATCTCGCCGATACCTTGGGATACGAGAATATATTCAAAGCCCTAAGGAGGGCTTTTGAAGAAACAGGAATGGAAGTCTTCAAGCCTGCGAAATCCTTTGCATTGATTGATTTTTAAGACGCTTATCGCGCAACTCTAAGGCGGACTTCTCAAAAAAGAGTAGGTTTGAGGGTATAAAAGAACTTTAATAATTCGAAGGGCAACTGCAAGTGTGGTCGAGGAAACACTCAGGGAAATTTTGAGGAAAAAAGTGATCGAGATCCTCGAGGTCAGGTTGGGCAGAGAGATTGCGGAAGAAGTTGAAAAGAAGCTGAGCTACGAAGAAAAAAGCAGAATTCTGAAAGAATACGAGAAAAAAGGGAAGTTATCGCAAGAGACCTACAACTATCTGCTCTCGAAACACTATTACAAAGATCTGACCTCAGTTCTCTTTGGCATACCTTCGGAGCTTCGAGTTTATCCGAAGATCACGGAATCGATGGTTGGAAGTGGGAAATGGGGAATAGTGGGACTTAGAAAGCACGTCAGAGAACTCGGATATTCTGATGACAAGTTCGAGGAAATTCTGCAGGTAATCTATACTGAGCTCGAGAAATTGGCAAGGGATCCAAAGTATTTAGAGCTTCTTGCTGTTGCCTCACTCGAGATTGGTGCTTTTTATCTCGAGAATGATTGTGGGAAAGCTGAAGAATTTCTTTTCAAAGCTTACGAACTAAGATCGAAGATTTTCGATACACAGAAGCTGAAAAAGCTCTTAGAAAGCCTTGTTAAACTCAGCTCCTTTTACTGCAAGGTAAAAAAGCTTGAAAAAGCTGAAATCATGTATAAAAAAGCGATCGAGCTCACAAAAGATCTGGGCGAGATTCAAATCGATGTTTCAACGTCGAAGTTGCTGAAAGAAATCAAGGAAAAGCTTGGCGAACGTTAAATCCGAGATCCCATGGGTAGCAAAGAATTTAAAGTTTTGAACCAACGAACTCTATGATCCTTCTCGAGAGGAAAGACACGATGCAACTTTTAATTCTAACAGAGCTCATGCTAAATCCCGAGTGCAACCAAAGAGACATAGCAAAGAAACTAAATCTAACTCCGCAGGCGATTTCGGAGTATTTCAAAGAGCTCACGGCAGAGGGACTTGTAAAAGTCGTTCAACGTGGCTACTACGAAATAACGAAGAAAGGCGAAGAATGGTTGACAAAAAGCTTGCTCGATCTCCACGTTTTCAGCGAGGAAATGCTTAAGAAAATATACTCGAAGACGATTGTCGCAATAGCGGTTGGGAAAGTGGAAGAGAACACCGTGGTAAAGTATTGGTTTGAAGATGGTTTCGTTTTTGCAAGGAAAGATGAAAACGGAAACGGAATCGCTTTGACATCTGCGGAAGATGGCGAAGATTTGCTTGTGAAACCAACGGGGAGCTTTGAGCCCCCAGAGAAGGGTGAAGTCATAGTTGTGAAAGTCCCCAACGTCGCAGAAGGTGGGAGCAGAAAGGTGAACATCGAAAAGCTTAGGGAGCTTGTAAAGAGCAGGAGGAAAAGTATTGTTGTTGCACTTGGAATCGAAGCCCTTGTTGCGTGTAGAAAGATAAGAATCGAACCTATCTTCTTCGGAGCGAAAGAAGTTTGCGTTGAAGCTGCCCATCATGGGAGCGGAGTGATTGTGGTTTGCACAGAGAGCAGAGTGAACGATCTGATGCGGACGCTGATCGAGGAAGGTCTGCGATTCGAGGTCAAGGAGTTTTAAGGAATATCACGTTTCCCCTGCCCTTTTTAACTTTCTCAATAACTCCTCTTCTCTCCAAATCGGCGATTATCAAACTCATCTTTGCCTCGCTGAAGCCAAGTCTCTTTCTAAGCTCTTTCTGGGTTATTCTCCCCCCATTAGCCTTTATTACCTCGATGACCGCTTTCAAGTCCTCTGGTAGAAGTTCTTCTTTTGGTTTCAGGTGTTTTTTCTTCCACGCATAGATTGCGACAATTCCAGCAAAGCTGAGGAGCAATGCAATAAAGCTGTAATCTTCCGTCTCCTCGATGGGCATTTCAGGGACTTCTTCTGGTAACTCGAACTCCGGAAATAGGATAAGGTCGAAGTGCACATCTCCCCTTACGCTCACGTTCTCTATTGCGATAAGATTTCCACTCTTTGCAATTATGGTGTAATTTCCCGGCTCGACCTTGAAGCTGTAGCTACCGTTTATCGCGACCATCCTCTGCTCTACACCATTTTTGATGATGACCACCGCATCGATTGGCTCGAGCGTTTCCCAGGAGTAGACTTTCCCATAAATCGTGTCCGCAACCGCAGGTGTTGCTAAGAGCAATAAAATCAGCGTTGCGAGCCTCAAATCAGATCCCTTACCCTTGGGATTGGAGGTAGCTTTCTCTTATGCTCTGAGGCCTTTATCAAGCTCAGAACTCGCATGAACTTCTCGTCTTCTCTTCTAACTCCGCTCTCAATCAACTTTAGAATCTCATCAAGCTCGGCGTAGCTCATTCCGATCTCTGCTTCGTCTGTTTGCCCAACATAAAGCCCTGCGGTCGGCTTTTTTCTGATCACGTTTTCTGGCAAACCTAAGAATTTCGCAATTTCGAAGACTTCTGTTTTGTATAGGTCCCCGATTGGATGTAAATCCACTCCGCCATCGCCGTATTTTGTGAAATAACCGATCATAATCTCGCTTTTGTTTCCAGTCCCTACAACGAGCCTTCGGAGCTTGTTTGCGAAGAAGTAGTTTATCACCATTCTTATTCGTGGTTTCAAGTTTATGACGGCGTTATTATCTTCACCAAGCGTTTGAAGGAAAAGGCGAACGAAGGGGGAGATCTCGATTATGTTGTGCTCTATTCCAAGCATTTTAGCAATTTGCAGCGCATCTTCTAAGTCTTTTTCAGAAGTAACGCCTTTTTCAGGCATGATGTTTGCCAAAACTCTCTCCTTTCCAAGAGCCTTCACGCAGAGAAAAGCGACGACTGCGCTATCTACACCACCACTCAAGCCCAACACAACGCCCGTAGCTTGAGAACTCTCGACAATTTCACGGATAAACTGCGAGATTCTATCGACAATCGCTTTGCAGTCCATACTTTAAGGGAATTAGTGGATAGATAAGTTTTACTCAGGCTATAGCTCTGTAAAGCGTATCCCGTTGTCTCGGAATTCTACCTGCACGTCTTATTATCTCTCTGAGCTCTTCAGGGCTCAAAAATTCGCCACTCGTGGCTCCAGCAGATTTTGAGATGTTCTCTTCGATGAGCGTTCCACCCAAGTCGTTTGCGCCAAAGTTTAGCGCAGCTTGGGCTAATTTTATACCCAATTTTACCCAGGAGGCTTGGATGTTCTTTATCTCTGGGTAGAGCAATATTCTTGCAATCGCGATCACGAGAAGGTCTTCAAAACCGCTCGCTCCCTTTGCCTTCGCTCCGAGCTCGTTGTTCTTCCACATGAAGGAAAGAGGTATGAACTCGGTAAACCCCTTCGTTTCTTGTTGGATTCTCTTTATGAGCAGTATGTGCTTTATCCTGTCCGCCCAAGTTTCAACGTGCCCATACATCATCGTCGCAGTTGTGGGAATCCCAAGCTCGTGTGCTTCTTTTATAATCTTAACCCATTCTTCTGTTTTGAGCTTCATTGGGCAAATCTCAGCCCTAACATTGTCTACGAGAATTTCCGCAGCGGTTCCGGGCATTGAATCTAAACCCCCCTCTTTTAAGACCTTGAGGACATCTACAACATCCATTTTCGAGTTTCGAGCCATATGATAAACTTCCATTGGTGAGAATGCGTGTATATGGATTTCTTTAGAGACATCTCTTACTGCTTGGATGATCGAGACGTAGAAATCGAGGTCTGCGTTTGGCAACAAACCGCCTTGGATGCAAACCTCGGTGCAACCAAACTCGACCGCTTCTTCCACCTTTCTCTTTATCTCCTCCAAAGAGAGTTTGAAACCCAAGCGGTTTCGGAAGGAACAGAACTTGCAGTTGTTTATACAAATGTCCGTAAAATTTATGTTTCTGTTCACAACAAAGGTCACGACGTCTCCGACCGCTTTTCTCCTGAGCTCGTCTGCGAGTTTAAAAGTTTCAAATGGGTCTTTCAAGAGCTCTCTGGGATCAACACTTAGCGTATCCATTTTCATCAGAATACACCTCTATTAGCTCACGAACAGCACTTCCATAGGATTTAAGCTTTACGAATTTTGGATAAACTGGCAAGCGCTCTTTCAGCGTGAACTCGTTCCCCAAAGATCTCATGAGATCTCTCAGCTTTGGCCAAGGAAACTCTGGATTTATGTAGTCGGGCGTCACTTCCGATATTCCGCCGAGATCGTTTGCACCCGCTTTAAGGAACGGGTAAACGTTTTCAACCAAGTTTGGTGGAACTTGGATCGCGACATCCTTTGGAAGGATTTCCCTCGCAATCTTCACAGTCTTGAGCATTTCCTCCAAACTTGGCTCTCTCCAATTCTCCATTTTTGTTCTCGGCTTTGGTTTGAAGTTCTGGATTATAACCTCTTGAATGTGCCCAAACTCTTCGTGGATCTCTGCGATGACTTCCAAAGAGTAAATACGGTCGTATTCCTTCTCTCCAATCCCCAAAAGGATCCCAGTTGTGAACGGAATTCGTAGCTTCCCAGCCTCCCTTATCGTCTTTATTCTCTTTTCTGGCTTTTTTCCGGGACTTTCCAAGTGGCAATCGAGCTCTACCGCTTGTTCAAGCATCAATCCTAAGCTGGCGTTGTATGGTTTCAGTTTCTCAAGTTCCTCTTTACTTAACACTCCAGCGTTTGTGTGTGGTAGCAATCCATAGCGAATTGCGAGTTTGTTCATGTCTACGACGTAATCCAAGAAGTTTCTATAGCCTTTTCTTTCCAGAAGCTCCCTAAAACTCTTTATTTCTTCTGGCTTTTCGCCAAATGTAAAGAGTGCCTCTTTTGCGCTCTTTGCCTTTAAAAGCAACGTTTCAACTTCGCTTTTGTCCATCAAATTTGTTTCTTCACTCCTAAAACCGCAATACCAGCAACTGTTTCTGCAGTTCCTCGTAAGCGGAAGGAAGACGTTCTTCGAATAAGTTACGATCACACCCTTACTTCTCGACTCGCTTTAAAATTTTCATCTGTGCAATGCTAATCAAACAAACTATGTCTCTTTTGTATATTAGCTTCATGGATCGAAAGTTATTTTTACTCCATAGTAGCTCTTTGTATGATGGTGGAAATGCGAAAGCTCCAGCTCATAGGTGGTTCAAGCTACATGGTCAGCCTTCCGAAGGATTGGGTAAAGAAAAACAGCCTGAAACAAGGTGACGAAATCGTTCTCGAGATCGAGAACAGTGTTATCATGCTTTATCCAAAGGGTTTCAAAGAAGACATAAGGATGTCTAAGGTGGAGATCCGAGATCTCAAGAGATACGATGAAAGGTTCCTACGTCGCTTCATATATGCGCTCTACATCCAAGGGATCGACGAGATCGTAATAGTTGACGAAAAACTCAACCCGAGGTTGATCTCGAAGATCAGCGAGATCGTTAAAAGCCTGATAGGCATGGAGATAATTGACGCGAGCGACAAGGTTGTTTTGAAGTGCCTCACAGTGACGGATTTCGACGTATACGGAGTTGTGAAAAGGATGACGCAAATTGTGGTCACAATGATGGAAACGCTGATCGAAGCCATTAGGGAAAGAGACTTTAAGAGTTTGGAGGAGCTTAAGAGCCTTGAAGACGACACCGACAGGCTTTACTTGCTTGCGGTTAGACAAGAGCATAGGCTTGTGAGAGAGTTTTCAAGTCCCGCGAGGTGGAACGAGCTCCGCCTAATTTTGGGGATTAGAACAGTTGCGAAGCTCATCGAGGAGATAATAGACAACTTGGAAAACTTCTCGAGCTACATAAGAGTTTTGAATGAAGAAAAAGAGCTTGAAATTCTCGAAAATTTCCTTATAGAGCTTTTTGAAGTGTTCAAAATAGTATCTAAAGCTTATTTCAACTCTGAGCTCGAAACCGCTGAGGATTCAATTCAGCTTCTCGAGGAGATCGAGAAAAGAATGCTCAGCAAAATCGAAGGTAGTTCGCAGTATAGGCTTAGCCTTGAAGCTCTTATGAGCGCTTGCAGACATATGAAATCGATCGGCGAAATAGCCTTGAACAAGTCGGTAAGGGAATCTCTAAAAGCCATAAACTGAACAGCAAAAAGCTTAATTCTCCCATGGGCTATGGTCTTGGATGACAGAGGAAGTTGTTGATCTTGAAGATATTCCCGGTGTCGGTCCAGAGACTGCGAAGAAGTTAAGAGAAGCGGGTTTCACGACAATAGAGGCGATAGCAATCGCATCTCCAGCGGAGATTTCATCAATCGCTGGCATTGGCGAGTCGAGCGCGCTAAAGATAATCCAGAATGCGAGAAAGATGGCAAGCATCGGCGGTTTTGAGAGTGGAGACAAGGTGCTTGAGAGAAGGAAGAGCGTGAGAAAGATAACCACTGGGAGCAAGGATCTCGACGCACTTTTTGGTGGGGGAATCGAAACACAAGCCATAACCGAGCTTTTCGGGGAATTCGGTAGTGGTAAAACTCAACTTTGTCATCAGCTTGCAGTCAATGTTCAGTTGCCCGAAGAAAAAGGTGGTTTAAACGGTTGTGCGATAGTCATAGATACTGAGAACACCTTTAGGCCTGAGAGAGTAATCCAGATGGCGATGGCGAAGAAGCTCGATCCAAACGAAGTTCTGAGGAATATTTACGTTGCACAAGCCTACAACTCGAACCACCAAATGCTACTTGTAGACAACGCAAAGGAGCTTGCTGAGAAGATAAAGAAAGAGGGGAAGAACGTGAAACTTCTTATCGTAGATTCCTTGACCTCTCACTTCAGGGCGGAATATGTCGGCAGAGGAACCCTTGCGGATAGACAGCAGAAGTTGAACAGACACATGCACGATTTGATGAAGTTTGGCGAACTCTTCAACGCTGCTGTTGTTGTTACAAACCAAGTCATGGCACGTCCGGACATAATGTTCGGAGATCCAACTAAGCCAGTGGGCGGCCACATCGTCGCCCATACCGCGACTTATCGGGTTTACCTGAAGAAGAGCAAGGGTGATCTTAGGATAGCGCGACTCGTTGATTCTCCGCACTTACCAGAGAGCGAAGTTGTTTTCAAGGTAACTGAGCGTGGAATTGAAGATGCAAACAGCAAGTAGTCATTCTTTGATCTTCTCGAATACAGCGAGGTTTATTGTAGTCTCAGCGATGTCCGAGGAGTAGGCAAGAATTCGCTGAAATCCGTCGAGTATAGTTTTTACGAGTATAATCTCCTCTTTTTTGAAATCCATTAGCTTTTGTTGGTGCGAAATAAGATGTTTCTTCAAAGACTCACTTCTTTCGAGAACCTCTTCTGCGAACTTGGGGTCTTTTTTCAAAAAACTCATGCATGCGGACTTGAAGATATCTGCGACTTCTTCCGCAAATTTTAGCTCAAGACTTTTTCCGAGGTTTAAAATAGATTCAGCCATGAGCTCGAGGTGGTCTGCAACCCTTTCGAGAGTTCTGGCGAAAGTTCTCAAAAAAATGTTCTCCCTTGCGAGACGTAGTATTAAGAAGTGCAATCTATCCACTTCATCTTCTCGAGATATTATCGAGCTTATAAGCTCACGCCTGAAGTTGAAAAGGCAATCCACGAAGTCCGACAACATCCCATGACAAACTCGAAAGAACTTCTCGGAAATATCTTCAAGATTTAGCTTATCTGGGTCTATCTGAATGAAAAGCTCAATCTCGTTGCCAAGATCCTCAAGCACTTCTGCACCGATCAGAAGGTCGGAAACAAATGCAATCGCCCTTCTTTGTTCTTCATTCGTTATTTTTATTCTCAACACATCGATTCCTGCGAGATAATGAGCGATTATTCTTCTAACTACAGCGTCGAAGCCCAGGTTTTCGAAGGAGATCTCAGCTTTTTTACTCTCCTTCTCTTTCAAAAAGATTATTATCTTGTCTCCTTCGATCTTAAGGTGAACATATTCCCCCTCTTGTAGCCCAAGGCTTTGGATCCAGTTCTTCGGCAAAGTTAAGATGTAGCTCCCTCTTCCGCTCTTGAAAATCTTCCTCGCCTCCACGTTCGAAGTATGCAGGGTATATAAAACATTTTCCGTTCATGATAGTATATGTTCCAATTGGTTTATATGAGTAAAAAATATATCGAGGTGGTGCGAAAAAATAGTGGTGATGTGAATGCGAAGAATGGCAGTGATAGTCGCAACGCTTGTGCTGTTGTTAGCGGGTTGCGTCACTCAACCCCAGCAAACCACGAGCGGAGAAAAGGAGGTTAAAAAAGTAGTGACAATCTACGGAAGCGGAGCAACTTTTCCAGCACCGCAGATCTATGCTTGGATTTCGGAGTTTGAGAAGCAGAGGAAAGATATAACGGTGGAATATGCAAGCAAAGGATCGGGAGCAGGGATAAACGATTTTAGATTGAAGCTCGTTCACTTCGCCTGCTCAGATCCACCTGCGAGGGAGTCTGAGTGGAGAGAATTTGAAAAACTCGGAAGACCTCTGCAGTTCCCGTTCATCGTTGGTGCTATAGCGGTTGTTTACAACATTCCGGGCATCGGAGAGCTAAGGTTAGATGGCAAGACGCTTGCGAAGATCTTCATGGGCGAGATCGAGTTCTGGGACGACGATGCGATCAAGGCACTGAACCCAGCTGTGAGGCTACCACATGAAAAGATCGTTGTTATACATCGAAGCGACTCGAGCGGAACGACTGAGGTTTTCACAACTTATCTTTCAATCGTCAGCGAAGAGTTCAAGCAAAAAGTTGGTGCAGGAAAGCTCGTTGATTGGCCAGTCGACAAACTCGGACGTGGCTATGGTGGGAAAGGAAACGAAGGCGTTTCTGCGATGGTAAAACAGATCCCCTATAGCATAGCCTACGTCGAGCTCGCCTATGCGTTACACGAGAAATTCCCGATCGTGAGCCTCAAAAACCAAGCTGGGAAATTCGTGAAACCCACTGAAGAGACGATCTCTTCAGCCCTCGTTGCGACAAAAGCCTTCGTTCCCGATCCAAGGGAGGGATACAAAGAAAGGGTGGAACAATTCTTGAACGCCCCCGGAGATAACAGCTATCCAATCGTCTCCTTCAGTCATGCCTTTGTCTGGGAAAGTTATGAGGACAAAGAAGTCGCAAGGGCGGTCAAGGAATTTTGGAAGTGGGCTCTAACGGATGGAAAGAAATACGTGATCGAGGGATACGTAGCTCTGCCAGACGATGTGGCAAAAATAGCTTTGAAAGCGATTGAAAGAATTTCTTAATTTTTGTGATTCGTATGGACAAGTTTAAGCTCCTTTTACTTCCAGTAAGTGGAACTGTTTTTGGGATACTCGTGCTCATGCTTCTTGTTTTTGCGACGAACTCAGCGGAAATCATCGCAAGACAGGGGATCGAGACTTTCACTTCGAACGTTTGGATAGCTTCTGAAATTCCAGAGAAAGAGTTTTACGGTCTTCTCGCAGCAATCTACGGAACTCTTTACACATCTGTTCTTGCAGTCCTCATAGCTCTTCCTGTATCGATAGCACTCGCAATCTTCACGATCGATCTTGTCCCTCAGAGGTTTAGAGAAGCTCTCGTGATACCAGTAGACATAATGGCAGGGCTTCCGACGGTGTTGTATGGGCTCTGGGGCGTATTTGTTTTGGCGCCAATTGTTGGGGATGTTGCACCGATTCTCTACGAAAATCTCTTGTTCATACCGCTGTTTTCTTACTACAACTTCACAGGTTTTAGCTACCTCACAGCTTCGATCCTCTTAGCAATAATGATCACACCATTCGCCACCGCAATGATAAGGGAAGCATATCGTGCAATTCCAGCTGTGTATAGAGAAGCTGCGTATTCACTTGGCTTAACGAAATATGAGGCGACAAAAGTCTTGCTGAGTTACATAAAACCAGCGATCTTAGCGGGAACACTCTTGGCTTTTGGAAGAGCGGTCGGAGAAACGGTTGCAGTGAGCTTAGTCGTTGGAAACACGTTCAACGTTCATCCAAGCTTCTTCGCCCCTGGTTACACGATTTCATCGCTTATAGCGAATCAATTTGGCAATGCCTTCGTCTATCGCTACATGCCCTCAGCCTTGTTCGCTGCAGGGCTCGTTTTGTTCTTCATAGGTCTGATCGTAAACATAGCGGGCATTCTCTTGCTCAGGAGGTGGAGACATGCTTAGAAAAGTGAAAGAGAGTTTGTTCATCGCATATCTGTGCATATTTTCAGTCATTGCATTGTTTCCCCTTGCTCACATAGTGTTTACAGTTTTCGTCAACGGCATTCCCGTGATACTCCGTGCTGGTCCGGAATTTCTCACAGAGCCCGTTGCCCCTCCAGGAAGAGGTCTTGGAGGAATTTTTCCAGCAATATACGGGACTTTTTTACTTGTTTTTGTATCCTCTCTCATAGGGATCCCTATAGCGGTTCTAAGTGGTGTCTACATGGCGGAGTATCCAAACAGTGCTATCAGTAGGTCGCTGAGGGCATTGCTCATGATCATGCTCGAGTTCCCAACGATCCTCATCGGACTCTTTGTCATGGCAGTCGTTGTTATTCCGATGGGTGGCTTTTCAGCACTCGCAGCATCGATTGCACTCGCAATAGTTATGCTTCCCTACGTCGCAGCTTACACAGAGCAAGCATTACAGAGTGTTCCCCAGCACTACAAAGAAGGAGCCTATGCTCTCGGGCTTAGAAAGGCGAAGGTCGTTTTTTCGATATCTATGAAGATCGCGAAAAAAGGGGTCGTGACAGGGTTGCTTATCGGAATAGCGAAGGTAAGTGGGGAAACAGCGCCACTGATATTCACCGCAGGGAACGCCTGGCGTAGCGCTGGCGGAGTTTTTGAACCAGTGGGAGCAATTCCGCTGTGGATATATTACCTCGTTCAACAACCCTATGCAAACTACCACGAAATAGCCTGGGGTGCTGCTGCAATCTTGCTCGCCTTGTTCCTCGCAATCTTTATACCTCTGAGGATGTTAATGAAAGAGGTGAGAGTTTGAACGCCATCGAAGTGAGGAATCTGCGGATAAGCTATGGGGAAAACGAAGTCATAAAGGGAGTAGATCTCGACATCCCGCAGAACGTTTGCTTTGCGATAATGGGTCCCTCGGGATGTGGGAAGTCTACTCTGCTCAGGGCGTTTAACAGATTGCTTGATTTAAATCCAATTGCGAAAGTGAGCGGAGAAATAAGGTTTTTCGG
>JBKBUO010000019.1:0-11541 GCA_046290005.1 Archaeoglobaceae archaeon | reverse complement strand
AAGGCGATAAGAGTGTCGTGAAGGAGATTTCGAAACTCGAGGAAAAAAGTGATGAGATGGAAGCAAAAATTCACGATCGCTGTGCAACGATTCTCATCAGATTCCATCCTTTCGCAAAGGACTTTCGCTTTACGATGTCCGCAATGAGGATGGCTTCTGCGTATGAGAGAATTGTCGACCTTGCTCAAGAAGTAGCGCTCTACCAATGCAGATTTAGAGAAAAAATTTTCGAAGCGGAAAATGCTTTATTGGAGATGTTTGATCTAATCCTTGATGGCTACAAGGACTCGAGAAAGCTACTCGAATTATCCAAACTCGACGATGTCGTTGACAAAGCTTACATCGAAGCAATGGACGAAGTCGAGAATAGATTCGAGAGTGTCGATGAAGTCCTTGCGATAAGACACATAGAGAGAATAGGTGACTTGCTCTGCAAGATAGGCACGAGGCTTTTCTATGCAATCAATGGTAAGTGGGTGTGGATAAGATGAAAGTCCTTTTCGTCTGCATTCGAAACACCGCGAGAAGCGTTATTGCGGAGGCGATTTTTAACAGTGTTGCAAAGAAGTGGATTGCAGAAAGTGCGGGAATTGAAAAGGCTGAGAAAGTCGACGAGAGGGTTACAGGATTCCTTGCAAGAAAGGGTTTGAAAGCGAAGGAAAAGCCGAGGAGCATCGAAGAGGTAAACCTCGAGAATTACGACCTAATCGTCACAGTTTGCGAGGAGAGCAGTTGCTTTGTTTTGCCAACTTCGAAGAAAACGATTTCTTGGCACATAAAAGATGTTGCGGGTAAAGATTTTGCAGAAATCGAAGAAGCCTTCGAAGAAATAAAGGTAAAGGTGGAGGAGCTCGTGAAAGAGTTGGAAGGGACTTAGAAAATTTTATATAACTTCCAAATAGTAATACTTCTCGTCCTCAAGTCTTTTTCCGAAGGTAACTTCGAGTGGTTTTTTGAAAATTGGGCCATCGACCACGATCGTGTGAAATTCTCCGTTTTCTCCACATGGATCCGCGTTCCTTTTGATTAGGTCCTCTATCACGTCTTTGTCGAACCTCTTGCCGAGCAAATCCTTGAAGTCTTTCCGCACTGCGATTATTATTGCCTTGAACTCCTTAGCTATCTCCTCCGCAAGTTCTCTCGTGTTCTCTCCCCAAAGCGGGAATATAGCTTCGATCCCAAGCTCATTGCAAACCCTTTCGATCCAATTTCTATGGTGCTCTAAGTAGATATCCCCAAAGATGACTTTTTCTGCTCTATTTGATTTGAAAACAGTCTTTAGAACTTCTTCGAAGTTGTCGTTGTATCTACCAAAGGTGATCTCGATTCCCATTGCTTCGCCTTGTCTTCTTAGCACGTTCTCTTTTAACTTATGCGCCCTCGTTTCTCCATTTTGAACCATGCAGACGAGCTTATCAACTTTGTAAGTCTTCGAAGCCCTATAAAATGCCATTGCGCTATCTTTTCCACCGCTCCACATCGCGAGTATCATTGAAGCAACTCCTCAGCTGGGTTAAAAAAATCAGACGTCAAAGTATTTCATGTATTCCCAAGGCGTTATGTATAGGCAGAACTGGTTCCACTCCTCGATCTTTAGCTCCATGAAAGCATCGAATATGTGGCTTCCGAGCACCTTTTGCAACACTTCGTCGCTTGCCAAATGGTCCAATGCATCTCTTAAAGTTGTTGGTAGCTCCCCTATTCCGAGTCCTCTCCTCTCTCTGGGTGAAAGCTCGTAGACATCGACCATCACGGGATCTCCGGGATCTATCTTCTTCTTTATTCCATCCAAACCCGCTGCAAGTTGGGCTGAAATCGCTAAGTATGGGTTGCAACTCGGATCTGCACCACGATACTCAACTCTTATCGCTGAAGGCTTCTTCTGATACATTGGAACTCTAATGAGAGCGGAACGATTTCTTGGGCTCCAGCATATGTTTATTGGTGCCTCAAACCCTGGCACTAAGCGTTTGTAGCTGTTCACAGTTGGACAGCAAATCGCTGTTAACGCCTTTGCATGCTCAAGCAAACCACCGATGTAGTAACGAGCTTTCTGGCTTAGCATGAACTCGTCGTTTGGATCTGCGAACAAAGCTTCGCCTTTAAATGGTTCTCCTTTCCACAAACTTTGGTGTGTATGCATTCCGCTTGCGTTGTCCAAGTAGATTGGTTTTGGCATGAAAGTCGCTATCAAGCCATGCTTCTTTGCTATGTTCTTTGCGGAAAGCTTGTAAAGGTAGAAAGCATCACCAACCGCTGTTAGTTTCTTTGGCTTAAAGTCAAGTTCCACTTGTCCAGGGGTTGCAACCTCGTGGTGATGGTATTCGACGTTGACTCCAAGCTGTTCAAGAACATAAACGAGCTCGTTTCGGTATTCCACCGTAGTGTCCTCAGGTGGGGCTCTGAAATACCCTTCCTTGGGGCGAATAATGTAAGCACCGTTTAGTTCCTCGCTTAAAGGCAGAATCCTTGGAGCCCCCCAGCTATCTCCTGCACCGCCATTTGGAGAAACCCAGAGATCCCAGACCAAGTTTCTGAAGTCAATGCCTTTAAAAACGAAGAACTCTATCTCTGGACCAAATATCGCAGTCATTCCCTGGCTTTCAAGCTCCATTTCCATTTTCTTTGCAACGTATCCTCGTGGATCGCAGTCAGCAATTCCCGATGCCCATGGCTCGTAGACGTTGCCAAACATTATTGCGGATTTTTGCATCGGATCGCCAATCCAAGGTATTATTCTGAGTGTGTTGGGTTCTGGTATCCAGAGCATGTCGCTTTGTTCGATGCTTTTGAAACCTCTCACAGAGGAGCCGTCGAAGCCAATTCCCTCAAAACCGTTCCCCTCGACAAACTCCCTCGCCGGAATTGAAAAAGTCATCAAATAACCACGAACGTCGCTAAAAGCGCAGAGAACCTGTTTTACATTATTTTCTTTTAGAACGCTCCTCGCTTTTTCGAAATCATTCACCGAAATCACCTTTCAACTTTTTGCGGGTTAGAGTATATAATATTTTCTGTGTTTGTCAAAAACTTAAAGAAAATTCAATTTTTTCACATATTTTTAAAAATTTTACAAGAAATCTGCTCGGGTAGCGTTGGTGGATTTGAGGTCACCAAAAAGCCAAAAATTGCTTAATTTTTGTTTTTTGTTGTCTTGTGGTATTCAAAGACATTCTTTTTTGAGGAAATTAGTTCATTCTGCATAATAACCACCAGAGGTAGAGCGATACAGAGGAGTTCTCAGCTTTTGGGTTTCCAGTGTTTCTCAGGAGCTGAGACGTTGACAAAAGCAGGTTCGAGAGTTGAAAGTCGATTGGAATACTCGATTGTTGTTATCGAAATTGAGCTCCACAGTTTGACTCTCAACCACTGCCTTGAGGATGTAACCTCTCACGGGAAATTACGTAACCCCCTGAACTTTGAAACCATCCGACTGGATGCCAACTCTGTTCCGCTTCATGGAATTTTCGGAGCACCTCGTAATCTTTAACGTTCGTGTCTATTCCTCATCACTCCTCATGATCGTAAATCGGGTGAGTTTAGTTGGTGTCCATATAAGATTTTTGCTCTTAAAGATGAAAAAGTTGTGTTAAGAAGAAAAGTTTTTAACATCAGTTCAACTTTTTGCATGGAGAGGTTTAAGAAACTACTCGGGCACTGGATAGAGCACAACGAGGAGCACCTCGAGATTTACAAGAGATGGGCAAATGATCTCAGCGGAGAAGTTTCAGAATTGCTTAAAGATGCGATGAAAAAGTTCGAGGAAGGGAATAGGATTTTGAAAGAGATCTACGGGAGACTGAATGAATGAAAGAGTTGCAATTGCTTTACTCAAAAATGAATTTCAGGGGTTAAAGATCAAAGAAGTGTTTGAATTTCTCTACAGCGATCGAGAGATCCTAAGGTTCAAATCTGCAGAAGCACTTGGGGTGCTTTGTAAAGGAGATGTGGCTTACAACTACATACTTCGACTTTTTTGGCATCTAAGCGACGAATCCGGGGCTTATTGCATTGGCGCACCGCTTGCGATTGCGGAGATTGGATTGAGAAACCCTAACATCTTCGAGGGCTTCAAGTTGAAATACCTATACTTGCTCGACAACGAAGAAATCGAAAGGAGCTACGTAGCCTATGGGATTCTAAGGAGTGCGAAAGTTTACGAAAAAACTGAGGCAAGGGATTTGCTGAGAAAAAAGCTCCTCGAGTTGGGAGATCCAAGGTTTAAGGCTTACGCCATACTGGCGCTCAGAAAAATGGGAGAAAAAGTGGAGGTTCCGAGCATAAATGCGAGGATCTCTTTTTACAATGGTAAAGAAATTGTTGAGATCAGCTTCTCAGAGATACTCGATCAGCATCTGTAGTGCCTCTTGTAGAACAGAACACCGTCGATCCTCAACACATCTTCGCTTTTAACTTTCACTATCAGGTCGTAGTTGTAGTAAACCTCCCAAACTTCTTCGCAAACCTCTCTGAGCTTTTCTATGATCTCTTTGCCTCTGCTCCGGTCTATCCAGACTTCTAAGTACATAGTTTCACTCAAACTCTATCGTTGCAGGCGGTTTGTCTGTGACGTCGTATAGAACCCTTGTGATCTCTGGGACCTCTTCCGTTACCCTTTTCGAAATTCTTCTGAGCCTCTCGTATGGGATTTCGACGAATTTCGCGGTAATGGCGTCTTCGGATGCGACAACTCTGACAACCAAGATGAATCCATAAACTCTCTTGTTATCCCTAACCCCCGTGGCCTTCAGATCGAGTAAAACTGCGAAACTCTGGAAAGCTTCGACGTCTTCGGTCTCTTCTTCAACTATTTTTGTAGCTTTTCGAAGTATTTCGAGCTTCTCCCAGGTGACTTCGCCTACAATTCTTACCGCAAGCCCCGGACCAGGGAATGGACGACGATAGGCAATCTCATCTGGTAATCCAAGTTCTTTCGCAACAAGCCTAACTTGCCACTTGTATAAGTCCTTGATAGGCTCAATTACCTTGAAGCCGTATTTCGTCGTATCAATTCCGAGTTGCTCCAAAACGTTGTGCTGCGTCTTAACTCCACCAACGGTCTCGATTATATCTGCCGCGATCGTTCCTTGAACGAGAAACCTTGCTTTGTTTTCCGCTATTATTCTTCCCAGAGTCGTGTAAAAAGCTTCTCTGAACGCTTTCCTCTTTTCTTCTGGGTCGATTTTGCCTTTCAGCGCCCCAAGAACTTCTTCTTTTGCATTGAAAATAAAAGCGTTGAGTCCAAAATTCTTTAGGATCTCCACGACTCTTTCTCCCTCTCCAATTCTTCGCAATCCATCGTCGATGTAGACCGCTTTTATCGGCTCTTCAACCGCTTTCGCCACAAGAACTGCAGATGCCGTGCTGTCGACACCACCAGAGCATGCTGAAAGAATTTCATCCGCTTTTACACTGCTTAGTTCCTCACGCAAAGACTCGAGTTTCTTTTTGACGTATTCTCTTGCGTCGAAGTTCATAAGCTCCCCTCCTTTTGCCCTTTTGTGGGCGAGTTAAAAAATTTTGTGAGAACTCTGCATGATTGTAATAATTATAGAGTTCATCATAATGCAAGTTTATAAAAATAGAAAAATTTATAAACTTTCAAAACCATATTTACACGGTGGTAAGGATGAGATGCAAGGAGTGCGTTTACTGGCTTCGAGACCTCTCGTTGCCGAAAGGAGTAGGGCACTGTTCTGCGAAGAACTGCGTATCTTTTGAGAGCGACGTGTGCGAGATCTTCAGGAGAAAGGAGAGCGAAGCGGTTGCGGTTAGAGTTTTGAGCTATTAGCCTTATTTTAACTCGAAGCTTTCAAGATCGTTTGCGATCTTTGCCTTTACTTCGAGGAACTCGAGGATCTCCTCTTTCACGGAGTGAGCCATTGGGTATAAGTGGGTTAGGTAGAGCTTTTCTGCCTTTAGGAATTTCAATTGCTCTTTTAGGTTCTCGGGAGTCGTGTGAAAATCTGCGTTGTATTTGAATGGGAGAGAAAGCTCGTGGATCATTGCAAAGCAATCGAGGGAGATAAAATCTTTGAACGCCTTTGTATCTCCGCTGATTGCAACTGCGTCGTTGATCAGATAACCTTGGCTCTCTATGGAGTGAATCGTTGGAATAGCGGTGAATCGAAGATCTCCGATCTTAAAGCTCTTCTCTTCATGAACTTTGAATCTCAGCTTTCTCCGCAGATATGGAAATGCGTTCATCATCGCTTCGATGAAAAACCAAGTTCCCTTTGGACCATAGACATCGATTTCTTTCGCATCCATCAGCCATCGCGCTTTTAGGATGTTCATAAGATCTCCGTTGTGGTCTAAGTGGTGGTGGGTGATGACGATCGCATCTATTTCGTTCGGGTTAATTCCCATCTGCTCAAGCCTTAGAAAAGATCCAATCCCGCAGTCAACGAGGACTTTTACGTTACTCTCAATTAGAATAGAGCTTTGAGCTCTACCCTCACAAGGAACAGATACTCCCGTGCCAAGAAAGGTCACCCTCATTCTTTCACCCCTAAAAATTCTGAAATCTTCTCAATCAGCTCGGGTTTCAGCAACTCCTCTTCCCTTAAAATTCTAAACCCTTCTGCGAGCTTTTCACCGACGTTTTTTCCGAGGGCATTACTTCTCTCCTTGATGTAGTCCACGACAACATCCTGTGGCTTCGTATGCTTTCGAAACTCAAAAGCCCACCACCTTCCGTTCTCTATGAAAGGCTCGAAGGCTCTTTCTTTCGCTAAAAACTTCTCTACGTTCTCTTCATCTTCGAAGATTGGACCGATTTTTTTGGTTATCCTTGAAATATCTTTTATCGCGGTCTCAAAGATCAGATAGCAATTCTCTCCAGCGAGGAATGTGAAGCCCAGAGGCTCAAAGCCCTCTCTTTTCAAAGCTTCAAAGAGCTTTCTCGCAGCTCTTTCGAGCTGTGGGTAAAGGTTGTCCTCGACTATCTTTGGTCTTTCAAACTCTATGGCAAAAATCTCCGTCCCTCTTTGCTTTATTGCAGAGATCAAAGCCTTAGTGTTCGTTTTTCTTTGCTTCAGAACGAAGAAATCGATGCTTGGGTTTCGCAAGAACGCCCTCGACGAGTGCACGAATTTTGCCAAGTTGTCAATGCTGAGATTCGCTGCAACGTTCCTCTTTTCATCTACTGGATCAACGACAAAGAAGCTCTCTCCACTTCGAATCTCCTTGTTCTTAATGTCTATAACCGTCCTCCTCGTCCAACTCTTAGCTCCCTTGATGCAATCGATGAAGGAGCCATAAAAAACGATTAGAAGTTCGCAGAGGTAACCAGAAAATCCTCGGACCTTGTATTCCGCGCCGTAGATTTTGTTGGCTTTTAAGAATTGCTTTAGAACTCTTATCTCATCCTCCTTCCCCCTCACCCTATCCTTCAACCACTCGTGATGAAAAGGAGTGCGATCCACTGCAGAAATTATCTTTTCCGCGCTTTCGACCTTGTAGCAAGGAACGAGGTCTACTTCTACTCCTAACACTTTCCCGTGAACGTATGGATGCTCCGCATATCTCAGTTCGATTTCGTCGATCACTTTCTTACCCAGTTCGAGTATTCTATGCTCAAGTTCCTCTTTTCTCAACTCCTTTTGGAAAAATACGAAAACATCGATCTCAAGATTGTCTCGAAGCCAAGTGTTGCGTGCGTAGCTACCAACAAAAACGTAATCAACGCTAAGCGCATCAAGGCGCTCACGAAGCAACTTCTCAGCTCTCCTTGCTCTCTCAACCTCTTCCTTACTTGGCGTCGAGATTTTTATCACTTCACTTAGAATCTCTTTTATCGCATCCAAAGACTTCGACATCTCTATACACTGGTCCCGAGGATTTTAAAATGCTCTGCTTCAATTTGAAATTTTCAACGATCATTTTTCCGAAGTCAGCGTTTTCAAATTCTTTAACAACTTTTTCGACGTCTTTGTTCCTTCTTTTCACCCTTGCAACCGTAATATGGGCTACGAACTCTTTGTCCCTCTTGAAACCGAGCTTTTTTAACTCAGAGTAGACCTTCTCAGCAAGTTCGACGAGCTTTCCATTGTCCTCTATACCTATCCAAACAACCCTTGCATCGCCCTTTTCCGGGAATTTTCCAACACCTTTGAGAGAGATTTCGAAGGGTGTAAATCGAACGCCTGAAAGCGCAGATCTTATTTCCTTCACTTTACTCTCCTCGACTTCGCCCAAAAAGATTAAGGTTGTGTGCAGGTTCTCCCTTTCGACCGCTTTAACACCTTGGAGGGTTGAAAGTCTCGAGATCAATGGATCAATGCGAGTCTTCGAGTTTTCATCGACGTCTACAGCGACGAAGAGTCTCATCGAGACAAGTGCGCTCGAATTTTAAAAAATATTTCGCTAAAAGCTCATAGCGAGGAAGTAAACCGCAACAAACAACACCGCAATTCCAAGGGCTTTTCTGAAATTTTCCCAGCGAACGTTCAATTTCTCTCCTAGGTTCAGCTTTTTTCCAACGAGGAGCAATAGCAATATTGCGCTTGCAACGCCGGTTGTGAAGGACAGCGATACCTCGATTGCTCTCTCTGCTATCGCAGCAGAGCTTATTGCAAGCCCTAAGAATGGTGTAACGCATGGTAGCCAGAAGAAGGTGAGGAAGAAACCGTAGATGAAGGGTGGGAGCTTCACTTTCGACAAAAACATGAGCGAAGAAATCTTTCTACTCAAAAAAAGCTCAACTCTTTCGTCGAGCAGATAAATGGATAGGAAGAAGAGCAACGCATATCCAAGAATCTTTAAGCGCACAACAAAGACAGATAGGAAGCTCAAAGTCAGAAAAGAAAATATTAGCCCGATGAACAGGGCTATGGTGTCGACGATTCTCATTCGGGATGCGCCAAAAACAACGGGAATTATTGGAAGAACGCAAGGGGAAAAAATTGAGATAAATCCTAAGGCAAAGGCTATGAGCTCAACAAACATTAGCTCCGCTTACCTTCTGTAAACTTCTCCAACGTCCAACTCGAGTCTTTCGCTTATAAGATCGAGAATTTCTCCAATTACTGCGAGAAGCCTGTTGTATGACTCGATGAACATTACTACACTTTCTCTCGCATTTAGTTTGGATTGAAGATCTGTGAGCTCGCTTAAAAGCTCGTTGTCAAAGACCCCAGACATCTGTTTGGTTACAAAATCCTGTTGCTTCTTCTGGAACTCCATTATCATTTCCTGGGCTTCGCCATCTGCTTTCAGGTTCTTTTCCATCTCTAAAAACTCCCGATACTCTTCAAGGCTCCTCACTGCATCTGCAAGTGCAAGCGCTTTTTCTCGAACTACTTCATCTATCATTCAAACCACCTTTCGATTTCTCGACCTTTTCCACGAGGATATATAAGTCTTTTCCACTTTTTGTTTTCAAGCAAAGGAGAAGTTCCTCAAAATCAAAATGAGCGTGGAAAAAGCGATTGAAACAAAGCTAAGGTTTCTAAATATCTTTACTGCTCTTACAACGTCTTCTTTTTCCGGATCTCTCCCCGGGAGAGAGTAGTAACCGGGTTTCTCGAGTTTAACGCCGAGAACGTAGGACATCGCAGATATCGTGCACCCATTGAGCTTCACCTTATTCTTCAAACCATATGTGAAGCTTCCACGTTTCAAGATTTCGAAGAAGAGGAGCGAAAGCCTTGCGGGAATAAAGTTTAGAGCATCGTCAAGCCTTGCGATGAATTTTCCAAAGTATTCGTATCTCCCACGATATCCAACCATCGCATCAGCGGTGTTTATCGCTCTGTAAACGACTGCGCCAACGATGCCGAAGAAGGAAAAGTAGAGAAGTGGAGCAAATACGCCATCTACGAAGTTCTCAGCGGTGGATTCAATGACCGCGGACCTGAGCTGGAAATCGTTTAACTTAGTCGTATCTCTGCTCACTATTTTCTGCACTTCCATCGGATCAAAGTTCTTTTTGATGCAATTTTCCGCGTGCTCGATCATGCTCCATATCGATATCGAGGAGAAGAGGAGATAGAGATGCCAGATGAATTGAATTGGTTGCGGTAACGGAATTTTTGCGAGAAAGACGGCGAAGAGAATCAGCATTGCGCTCAAGGCAAATCCGAGGAGAAAATGAACAGTTGCTACTTTTCTCTCCAATTTTAAAAAGAGCCTTTGGAAGAGGGCAACGATCTTCCCAAACCACACCACCGGATGGGCGAACAGTGGAGGTTCTTTGAAGATTCTGTCCAATAAAACTGCCAAGATCAAAATATAGGCTTCTTCGAGCATCCTCAGATCCTTATTCTGCTCGGATTGAAACCTTTTTTAACCAAAAGCTCTTTAACCTTGTTCACATGGTTTCCTTGGAGCTCTATCACACCGTTTTTGATCGTCCCTCCGCAGGCGAGTTTTGACTTCAAAAACTTTGCAAGCTCCTCAAGATTTATCTCGCTACCATCCAAGCCCTCGATTATGGTCACTTCCTTTCCATATCTTCTCTTTCCGACCTTTATCGAAATGAACTGCTGTTCCTTCGCGACTTCTTCACAGACGCAGAGATCTTTTGGTAAACCACACTTCGAGCAGATTTCCGACATCCTTACCTCCTTTAAAAATAATATGGGGATTGAATTTTAAGGCTTTCGGTTATGGTTTTTGCATCGCTCCATAGATCTGTGGGGTGGAAGATTATTTCTTGGTCGAAACCTCTTTGAAATTGTTTAGCCATATCGTTCCAAGTGATTCCGAAGTAAAGCGTCCTCTTCCGCTATTTCTCTGTAGAGGTATGCGCTCGGTCTTAGTTTTCTTTCGAGGGTTTCGAAGTCGACCTCAACCAAGCCAAACTTCATCGAATAGCCGACGCTCCACTCGAAGTTGTCCATGGGGGACCAGTGTATGTAACCCTTCACATCTGCGCCGTTCAAAATAGCTTCGTGCAACATTTTCAGATGCCTTACTACGTATCTGCACCTCTGTTCGTCGTTTCTTGTCGCTATTCCATTTTCCGTTACGATTATTGGCTTATCATACTTTTTGAGCGAGATTAGGATCTCTTTCAAACCCTCGGGATAAACTTCCCACACCTATGAAGTCCCAAGACGATTTCAGGTAGTCTATCTCTTCTTCTCTTCCCAAAGGTCGATGAATGCAACCCGTTCTGATCGATTCGAGGATGCACTTGTTGAAGAACCAATCCCCTTTCTTCGCTTCTTCCATGTCATCTTTTGAGGATGGATCACGTGGTGAGAAGAGTATTATGTGACTCACGGGTGGGTGCTACCTGTGGTTTTGGATATCCCAGATCCTTGCAAACTTCGTGTATCGCTACATAAGCTCTACCGTGTGCGAGTAAAAGATTTTTAGCGACGTTCTGAAGACTCTCAGCCCTAAGGAAGAGACGATGTCGAAGTCTTCTTCGTATCTGTTGTAGTGATCGCAAGCTCTACCGGATATAAAACTTTCTTGATTAAAGCTTACCCTACTTAGTGAGCATCAAAAATTATACCCATTAAACGCGAGTTTAGCGAAAAGTTTTTATACAAGATTTAAAAAGCGCTTGAAAGTTGGGGGTAAGGTATG